>NZ_JBHSQS010000038.1:0-37320 GCF_042658605.1 Micromonospora vulcania | reverse complement strand
GGGTGGGGAAGACGCCGGTCCCGTTCCGCTTGGGGCGGGACGGGACCGGCGTTTTTGTTGCGGGTGTTTTTTACGGGCGGGGGAGGGCTGCCTCGATCAGGGCGTTCTGCTCTACCTCGTGGGTCTTGGCCGAACCGCCGGCCGGGGCGGCCGCGGCCGGACGGGAGATCCGCCGCAGCCGGACGTCGGTGAGGTGCTCCAGCAGGTTGAGCGCGACGAACGACCAGGCGCCCTGGTTGGCCGGCTCCTCCTGCACCCAGGCGAAGTCCTCCGCGTTCGGGTACTGCGCCAGGGCGGCCCGGATCTCCTCCACCGGCATCGGGTAGAGCTGCTCGATCCGGATGATCGCGGTGTCGGTGACGCCGCGCTCCTGCCGGGCCTGGAACAGGTCGTAGTAGATCTTGCCGGAGCAGAGCAGCACCCGCTTGACCGCCTCCGGGGCCGGGGCGGCCGTGTCGCGCAGCACCGGCTGGAAGGTGCCGGTGGTGAAGTCCTCCACCGACGACACGCAGAGCTTGTGCCGCAGCAGCGACTTCGGCGTGAACACCACCAGCGGCTTGCGCTTGGGCGACAGGGCCTGGCGACGCAGCAGGTGGAAGTAGTTCGCCGGGGTGGTCGGAATGGACACCCGCATGTTGTCCTCGGCGCACATCTGCAGGAACCGCTCCGGGCGGCCGGAGGTGTGGTCCGGGCCCTGGCCCTCGTGGCCGTGCGGCAGCAGCAGGGTCACCGCGGAGCGCTGGCCCCACTTCGCCTCGCCGGACGAGACGAACTCGTCGATCACCGACTGGGCACCGTTGACGAAGTCACCGAACTGGGCCTCCCAGGCGACCAGCGCGTTGATGTTCTCCACCGAGTAGCCGTACTCGAAGCCCATCGCGGCGTACTCGCTGAGCAGCGAGTCGTGCACGAAGAACCGGGAGCGCTCGCCGTCGTTGGTGAGCGACTTGAGCGGCAGGTAGTCGTCGCCGGTACGGGCGTCCACCACCGAGGCGTGCCGCTGCACGAAGGTGCCGCGGCGGGAGTCCTGACCGGCCAGCCGGACGGTCACCCCGTCGTGCAGCAGCGAACCGAGCGCGATGATCTCGCCGAAGCCCCAGTCGATGTTGCCCTCGACGGACATCTTGGACCGCCGGTCGAGCAGCTGCTGGATCCGCTTGTGCGGGGTGAAGCCCTCCGGCAGGTTGATGTGCGCCTCGCCGATCGCCTTGACCACTGCGGCGTCGGTGGCGGTGTCGACCTGCGGCTCCGGCTCCTCCTCGCGGCGCGGCCGGTTGAGCTGTCGTGGCGCGGAGGCGGCGTCCCGGGTGGCCTTGAAGACCTTCTCCAGCTGCGCCTGGTAGTCGCGCAGCAGCTCCTCCGCGTCCTCCACGGTGATGTCGCCGCGACCGATCAGCTCCTCGGTGTAGAGCTTGCGGACCGAGCGCTTCGAGTCGATGATCTTGTACATCTGTGGGTTGGACATCGACGGGTCGTCGCCCTCGTTGTGCCCGCGCCGGCGGTAGCAGACCATGTCGATCACGACGTCCTTGTTGAATGCCTGCCGGTATTCGAAGGCCAGCCGGGCCACCCGGACCACGGCCTCCGGGTCGTCGCCGTTGACGTGGAAGATCGGCGCCTGGATCATCCGGGCCACGTCGGTGCTGTAGAGGCTGGAGCGGCTGTATTCCGGGGCGGTGGTGAAGCCGACCTGGTTGTTGACCACCACGTGCACGGTGCCACCGGTGCGGTAGCCGCGCAGTTGCGACAGGTTGAGCGTCTCGGCGACCACGCCCTGCCCGGCGAACGCGGCGTCACCGTGCACCGCCAGCGGCAGCACGGTGTAGCCCTCCAGCTTGAGGTCGATCCGGTCCTGCTTGGCCCGGACGATGCCCTCCAGCACCGGGTCGACGGCCTCCAGGTGCGACGGGTTGGCCACCAGCGACACCTTGACGGCGTGCTCGCCGTCCGGGGTGGTGAACTTGCCGTTCTGCCCCAGGTGGTACTTCACGTCGCCGGAGCCCTGCGTCGAGCGCGGGTCCAGGTGACCCTCGAACTCGGAGAAGATCTTCTCGTACGGCTTGCCGACGATGTTGGCCAGCACGTTGAGTCGACCCCGGTGCGCCATGCCGATCACGACCTCGTCCAGCCCACCCTCGGCGGAGGACTCCAGCACCTCGCCGAGCAGCGGGATCAGCGACTCGCCACCCTCCAGCGAGAAGCGCTTCTGGCCGACGTACTTGGTCTGCAGGAAGGTCTCGAACGCCTCGGCGGCGTTGAGCCGGTTGAGCACGTGCTTCTGCTCGTCTGCAGACGGCTTCTCGTACTTGCGCTCGATCCGCTCCTGGATCCAGCGCCGCTCCTCCGGGTCCTGGATGTGCATGTACTCGATGCCGACCCGACGGCAGTAGGAGTCCCGCAGCACGCCGAGGATGGTGCGCAGCTTCATCCGCTGCTGGCCGGCGAAGCCGTTCACCGGGAACTCGCGGTCCAGGTCCCACAGCGTCAACCCGTGCTGGAGTACGTCCAGGTCGGGGTGCTTGCGGATGGTGAATTCCAGCGGGTCGGTGTCGGCCATCAGGTGACCGCGCACCCGGTACGCGTGGATCAGCTCGTGCACCCGGGCGGTCTTGTTGATCTGACCCTCGGAGTTGACGGCCACGTCACGGACCCAGCGCACCGGCTCGTACGGGATGCGCAGCGAGGTGAAGATCTGGTCGTAGAAGCCGTGCTCACCCAGGATCAGCTCGTGCATCACCTTGAGGAACTCGCCGGACTGCGCGCCCTGGATGATCCGGTGGTCGTACGTGCTGGTCAGCGTGATGATCTTGCTGACCGCCAGCTCGGCGAGGGTGGTCTCGGACATGCCCTGGTAGGGAGCCGGGTATTCCATCGCGCCGACACCGATGATCGCGCTCTGCCCCTGCATGAGCCGCGGCATCGAGTGCACGGTGCCGATGCCGCCGGGGTTGGTCAGCGAGATCGTGGTGCCGGAGTAGTCCTCCATGGTCAGCTCGTTGCGCCGCGCCCGCCGGACCACGTCCTCGTACGCCTGCCAGAACTGCCGGAAGTCCATCTGCTCGCAGGCCTTGATGGACGGGACCACCAGGTTGCGGGAGCCGTCCGGCTTGGCCAGGTCGATCGCGATGCCGAGGTTGACGTGCGCCGGGCGGACGACCGCCGGCTTGCCGTTGGCCTCGGCGAAGGAGTTGTTCATCTCGGGGTGCTGGACCAGCGCCCGGACCAGCGCGTAGCCGACCAGGTGGGTGAAGCTGACCTTGCCGCCGCGCCCCCGGGCGAGGTGGTTGTTGATCACGATGCGGTTGTCGACCAGCAGCTTCGCCGGGACCGCGCGCACGCTCGTCGCGGTCGGCACGCTCAGCGAGGCGTCCATGTTCTGGACGATCTTCGCGGCGACACCGCGCAGCGGGGTGGTCTGTGGGCCGTCGACGGTCGGCGCGGCGGGCTTCGCGGCCTGCTTGGCCGGTGCCTCCTTCGCCGGGGCCGGTGCGGCGGCCGGCGTGCTGGATGCCGTCTTGGCGGCGGCCGGCTTGCTGGCGGTCGCCGGCTGGGTCTTGGCGCTCGGCTGGCTGACCTCTGCGGCCGGCTCCGGCTGGCCGTCCGGCTCGGGTGCGGCGGCCGGTGCGCCCTTCGAGTCACCCCCACGGGGGGTGCCGGCGCCCGGCGCTGGTCGATAGTCGGCGAAGAAGTCGTGCCAGGCTGAATCGACACTCGTTGGGTCGGCGAGGTAGCGCTGGTACATCTCCTCGACGATCCACTCGTTCGGGCCGAAACCCGCCAGTGGGTTCTCCTGCGAAGTCTGCTGGGTCGACACGGCCGGTAATCGCCTCTTTCACGCGGGTTTGTGTGTCACGCGGTGCCGTCGCGCCCGGTTCCGAGCGCGGACTGGACGGCTCCCAGGCTACGCCGTACGGATCCCGCAGGCATTTCCGCCTCGGTCGCGTGGTCCGTTTCACAGAAGATGCCAGAAGTTCAGCAAGTGCTGCGGGGTTTTTCGATGACTGCTACGGCGGTCACCGCCTGCGACTGAGTACCGGTACGGATGTCCGCGCGGGCGGTGCTTGGCAGGATCGCCGGCATGGATCCAACGGGGGTACGAAGCAACTACGGCCGGAGCATGGCGGTGGCGTTCGGCTGGTACGCCACGGTGGTCGCGGCCCTGGCGGTGGGCACCCTGAGCGTGCCGAGCGCGCCGCAGGACGACTGTACGGCGATGTTCAGTTGCCTGTCGCCGCTGGAGAAGCTGCTGCTGGTCGGGCTGTTCGGGGGTGCGCCGGTGCTGGTCGGGCTGCTGATCGTGACGGCGGCGGTCACCGCCCTGCTCGTCCGCCGGATCTCCTCGGTGGTGCTGTCCGGCACCCTGTCCGCGGTCGTCAGCGGCGTGGCCTGCGCGCTCGTGGCCGGCGTGTACCTGGGTCGCTCGTGAAGCGCCTCGGCCTCGGCGGGCTCTTCTTCGCCTGGCTCTACGGGGTGCCGTTCCTGCTCGTGGTGGGCCTGGTCCGGCGGACGTCCACGCCGTACACGCCGACCCACGACGCGGCGCGGGCGTTCGGCGCGACCACCGACGCCCTGCTGACCGCCGGGCTGGTGCTCAACGCGGTGCTCCCGGTCGCCGGCCTGCTGCTCGCCGGGCTGGCCGGAGAGCAGAGCTGGCGGCGGCACTTCGGCTGGGCGTTTGGCGGGATGGTGGTCTTCTACCTGGCGGCGGCGCTCGCCGGCAGCATGGCCACCAGCGTCCTGATCGGCCACACGCCGGCCGATCAGGAACCGGTCCCGCCGGTCGGCCACTGCGTTCCGATCAGCGGAGGCCAGGGCTGCCCGGGTGGCTGACCAGTGGGCCGGGGGCGGCCCGGGCGGCCGACCAGTGGGCCGGGGCGGCAACCGTGCCGTCGCCACCCCGGTCCAACCGGTCAGGAGATGTCGCGCCGACGCATCAACAGGGTGCCGGCCACGCCCGTGACAACGGCGTACCCGATCAGCACCGCGGCACCGGCCCAGCGCGGCGGGTTGCCGGGGATGTCCGTCCCGGTGACCATCAGCGACGAGGCGAGCGACGGCACCAGCAGCTGGAGGTTGTTGATCCACTCACCCCACTGGTTGGCCAGGATGGCGATCACCACGGCGGCGCCGATCGAGCCGCCCAGGTAGAGCAGGATCCCGGTCACGGTGGCACCGATCTGGCTGCGGATCAGCACCCCGATGCCGACGCCGAACACCGCCCAGAGCAGGTACGCGAGCAGGTTCAACCCGATCGCCCGCCAGGCCGCGTCGTTGCCCAGCTGCGAGCCCTCGCCGATCGCGTTCAGGACCGCCGACCCGGCGACCAGGTTGAGCGCGGTGGTGACCAGCCAGAACAGCAGCGCCAGCAGGCCGGCAGCGACCAGCTTGGCGCTCATCACCGCGGTGCGGTGCGGCTGGGTGAGGAACGTGGTGGTCACCGTCTGGTGGAAGAACTCGCTGGTCACCACGATGATGCCGAGCAGCATCACGATCATGAGCCCGAAGAACTGCCCGGTGGTGAAGAGGTTCGACGAGAGCGCGTCCGCACTGGACGCGGCCGCCAGGGTGTCGGCCTGATCGGGCGGGACATCGCCGATGTTCCCGCTGGTCAGGGCGTCGGCCTGGAGCCAGTTGATCAGCAGGGTGAGCGCCCAGAGCGGCAGCGAGATGAGCGCGAAGATCCACCAGGTGTTGGTGGTACGGATCTTGAGCAGCTCGGATCGGACCAGGTTCATCGGATGTCCGCCTTTCCGGCCGTCAGCTCCAGGAAGACCCGTTCCAGGTCGGGCCGTTCGGTGGTCAGTTCGTGCAGCTCCACGCCGGCGGCCAGGGCGGACCGGCCGATCGTCGGAGCGTCCACCCCGGAGACCAGCAGGACGCCGTGCTCGTCGACGTCCACGGTGGCCGACTGCGCCTTCAGCGCGGCGGTCAGGGCCTCGGCCTGCGGGGTACGGACCCGGACCTGGGCACCCTGCGCCATCGACCCGAGGACCTGGTCGACCGGTCCCTGCCGGACCAGCTGCCCGGCCGCGATGATGACCACGTCGTCCGCGAGCAGCTGCATCTCGGACAGCAGGTGGCTGGAGACCAGCACCGTACGGCCCTCGTGCGCGAGGTTCTTGAGGAACCCACGCATCCACCGGATGCCCTCCGGGTCGAGCCCGTTGGCCGGCTCGTCGAGGATCAGCACCCGGGGGTCGCCGAGCATCGCGGCGGCGATACCGAGCCGCTGCTTCATGCCCAGCGAGTAGCCCTTGAACTTGCGCTTCGCGGCCGGGGTCAGCCCGACCAGGGCCAGTGCCTCGTCGGCCCGCTGCTTCGGCAGCCCGGCCGCCGCGCAGATCACCCGCAGGTGGTTGATGCCGGTGCGGCCCTTGTGCGCGCTGGACGCCTCCAGGATCGCGCCGACGTGCCGCAGCGGCTGGGCGAGGTCGGCGTACCGCTGGCCGCTGATGGTCGCCGTACCGGCGGTCGGGGTGACCAGGTTCAGCAGCATGCGCAGGGTGGTGGTCTTACCGGCACCGTTCGGGCCGAGGAAGCCGGTCACCCGCCCCGCCGCGACGGTGAAGGACAGGTTGTTCACCGCCCTCACGTTCTTGTACTGCTTGGTCAGACCGGACACCACGATCTGACCGTCGCTGGTGGGGCTTCGCTGCCCGTCAGTCATCGTTCTCCTCCCGTGCGTGGCGTCGAGGTACGCCGTGGCACAGCGTGACGGTCGAGCGCAACAAGGTCAATCAGGCTCGGTCCGTACAACGTGGTCCGTCTCGGGGTGGACGCGGCTCATCCCTGCGGACGACGGCGTGGGTCAGCGGGCGATCCAGGTGGCCCGGGCCGCGCCGAGCAGCACGCCGTCCGGCCCGTACAGGCTGGTGTGCACCAGCGCCTTGCGACCCTCGGCGCGGATCAGCGCACCGGTCACCACGCACTCGTCGCCCGGCGCGGGCAGCGCGGTGATCACGGCGGCGATCCGGCCCAGCAGGTACGGGCGACCCGGCGCGAGCACCGTCCAGCCGCCGGGGCAGTCCAACGCGGCCCAGACCGTGGCGCCGGTGACCTGCTCGGGTGCCCGGAACGGCGCGGCGGTCCGGTCGTCCGGCAGGCGGCCGGGGAAGATCCGCAGGCCGTCCGCCCGGTGCGGGCCACAGACGTAGCAGTCCGGGAACGGATGCTCGACCAGGCCGGGGTAGCGGGTCGCCGCAGCCACCGTGGTCGCCCGATCGACCGGCGGTACGACGGCCTCCACCGCCCCGGTCGGGCGGACCTCGGCGACCAACTCGCCGGCCGGGTCACGGACCTCGCCGTCGACCATCGTCAGCGGGGTCTCCAGCGGTGGTGGCCGGCGCAGCGTCACCTCGACCGGTCCGGTTCCGCCGGCCTCGGCGGCGAAGACCCCGGCGCTCCAGCCGCCGTTGCCGGAGCCGGACGGCCCGTTGTAGCGGGACTCGATGCGCATCGTCAACCTCCGGCTGGACGCCCGGTGCCGTCGCCGGGCCTGTCCGGCAGCCTCGCACGATCGGCATCGGGCCATAACGGGTGGTCGCGCCGAGGTGCCGGCCGGCGTTCACCCGATCGACACCGGTGGTCACCGGGGATGGCAACTCGGGGCACTTACACAGATCCCATGGCCGTTCTGCATGCCGCTGGCGCACCTCTGACGACCAGCGGATACACCCTGCTGATCGCCGACGACCCGATCCAGGTCGCGGCCGCGCAACGCCTGCGTCACGAGGTGTTCGCCACCGAGCTCGGCGCCACCCTTCTCCCGGGCGAGGCCGGGTTGGACGTGGACCCCTTCGACGCCCACTGCGACCATCTGATCGTCCGTGAGGACAGCACCGGCCAGGTGGTCGGTACGTACCGGCTGCTGCCACCCGGGCGCACCAGCCGGCGGTACGCCGAGGACGAGTTCGACCTCACCGCGCTCGACCCGCTCCGCGGCGACCTGGTCGAGGCGGGCCGGTCCTGCGTACACCCGGACCACCGTTCCGGTGCGGTGATCAACCTGATGTGGGCCGGCATCACCCGGTACCTGCACCTGCGCGGTTCCCGCTGGCTCGGCGGCTGCGCCTCGGTGCCGGTGGCCGACGGTGGCCGGACGGTGGACGAGGTGTGGGCCCAGGCCCAGGCCCGGCACCTGGCACCGCCGCCGCTGCGGGTCCGCCCGCTGCGGCCCTGGTTCGGTGAGCCGGCCACCGCCGCTGCCCCGGCCGCCGCCGCCGAGGTGGCCGGTCGCGTCGTGGTGCCGCCACTGCTGCGCGGCTACCTGCGGCTCGGCGCGTGGATCTGCGGTGAGCCGTCGTACGACCCCGACTTCGGGTGCGCCGACTTCTACGTGCTCTTCTCCCTGGACCGGATGAACCCGCGCTACCTGCGGCACTTCCTGGGCGGGGCGGAGCAGTGACCGCCGTACCGCACGACCTCTGGCGGCCCTCGTCCGGCTGCGACGAGGAGTGCCTTCCGGCAGCCGGCGAGGTACCCACGGTGCCGGTGGCCCGCCGGGTGCTCCGGCTGGTCGCCGCCGCCGGCATGCTGCTGGCCGGGGTGGGCCTGGCGGTGCTGCTGCTGGTGCTGCCGGCGCCGGAGCGGCAGGCGGCGGTACGCGGCTGGGCCCGGGGTACCGCCCGGGCGTTCGGCGTCCGGCTGGTGATCCGGGGTCGACTGCCCCGGCGACGCGCGCTGCTGGTCGCCAACCACGTCTCCTGGCTGGACATCCTCGCGGTGCTGGCGGTGGCACCGACCCGGATGGTGGCGAAGCGGGAGGTCCGCTCCTGGCCGGTGATCGGCCTGCTGGCCGCGGCGGCGGGCACGGTCTTCGTGGACCGTTCCCGGCCGCGGGCGCTGCCGGCCACCGTGCGCCGGGTCGCCGACGCGCTGCGCGCCGGCCGGTCGGTGGCGGTCTACCCGGAGGGTACGACCTGGTGTGCCGGCGACGACGCGACCGACTGCCGTCCGGGCGGCGGGTTCCGGCCCGCGATGTTCCAGGCCGCCATCGACACGGGCAGCCCGGTGGTGCCGCTGCGGCTCCGCTACCGGTGCGAGGCCACCGGCGCGACCACCACCGCCGCCGCGTTCCTCGGCGCGGACACGCTGCTGCGTTCGGTGGCCCGGGTGGTGGCCGCCCGGGAACTGGTGGTCTCGGTGACGATCGCCGCCGCGCTGCACCCGGCCCGGGACGCCGACCGGCGGTTGCTGGCCCGGGCCGCCGAGTCCGCCGTACACCTGGTGCCCTCGACGGGTGCCGTGCCGCGGACCCGGCTGCACGCGGTGCCCACCCTGACCTCGGCGGCCGGGCCGGCGGTGGTCGCACCGACGACGGACGCCGGACGGGACCTGGACCTGGCGGCCTGACGACGCCCGCCGGCGGCGCGGCCGGCCCTGCCTGAGCAGGCTGCCTCCGAGTCGAAGTCATGGCTCGGAGGCGGCACCGTCTCCGGCGTTCGCCCGGCCTCGCGTCAATCTTGTGCAGTCGCGATGTATCGCGTTAGTGTCTGCTCGTCGGACGCGCGTGGGCGCGTCGTCGCGAGGAGGACGCCATGACCGGATGGACGGTCGACAGCCCGCAACGGCTCACCGTGGACGGCCCGGTCACCCGGCTGGACGTCCGCCTGGTGAGCGGGCGGCTCAACGTGGTCGCCGCCGACGGCCCGGCCCGCGTCGACGTCACCCGGGTCGGCCGGCGGCCCGTCCTCGTCACCCACCAGGACGGCCGGCTCTTCATCCGCCAGGAGAGAGGCCGGGGCTGGGCGGACGCCCTGCGGTGGTTCCGGGCGATCACCCACCATTCGCGGGTGGACGTCTCCGTCGCGGTGCCGGCGGATGTGTTCGCCGACCTGAGCCTGGTCGCCGGCTCGTTGGTCGCCTCCGGGCTGCGCCAACAGACCAGGGTCGACGTGACCGCCGGCCAGATCACCCTGATGGGCCTGCGTGGCAGCACTGCCGCGAAGATCACGTCGGGTCCCGTCGAGGCGCTCAGCGTCGGCGGTGACCTCACCCTGGAGACGGTCTCCGGTGAGGTGATCCTCGCCAGCAGCGCCGCCGAGCGGGTGCACGTCCAGACCGTCTCGGGGGCCATCACCTGCGACCTGGACAACGCCCGGCGCAGCGAGATCCGACTCACCACCATCTCGGGCAGCATCACCGTCCGGGTCCGCGAGGACAGCGACCTCGCCGTTCGGCTGCACACCGCCTCGGGCCGGATCACCAGCGGATTTCCGCAGGTCCACACCTCGACGTTCCCACTGGCCAACAGCGAGGGAGTGCTCGGCGCGGGCGAAGGTAGGCTCTGGGCGTCCGCGACATCGGGAAGCATCGCCCTGCTCGCCCGCCCGGTGGACGCCAACCAGGAGGAGCAGCCGTGACCGCCGTGTTCAGCCACGGCCGACTCCGGCTCTATCTGCTCAAGCTCCTCGACGACGGCCCGAAGCACGGTTACGAGCTGATCCGCCTGCTTGAGGACCGGTTCCTCGGCCTGTACGCGCCCAGCGCCGGCACCATCTACCCACGTCTGCAGCGGCTCGAGGCCGAGGGGCTGGTCAGTCACACCGCCGCCGGCGGGCGGAAGACGTACGGCATCACCGACGCCGGCCGCGACGAGCTTCGGCAGCGGGCCGGCGAGCTGAGCACGCTCGAAGCGGACATCGCCGCCTCGGTGGCGGACCTCTCCTCGCTGGCCGGCGAGATCCGCAGCGAGGTGAGTGGCTCGATGCGGGACCTCAAGCGGGAGCTGAGCGAGGCCGCTCGGCAGACCCGGCGTACCCGGTGGGAGCCACCGCCTCCGCCGCCCCGGCCCGCACCGGGAGCAGGGCCGCGCGCCGCCCTGCTCGACGAGCTCGACCAGCGGCTGTCCGCGTTCACCGTCGAGGTGGGCCGGCTCGCGCGGGCCCGGCAGTTCAGCGACGGCCAACTGCGTACCGCGATCCGGCTGCTCGACGGCGCGTTGGACGGCCTGCGCCGGCTGCTGCGCTGAGGTGAGGTCACCGGCCGACTCGGGGCGGCTCGGCGACTCACAGGCTTTTTGCAGGAAGCATCCAGCGCCGGCGCAGTGAGGTCACCGATGATGGGCCCATGCCCGCTACCCAGACCGAGGCGCGACTTCTCGTCGTCGAGGACGACCCGAACATCCTCGAACTGCTCTCCGCGAGCCTGCGCTTCGCGGGCTTCGACGTGGCCACCGCGACCAGCGGCAGCGCGGCCCTGAACGCCGCCAAGGACCACCGGCCCGACCTGGTGGTGCTCGACGTGATGCTGCCGGATCTGGACGGCTTCGAGGTCATCCGGATGCTCCGCGAGGGCGGTACGCGTACCCCGGTGGTCTTCCTGACCGCCCGGGACGCCACCGACGACAAGATCCGCGGGCTGACCCTGGGCGGCGACGACTACGTCACCAAGCCGTTCAGCCTGGAGGAGTTGACCGCCCGGATCCGCGCCGTGCTGCGCCGCACCACCACCGGCGAGCAGGCACCGTCCCGGCTCACGTTCGCCGACCTGGAGCTGGACGAGGAGACCCACGAGGTGCACCGGGCCGGGCAGCGCGTGCAGCTCTCGCCGACCGAGTTCAAGCTGCTGCGCTACCTGATGCTCAACGCCAACCGGGTGCTGTCCAAGGCGCAGATCCTCGACCACGTCTGGAACTACGACTTCCGGGGCGACGACAACATCGTCGAGTCCTACATCTCCTACCTGCGGCGCAAGGTCGACACCACCCAGCCCCGGCTGATCCACACCCTGCGCGGCGTCGGGTACGTGCTGCGCAAGCCGGCGGCGTGAACGCGGTCCAGCAGGCGAAGGGACGGCTCCGGGGCGTACCGCTGCGGGTCAAGTTGGTCGCCTCGGTGCTCGCGCTGGTCGCCGCGGCGCTGCTGGTGATCAGCTCGCTGACCGCCTACTTCCTGCACAACTACCTGGTCGGGCAGGTGGACGGGCAGATCCGCTCGGCCACGCAGGGCCTCGGTCAATATCTCCCAGGTCTGCGCAGTGGTGAGGTCAACGCGATGCTGCCCAGCGACTACGTCGTCTCACTCGCCGACGGAAACAGGGTGTCCCGGCCGTACTACGACAAGACGAACAGCGGCCCCGAAGAGTTGCCCAGCTTCCCCACCACCCGGGCGGGCTTCGAGGACCTGGAGGGGAAGCCGAAGACCGTCCCGTCCCAGGACGGGCGCACCCGTTGGCGGGTCTACTACGCCGCCCAGCCGGACGGTTCGGTGCTGGCCGTGGGCCAGCCGCTGACCGAGGTCGACCGCGCGGTCAAGCAGCTCGTCTGGATCGACCTGCTGGTCGGCGGCGCGGTGCTGATCATGCTGGCCTCGGTGGGCGCGGCCATCGTGCGGACCAGCCTGAAGCCTCTGGTGGAGATCGAGCGGACCGCCGCCGCCATCGCCGGCGGTGATCTGACCCGCCGAGTGCCCGACCCGGAGCAGGGCCAGGAAGAGCCCACCTCCGAGCTGGGCCGGCTCTCCCGTGCGTTGAACGCGATGCTCACCCAGATCGAGGCGGCGTTCACCGCCCGGGCGGCCTCGGAGACCGCCGCCCGCTCGGCGGAGAGCACCGCCCGGGACGCGGCCGCCGCCGCACAGGCGTCGGAGGCGCGGGCCCGGCGTTCCGAGGAGCGGATGCGGCAGTTCGTCGCGGACGCCTCGCACGAGCTGCGTACCCCGCTGACCACCATCCGGGGGTTCGCCGAGCTGTACCGGCAGGGCGCGGCCCGGGCACCCGAGCAGACCGCCGGCCTGCTGCGCCGGATCGAGGACGAGGCGGCCCGGATGGGGCTCCTGGTGGAGGACCTGCTGCTGCTCGCTCGGCTGGACCGGGAGCGGCCGCTGTCGCTCGCCCCGGTGGAGCTGCCGGTGCTCGCCTCGGACGCGGTGCAGGCCGCCCGGGTGATGGCCCCGGACCGGCGGATCGAGCTGGAGATCGAACCCGGCTCCGGGCCGCTCGTCGTCTTCGCCGACGACGCGCGGTTGCGCCAGGTGATCGGCAACCTGGTGACCAACGCGCTGACCCACACGCCGCCGGACGCCGAGATCAGCCTGCGGCTGCGGGCCGAGACGGGAAACCTGGCCGTGGTGGAGGT
The DNA here is from genome assembly GCF_042658605.1 of Micromonospora vulcania. Classification (NCBI taxonomy): domain Bacteria; kingdom Bacillati; phylum Actinomycetota; class Actinomycetes; order Micromonosporales; family Micromonosporaceae; genus Micromonospora; species Micromonospora vulcania. Next base: position 24,245 of record NZ_JBHSQS010000038.1, on the reverse strand, counting down.
GGCCGACACCGGCCCGGGTCTCTCCCCGGAGCAGGCGGAACGGGTCTTCGAGCGGTTCTACCGGGCGGACGCGGCACGGACCCGGCGGGCCGACGGCAACACCGGCACCGGGCTCGGCCTGGCCATCGTGGCGGCGCTGGTCGCCGCCCACCACGGCATGGTCGAGGTGGGCGACACCCCGGGTGGCGGGGCCACCTTCCGGGTACGGCTACCCCTGGTGCCGCAGGACGACGGAGCGGGCGAGTGACTTTCAGCCAACTTCCAGGACGGTTCCAGGTTGATCGCAGAGGGCGGAGAGAGGGTAGTCCCATGACCGAGTTCGAGTCCGACCCGCAGCGCCGGCCGGCCCCCACCGACGCCGAGCCGTCGTATCCCACCGCCGAGCTGCCGCGCGACGAGCGCGTGCAGTCCGACTCTCCCACCACCCCCGCCCCGGTCGCCCCGGCGTCCGCGGACGCGCCGACCACCGCGGTCACCCCGGCCCTCCCCGCCGAGCACGCCAGCCAGCCGGCCAGCACTCCGCCGGCCGTCGAGCAGCCGACCGGGTACGAGCCCCCGGCCGTCGAGCAGCCGACCGGGTACGAGCCCCCGGCCGTCGGCCAGCCGACCGGGTACGAGCCCCCGGCCGCCACCTCCTCCGCGCCGCAGTACCCGGTGTCCGGGCACCCGGCGCCCGCCCAGCCCGGCTACCCGCAGCCGAACGCCGGCCAGTACCCCGGCGCACCCTGGTACGGGGGCCAGCAGTCCGGCTGGGCCGGCGGGGGCCTGCCGGGCGCGGCGTACCAGCCGCACCAGCCGCACCACGCGCAGCACCAGCCGCAGCACCCGGGGCAGCCGGCACCGCCCTGGGGCCCCCAGGTCACGCCCCCCGGCACCGGGCCGCGGCCGGGCCGGATCGCCAAGTTCGCCGGTGCCGGCGTCGCGGTGTTCGCTCTGATGCTCGGCTCCGGCGTGGCGGGCGGCGCGCTCGCGCTCGCTCTGGACGGCGACGGCGGCGGCATCACCCGCACCTACTCCGCCGCTCCGGTGATCAACGGCTCCGACCTGCCGAAGATCGCCGCCGCCGTACAGGACAGCGTCGTCTCCATCACCACCGACAGCGGCGAGGGCTCCGGTGTGGTGCTCAGCGCGGACGGCTACGTGTTGACCAACAACCACGTGGTCGCCTCCGCCAGCGGCGACACCGTGCAGGTCGTCTTCGCCGACGGCAAGACCGCCGAGGCCAAGATCGTCGGCACCGACCCGAAGACCGACCTGGCCGTGGTCAAGGCCAACGGGGTGAGCAACCTCAAGCCGGCCACCTTCGGCGACAGCGACGCCATGCAGGTCGGCGACCAGGTGCTCGCCCTGGGCAGCCCGCTGGGCCTGCAGGGCTCGGTGACCTCGGGGATCCTCAGCGCCCGGGACCGCACCATCCGGGCCGGCGAGGGCCAGCAGCAGGACCCGAACCAGCAGAGCCAGGCGGTCAGCTCGATCTCCGGCCTGCTCCAGACCGATGCCCCGATCAACCCCGGCAACTCCGGCGGCGCCCTGGTCAACACCCGGGGTGAGGTGATCGGCGTCAACACCGCCATCGCCACCTCCGGGCAGAGCACCGGCAACATCGGCGTCGGGTTCGCCATCCCCAGCAACAAGGCCAAGGACGTCGCCGGCAAGCTCCAGCGTGGCGAGAAGGTGAGCCACCCGTCCCTCGGGGTCGGCGTCAACCAGGCCGAGGGCGGTGGCGCCCTGGTCGCCTCGGTCACCCCGGGCAGCGCCGCCGAGAAGGCCGGCCTCCAGCGGGGCGACGTGGTCACCCGGTTCGGCGACAAGGTGATCAACGACTCCGACGACCTGGTCGGCGCGGTGCAGTCTGGCAAGGTCGGCGACCGGGTCGAGGTGCAGTACAAGCGGAACGGTGCCGAGAAGTCGGCGACCGTGACGCTCGCCGAGACGTCCTGACCGACATCTGAACCTGCCTCCTCCCTCCAGCGGCGGGTGGCGGAGCCAAGGGGGTTGGCTTCGTCACCCGCCGCTCTCTTCCGCCCGGACGGCGGTTCACCCGGATCGGGTGAACCGCCGTCACCCGTCTGTTCGGCACCGTCGGCAGGCGAGCCGGCGACCGTACGGGGGTGGATGCCATGAGCACGTCGGCGGATGTCCGCGACGACCAGCGGATCCAGCGAGAGGTCCTGGCCGAGTTGGCCTGGGACGCTCGGCTGCAACCGAACGAGATCGGCGTGATCGTCGACCAGGGGGTGGTCACCCTGACCGGATTCGTCGACGGTGCGGCCCACAGTTGGGCGGCGACCCGGTGCGCGCAACGGGTCCGCGGGGTGCGCGCGGTGGCCGACGAGATCGAGGTACGGCTGCCGGGGACACCGGGGCGTACCGACGGTGAGATCGCCATCGCCGCCAGTCGGGCGCTGGAGTGGGACAGCTTCGTACCCGCCGAACGGCTGGACGTGACCGTCGCCAACGGCTGGCTGATGCTTCGGGGCGAGGTCGAGTTCGGGTGGCAGCGGCGCGCCGCCGAGGGGGAACTGCGCCGGCTGGACGGCGTACGGGGGATCACCAACCTGGTCGAGGTGCGGCCGGCGGCACCGCCGGCCGCCGACCGGCTGCGACGGGACGTCCAGCGTGCGTTGCTGCGTACGCTCGGGGCCGAGCGGGTGACGGTCGAGGTGGACGGCGACACGCTGGTCCTCGCCGGGGTGGTCCGCTCCTGGTGGGAACGCGACCAGGTGGAGCGGGTGGGCTGGTCCGCACCCGGGGTCCGGGTGGTCCACGACCAACTCCTGGTCGGCGGATGAGCGTCCGTCTTGTCCGGTTTACCGGTGACGCCATCGGGAAACCGCCGCGGACCACGCCCACCGGCGACGACACCGGGTACCGGGTATCAACGGGGAGGACTCGTGGCCGTGAACCACCCGCCCGTCGACCGCCCGCCGGCACGGTCGTTGCGTATCGCGATGGTGGTCCCGCCGTGGTTGTCCGTGCCGCCACCCGGCTACGGCGGCCTTGAGCAGGTCGCCGCCGGGTTGATCGACGCGCTGACCGGGCACGGGCACGCGGTGACCCTGTTCGGCGCCGGCAGCCAGCACGGCACCGCGGCCGACGGCTTCGTCTCCACCGTCCCCGAGGTGCAGTACGAGCGGCTCGGCGAGTCGCTGCCCGAGCTGGCCCACCTGGCCCGGGTGAACCGCGTGATCAAGGCCGCGGACTTCGACGTCATCCACGACCACACCACGATCGGCCCGCTGGTTGCCGGCCGCCGGGCCGTTCCGACGGTGGCGACCGTGCACGGCAACCCGGTGGGGGAGTACGGCGACGTGCTCGCCGACGCCGACCGGGGAGTCGCCCTGGTGGCCATCTCGCACGCCCAGCGCCGGCTCAACCCGGACCTGCCCTGGGCCGGCACGGTGCACAACGCGCTGGACCTGCGCGGCTTCCCACGCAAGACGACGCCCGGCCCCGGGCCGGTGCTCTGGTTGGCCCGCTTCAGCCCGGACAAGGGCCCGGACATCGCGATCCGGGCGTGCCGGGCCGCCGGGCTGCCGCTGCTGCTGGCCGGAAAGTGCAACGAACCGGCCGAGCGCCGCTACTACGACCAGGTCGTCGCACCCCTGCTCGGCGAGGACGTGACGGTCGTGTTCAACGCCGACCGCCAGGACACCCTGCGGATGCTGGTCGACGCCCGCTGCCTGATCATGCCGATCCAGTGGGAGGAGCCGTTCGGCATGGTGATGCTGGAGGCGATGGCGACCGGCACGCCGGTGGTCGCGCTCGGCCGGGGCGCGGTGCCCGAGCTGGTCCTGCCCGGGCTCACCGGACTGGTCTGCGAGCGGCCCGACGAGCTGCCCCGAGCGCTGCGGGCGGCGAGGGAGCTGGACCCGGAGGTCTGCGTGGCACACGTCGCGGAGAACTTCTCGGTCGAGCGGATGGCGCTGGGCTACGAGGACGTCTACCAACGCTTCGCCGCCGGTCGGCACGACGTCCGCGAGCCAGCCCGGGTGGTGGTCCGCTGACCGCCGACCCGGATCAGACCCGGGCCTCGCCCAGCTCCGCGATGGCCGTGTCGAGCTTGTCGGCGTACGCCGGGCTGATGGTGCCCTCGCCGAGTCGGACCGCGACCTTCTCCCGCAGCCGGGCCGCCGGTGTGGTCAGCTCGTCCCGGCCGCGGCCGACCGCGGCGGTCAGGTTGCGCAGCTCGTTGCGCAGGTCCACGGCGACGTCCGCGCGGATCTCCCCGGTGGCCAACCCGTCGCCGATCAGCGCATCGACCCGGTTGGTGGCCTCCACCAGGGTGCCCGAACGTGCGGCGGGCGAGCCGGTGGTCGGCGATGGCGCCGGTGCCCGGCGAGACCGCTCGGCGGCCGGCGAATCGCTCGACGCGGGCGCCACCGCGCTGGCGGTCGGCTGTGTCCGTGGCACCGAGGGCCGGTCGGGCAGCAGGGCCGCGACGGCCAGCGCCACCCCGACCGCCAACACCACCGGGACCAGCAGCAGCGCCAGCCGACGCCGTGCTCGGACCGGGCCGCCCGCGTCGGAATCCGCAGGAGGTACGGCCGGCACCGTCGCCGCACCGTCGTCGGCCGGCGGCAGGGTCATCGTCGGGACCCGGATGGTGGCCACCGGCGGGTCGGCCGGCAGGAGCTGGTCCCGCAGCTCGGTGGCGACCTGCCGGGCGGTCGGCCGGTCGGCCGGGTCCCGCGCGAGGCTGCGCAGGCAGATCCGGGCCACCACCGGGGGCAGCTCCGGCAGCTCGGCCAGCGTCGGTGGTGGACCGCCGGCCAGCGCGGCGCTGAGCTGCTCCCAGGTGTCGGCCGGGTAGGGCACGCGGCCGGTAAGCGCCTCGTAGAGCAGCACGCCGAGTGAGTACACGTCGGTGGCCGGCTGGGCGGGAGCGCCGTCGAGCCGTTCCGGCGCCACGTACGCCGGAGTGCCGAAGGTGCCGCCGTCCTCGTCCTCGTCCGGCGCGCCGACCCGGGTGGCGATGCCGAAGTCGAGCACCTTGACGCCCATCGGGGTCATCATCACGTTGGCCGGGGTGATGTCCCGGTGCACGATGCCGAGCCGGTGCGCGGCGGCCAGCGCGTCCGCGACCTGCGCGCCCACCTCGACCGCCTCGGCCCACGGCAGGGGGCCCTCGGTGAGTCGCAGCTCCAACTCCTCACCGCTGAGCAGCTCCATCACCACGAACGAGGTGATCGAACCGTCCGGGTCCACCGTCTCGCCGTAGTCGTGCACCGAGGTCACGTGCGGGTGCACCAGCTGGGCGGCGGCGCGGGCCTCCTCGCGCACCATGTCCCGGAACCGGGCGTCGGCGGCCAGCGACGGGGCGAGCACCTTGAGCGCGACGACCCGGTCCAGCACCTCGTCACGGGAACGCCAGATGACCGACATGCCGCCGGCGCCGATCTGGTCGATGAGCCGGTATCGGCGGGCCAACAACCGGCCCGGATGCAGCGCTGCCTGCACGGATCGCACCTGCCTTGGGGGTGGGAGCGGTATCAGGTTGCGTGAATGTGTCCTGCCTGTCAACGGCGTCACTCCGGGTTGTCGACGAAGGGCATCCGCCGTCGGGTGCTGGTGGCCGACCGGTCGGCGGCGCGCGCGTGCCAGGATGAGGGGCATGGCTGGGGGACCGGTGGCGTTCGTACTCGGCGGCGGAGGCGTGCTCGGCGCGGTCGAGGTGGGCATGCTGCGTGCGCTGTTCCGCGCCGGCATTCAACCGGACCTGGTGCTCGGCACCTCGATCGGCGCGGTCAACGGCGCGCTGGTCGCCGCCGACCCGTCGGAGGCGGTCACCGACCGGCTGGTCCGGCTCTGGGCCTCGCCGGAGGCCAGCGAGGTGTACGGCGACTCGGTCGCCCGCCAGCTGCGCCGCTTCGCCGCCCGTACCCACCTGCACTCGCCCCGGCCGCTGCGACGGCTGCTGGAATCCGAGCTGGGCGTGGACACCACCTTCGCCGACCTGCGGGTGCCGTTCCGCTGCTGCGCCGCACACATCGAGCGGGCCGCCGAGCACTGGTTCGACAGCGGCCCGGTGGTGCCGGCCGTACTGGCGTCGGCCTCGGTGCCCGGCCTGCTCCCGCCCACCGAGATCGACGGTGCGCACTATGTGGACGGCGGTATCGTCAACTCCATCCCGATCGGCGAGGCGGTGGCCGCCGGCGCCAGCCAGATCTTCGTACTCCAGGTGGGCCGGATCGAACGGGAGCTGACGCCACCCCGGCGGCCGTGGGAGATCGCGCAGGTCGCGTTCGAGATCTCCCGGCGGCACCGGTTCTTCCGGGAGATGGCCGCGCTGCCCGAGGGGGTGGAGGTGCACGTCCTGCCGACCGGGGGGCTCAACCCGCGCGACGACACCCCTTGGGCGTACCGGGACATGGCGGCGGTGGGGCGTCGGATCAGCCGCGCGTACACCGCTTCCCGGCGCTACCTCGCGACCCACCTGGAGCGGTGATGCCGCTGTTGCCCAGGTGGTTGCGCCGGTTGCTGCTCGCCCCGGCCGTGGTGCTGCTCGCGATCGTCGTGGTGACCACCCTGCCGGCGTGGGCGCTGCTCGCCGCGGCGGCCTCCCCGCTGGTCCCGGGCCGGTTGCGCCCGCTGCGGCTGTTCTGGATCGGCTGCGTCTACCTGGTCTGGGACGCCGCCGCGCTGCTCGCGCTCTTCGGGCTCTGGGTCGCCTCCGGCTTCGGCTGGCGGAACCGGTCGCCGGCCTTCCAGCGGGCGCACTACGTGCTGGCCGGCTGGTTCCTGCGGGTGTTGTTCTGGCACGCCCGCTGGGCGCTGCGGTTGAGCATCGACGTGGTGGGCACCGACCCCGACACCGCGCTGCCCGGCCGACCCGAGCTGGTGCTCTGCCGACACGCCGGGCCGGGCGACTCGTTCATTCTGATCCACGCGCTGGTCAACTGGTTCAACCGGGAACCCCGGATCGTGTTGAAGGACAGCCTCCAGTGGGACCCGGCGATCGACGTGCTGCTCAACCGGTTGCCCAACCGGTTCATCGCGCCGACGCCGGAGCGCGGCGAGGAGACCGTACGCCAGGTCGGGCACCTGGCCGACGGCCTGGACGACAACGACGCGTTCGTGATCTTCCCGGAGGGCGGCAACTTCACCCCCAAGCGGCGGCTGCGCGCCATCGCCCGCCTGCGCTCCCTCGGCCTGGAACGGATGGCGCTGCGCGCGGAGCGGATGCGGCACGTCCTGGCTCCGCAGCCCGGCGGGATGCTCGCCGCGCTGGAGGCCGCGCCGGATGCCGGGGTCATCTTCGTCGCCCACACTGGACTGGACCGGATGCGCACCGTCGCCGACGTGTGGCGGGAACTGCCGATGGACAAACGGATCGCCATGCGGTTCTGGTCGGTGCCGCCGGAGGAGGTGCCCACCGGGCGGCAGGAACGCATCGACTGGCTGTACGACTGGTGGGCACGGATCGACGCGTGGATCGCGGCCAACCGGGATGTCGCCGCGTAGGGTGCGGGCGTGGATCAGATCTGCGTGGTGACGACGGTGGTGGATGCGCGCTCAGTCGCCGACGTGCTGGCGGCCGCGGCCGTCGCCGGGAGACTCGCCGCCTGCGCCCAGGTCGGCGGTCAGGTGGACAGCACCTACTGGTGGCGCTCCGGAGTGGAGACCAGCACCGAGTGGTCGGTTCAGTTCACCACCGCGCCGGACCGGCTCTCCGCCCTGGTGGACCAGATCCGGGCCAGCCACCCGTACGAGGTGCCGGAAATTCTGGTGTCCAGGGTGGAGAGTGGCGACCCCGGCTATGCCACCTGGGTACACGAGCACACCCGTCCCTGAGTACGCGCACTCTGGGCCGGTACCCGACCGGCTTTCGATGATGACCGGGTGGACGACACCGGCTATCCCTGCCCCGCCTGCCGCGCCCGGGCCGACCTGAGCTCCGGCTGCTCCGGCTGCGGCAGACCGCCCGACCCGATCGCCGCCGAGGTGGTCCGGCTGAGCCGAGAGGTCGCCCAGCTCGCGCCGGAGGTGGAGCGGGCCCGGCTGACGTACACCGAACTGGCCGGTCGGCTGGCGGCCAGTTCCCGTCGACGGACCGAGCTGGCCGCGATCGTCCGCGCCGGGGTGGCCGCCCCGGTCACGGCGCGGTCGGTGCCGCCGGTCGGGCTGGTGTCGGTCGCCGCCCCGGTCGACCCGAAATCCCCGGGCGCGGCGGAGACCTCGACGCGGACGGTCCAGGGTCTGCTCTTCGTCCTCGGTGGACTCCTGCTGGGCACCGCGGCCGTGGTCTTCACTGCGGTGGCCTGGGCTGCGGTGGGGGTCGGCGGGCGGGCGGTGATCCTGGCGGCGGTGACCGCGCTCGCCCTGGCGGTTCCGCTACTGGCGGTTCGCCGGGGGCTGCGCGGGACCGCCGAGACGTTCGCCGCGGTGGGGCTGCTGCTGGTGGTGCTGGACGGCTACGCCGCCTGGTCGGTGAATCTGGCCGGGGTGACCGACTGGCCGGGCACCCGCTACGCCGCGCTGGTCGGGGGGGCCAGCGCGGCGGTCGCCGCGGCGTACGGCCGGTGGAGTCGGCTGACCGGGCCCTGGTTCGCCGCGCTGTTGGCCGCCCAGCCGGTGCTGCCGCTGCTCGCCGCGAAGGCCCGACCGGATGCGGGTGGCTGGGCGTTGGTCCTGCTCGGGGTGGCGCTGCTGAACCTGGCGGTGCTCGCCGCGCTGCGTAACGGGGGAGGACCTGCCCGGCTCGCTGGGCAGGTGCTGGCCGGGATCGGGCACGCTGGCGCGCTGGTCGCCACCGCGGCCTGCGCTCTGGTGCCGCTGCTGCTCGGTCGACTGGCCGGCGTACCGCTGTTGGCCGGAGTGCCGCTGCTGCTGGTCGCGCTGACCGGCCTCGGCGCGGCCTGGCTGTTCGGTGGCCGGGCACTGCGGGCGGTGGCGGCCGGGCTGCTGGTGCCGGTGCTCGCTGCCGCGCTGCTGCGCCCGGTGGCCGAGGTGCAGCCGTCGATCGTGCTGCTCGCGGCGGCCACGGTGGCACTCGTACTGGCCGGTGCGGTGCTCCTGCTGCCGGCCGGTTGGCGTACCGGCCCACGGGTCGGGGCGCTGCTGGTCGTGGCGTTCGCGGCGCAGTCCCTCGTACTGATCACCGCTGGGATGGCGGCCGGCGCCATTGCCCGCTCGCTGCCGCCCTGGCGGGGCGCGGGGACCGGGCCGGAGCTGGACTGGGGCTGGCAGGTGGCCCCCGCCCTGGCGTTGACGCTCGGCGCGGCGGCGTTGCTGCTGCCCCGGAGCGTGCGCGCGGTGCTCGCCACGGCCGGTGCGGTGGCGGTGCTGCTCGCCCTGCCCGTCGGCTGGGCGGCGGCCTGGCCGGCCGTGGTGGCCGTGGACCTGGTCGGTGGGACCGTGCTGCTGCTCGCCGTACTGGCCCGACCGGCGGTCCGACCGGGCACGCTGCTCGCCCGAGCGCTCGGCGGTGCCGTCCTGCTGGGGCATGGGCTGTTGGTGTCCCTGGCCGCCCCGGCCGGCGCCCTGGTGTCGCTCGGCACGGTCGTCGTGGTCGGGCTGGCCTTGGCCGCGCGCCGGGCCCCCGGGCCGTACCGCCGGGTCGCCGGCACCGGCCTGCTGGCCGCGCAGCTCGCGCTGCCGGGAAGCGCCGCGCTGGTGGCGTTCGCCGCGGGCGCCCCGCCCTGGTGGCAGGCGCGCGTCGCGCTGCTCGCCGCCGCGCTGCCGCTGATCGCGCTGCTTGCGGTGCGACGCCACCGGACCGAGCTGATCGGGTACGCGGCGATCGGCGCCGCGCTGGCGGTGACGGTACCCGGGCTCGTGCCCCTGGTCGGGGCGGGCGACGAGCCGGTCGCGTTGTACGCCGCGCTGGCGGCACTGGGCGTGACCCTGGCCGCACGGTGGGGCAAGACGGTGGCCGGCGACCAACCTGACGGTTTGCGGGGGGTGCAAGGGGCGGCGGTGGCCGGCGACCGACCCGACGGTTCGGGGGCGGTCCAGGGGTCGCCGGTGGCCAGCGTCGGCCAGCTGGGCGTGGTGCCGGTGCTGAGTGTCGTGGTGGCGGCGATCGCGGTGCTGGCCGCCCTGCCGGCCCTGCTCAGCGCGCTGGCATCGCCGTACGGCAGCCGGGGGCCGGTGTGGTCCGGGGTACCCACGATCGTCGCCGATCCGGCGGCACTCCCCGCCGGTCTGGCACTGGCCGTGCTGGCGATCACCGCCGTGCTGGCCGGTACGGGGGTCCGCCCGCGGCTGCTGCCGGCACTGCCGTTCGCCGGTGCCGCGTTGCCGGTGCTGCTCGTCGCGGTTGGCGTGCCCTGGCCGGTGCTGCCGGCCGCCATCCTGCTCGGTGGGCTGGCCGCGCTACTGCTCGCCGCGTTGACGGCTCCCCGCCCGGCGCTCGCGCCGATCGCCCTGCCGGTGGGGGCCGTGCTCGCGGCGGCCGGTGTGGTGGGGCTGCTGGCCACCCGCGCCGGCACCCTCGCGGCCGAGGGCGCGCTGCTGGTGGCGGCCGTCGCCGCCGCCGTCGGAGCGCGGCACGTCGAGGTCCGTGTCGCCGGCTGCCTGGCCACGGTGGGGGCGGCTGGCGCGCTGGCGGTGACCGCTCCGCTCGCCGGAGGGCTGCCGCTGCGGACGGCGGCGTACCCGCTGCTGTTGGTGGCCGCGCTGGTGCTGGCCGCAGCCGCCGCGATCAGGCCGCCGGCCGTGCTGGCCGGGCCGTCGGCCGCCGCGGTCCGGTCGTCGGTCGCGCTGGCCGGGCCGTCGGCTGCCGCGGTCCGGTCGTCGGCCGGGCCGCTGGCTGGGTCGCCGGCCTCGTTGCCCGGGTCTCCGGCCGGGCCGCTGGCCGCCGATACCGGGGCCGAGCCGGCGGCGGTGGACGCGGGGGACCGTTGGGGGGTGCGGGCTCGGGTCGGGCGGGTGCTCGATGCCGCCGCGCAGGCGGTGGCACTGGTGGCGGTACTGCTCGCCGTCGAGGTGGCACGGCACCTGGCGACCATCTGCGTGCTCTGGGGCGTCGCGGTCGCGCTGCGGTTGCTGCGCAGGGGTGAACCGACCGGCCGGCGGTGGGGGTTCGCCGGTATCGCTGCCGGCTGCGAGCTGCTCGGGGCGTGGGTGCTGCTGGCGGCCGGCGGGGTGACGGTGCTGGAGGCGTACACCCTGCCGGCCGCGGCGCTCGCCATCGGCGCGGGCCTCCTGGCGCTGCGCGCCCGACCCGGGCTCACCAGCTGGCCGGCGCTCGGCCCGGGGCTGGTCGCGGGGCTGCTGCCGAGTCTGACGTCGGTGCTGGCCGGGCCGGACCCGCAGCCGTGGCGGCGGTTGCTGCTCGGCCTGGCGGCGCTGGGCGTGGTGCTGGCCGGCGCCACGCGCCGCTGGCAGGCACCGGTGCTGCTCGGTGGCGGGGTGCTGGCGGTACTGGCCCTGCACGAGTTGGCCCGTGGTTGGGACCTGCTGCCCCGGTGGATCTACCTGGGGGCCGGCGGGTTGGCGCTGATCGGGCTCGCCGCCAGTTACGAGCGGCGGCGGCGTGACCTCGCCCGACTGCGGGCGGCGGTGGCCCGGCTGGGCTGAGTCGACGCTCGGGGTAGGGCTCGCCCTACCCCCCATTCGGGGGTTGTCAGGGTTACTGACCGCAACCAATGCCAGGAGACTCGGTAGTGAGCCCCGGCCGTCCGGCACGGGCGTGAAAGGGACGGGAGCAGCGATGGCGCTCGGAGCGGTGGCGGAACCGCCGGTACGACGGCGGGGCAGTGATTACGCACAGTTGTCCCGGCGGATCAGTCAGGCGGGACTGTTGGAGCGCCGCCCCGGCTGGTACGCCGTCCGTATCGTGCTCACCCTCGGCGCCTTTCTGGCCGGCTGGGTCGCCGTGCTCCTGGTCGGCGACTCCTGGTGGCAGCTGCCGCTCGCGGTCGTCATGGCGGTGGCCACCACCCAGGTCGCGTTCCTCGGCCATGATGCCGGGCACCGTCAGATGTTCCGTCGGCGCGGTCCCAGCGAGCTGGTCGGACTGCTCGCCGGCAACCTGGCGGTCGGGCTCAGCTACGGCTGGTGGGTCGACAAGCACAACCGGCACCACGCCAACCCGAACCACGAGGACGAGGACCCGGACGTCGGCGCGGGCGCGCTGGTGTGGACGACCGAGCAGGCGCTGGAGACCCGGGGGTTCGGCCGCTGGCTGGCCCGGCGGCAGGCGTACTTCTTCTTCCCGATGTTGCTGCTCGAAGGGCTGAGCCTGCACGTGGCGAGCATCCGGGCGATCGTCAGCCGGGAGCCGGACGGCCGGTACGCCACCCCGATGCGACACCGGGCGGTCGAGGCGGCGTTGCTCGTCGCGCACACCGCCGGTTACCTGGCCGTGCTGCTGCTGGCCATGTCGCCGGGCAAGGCGCTGCTCTTCGCCGTCGTCCACCAGGGACTGTGGGGTCTCTACATGGGCTGTGCGTTCGCGCCGAACCACAAGGGCATGCCGATGCCGACCGCCGAGGACGAGCTGGACTTCCTGCGTAAGCAGGTGTTGACCTCGCGCAACGTACGGGGCAGCCGCGTCGTGGACACCGCGCTGGGCGGCCTCAACTACCAGATCGAGCACCACCTGTTCCCGAACATGCCCCGGGCCAACCTGCGCCGGGCCCAGCCGATCGTCCGCGCCTACTGCGTCGAGCAGGGCATCTCGTACGCCGAGACCGGGCTGATCGAGTCGTACCGGCAGGCGCTCGGCCACCTGCACGAGGTGGGCCGACCGCTGCGCGGCTGAACACGTTCGTACGCGACGGGGGCGGTGCCGGACGGCACCGCCCCCGCTCGTCGTACCGGTCCGACAGCCCCGCGCCGACGGCCCGCGACCGCCCCGACACCCCGCCACCGCTGGTCGATGCCGTCGGTTGGCCCCGGTAGGGTCGCACCATGGCAGACCTGCTCACCGCGGAAGCGGTGCGAGACGAGCTGGGCGGGCTGACGGGCTGGTCGGGCGACGGCACCGGGATCAGCCGCACGGTGGAGCTGACCAGCTTCCCGGCGGCCATCGCGGTGGTCGACCGGGTGGCCGGGACGGCCGAGGAGTTGGACCATCACCCCGACATCGACATCCGCTGGCGCACGCTGACCTTCCGCTGCGTCACCCACTCGGCCGGCGGGGTCACGCACCGTGACGTCAACCTGGCCCGCCGGATCGACGAGATCATTCGGGGTGCCCAATGAGGTTCGAGATCAGCAAGGTGCTGGACGCCATCGAGGGTCGGGTCTGCACCGACCCGTCATTGGCTCGGGCCGTCCTCGACCTGGCCGAGGTGATTCGCTACCAGGACATCGACGGCGGCCGGCCAGCCAGTCTGCTGCGGCTCGGCATGGTCATCGACGCGCTCTCCCGCGAGCTGGAGGAGGACAGCGTCCAGGTCTACGCGGTGGTGCACCGTGCCCTGCTCTCCGACGCGGACCTCACCTCCAACGAGCGGATGGTGGTCCGCCGGTGGGCTGACGACGGGCTTGTCGAGGTGCTCGACAACCCGGGCGACCGGATGTTGGAGGTCGCCGACCTGCTCGGGCTGCCGGTGCTCAGCCGGGTTCGCTTCGACGGGTTGCGCGGGCGGTTCCCGTGGCTGGTCGATCAGCCCGGTCGGCTGCTCGCCCCGGTGCCCGGCGCCGGTGGGCCGGTGTTCATCGCGCACGTCGGTGGCGGGCACGCGCCGGTGGCCGGCAGCCGCTCGTCGGCCGGGGCCAAGCTGTTGACCCGCCAGTGGCGTTGCCCCGAGTCGGGTTGCGCGCTGTTCGGCGGCGGTGGGGGCGGCTCCTTCGCCGACCTGGCCCGGGTGGAACGCAGCCCGGCCGGGCAGCCCCCGCCCGCGCTGCGCGGCGGCGTACCGACCTGCCCCCGGCACGGCACGCGGCTCAACGACGTCGGCCCTCGGCCGCGTACGGAGGTGCTCGCGGTCCGCGTCGGCGGCCTGGTCCGGCGGCGGTTCGTGCTCACCGACGAGCACCCGGTGGTGGCCGGCCGAGCCCCCGAGCAGGAGGGCGGGATCATGCTCGGCCAGTGGCTCAACGACGAGGCGCGGCGGTGGATCAGCCGTGGTCACGTCCGTTTCGAGCTGCGGGTCGGCGAAATCGTGGTGACCGACGTCAGCACCAACGGCTCCGGTATCCGGCCGAACGGGTCGATGACCGAGTCGGAGCGGATTCCCCTGGCCCCGCAGCAGTCCCGGGTGCTGGGTGAGAACGACATGGTGGAGCTTTACCCCGGCGTGCAGATCGGCCGGGCCGAGGAACTGCCCACCGGCGCTCCGTTCACCCCAACCTCGGTGATGGCCGAGGCCCCCACCATGGCCATGCGCCTACCCCGCCCCTAACCCACCCGCCCCGCCCCGCCCCGCCCCGCCCCGCGCGCGCCCCGTCGATCTAGGGCATATCGTCGTCGGGTGATCTCCGATCACAGCAATATGCCCTAGATCGACGGGGCGGGCGTGGGGGGCGGGCGTGCGGGGTGGGCGTGCGGGGGCGGGCGTGCGGGGTGGGCGTGCGGGGTGGGGGCGGGTGGGGCGTTAGTAAGTTAGGACGGTGGCTAGCTGCGCTACCGCTAGGTCGATCTCCTCTTCGGTGATCACCAGTGGTGGGGCTAGCCGGATGGTGGAGCCGTGGGTGTCCTTGGCGAGTACGCCGCGCTCGGCGAGGCGCTCGCATGCCTCCCGTCCGCTCATCAGCGTCGGGTCGATGTCCAGACCGGCCCAGAGACCGCGGACGCGTACCGCGACCAGGCCCCGGCCGATCAGGCCCTCCAGGCCGGCCCGCAGGCGCTCGCCCAGCTCGGCCGAGCGGCGCTGGAACTCGCCGGTGGCCAGCAGCCGGACCACCTCGATCGCCACCGCGCAGGCCAGCGGGTTGCCGCCGAAGGTGGAGCCGTGCTGGCCGGGCTTGAGTACGCCGAGCACGTCGGCGTTCGCCGCCACCGCGGAGACCGGCACGATGCCGCCGCCGAGCGCCTTGCCCAGCAGGTACATGTCCGGCACGACGCCCTCGTGGTCACAGGCGAAGGTGGTGCCGGTGCGGCCCAGGCCGGACTGGATCTCGTCGGCGATGAACAGGACGTTGCGGTCGGTGCAGACCTGGCGTACGCCGGGCAGGTAACCCTCCGGCGGCACCACCACGCCCTGCTCGCCCTGGATGGGCTCCAGCAGCACGGCCACGGTGTTCTCGTCGATGGCGGCGGCCAGCGCGTCCAGGTCGCCGTACGGGACGACGGTGAAGCCCGGGGTGTACGGCCCGAAGTCGGCGCGGGCGTCCTCGTCGGTGGAGAAGCTCACGATGGTGGTGGTGCGGCCGTGGAAGTTGCCCTCGGCCACCACGATGTTGGCCTGACCGGCGGCCACGCCCTTGACCTGGTAGCCCCACTTGCGAGCCACCTTGATCCCGGTCTCCACCGCCTCGGCGCCGGTGTTCATCGGCAGCACCAGGTCCTTGCCGCACAGCTCGGCCAGCTCGCGGCAGAAGTCGGCGAACTGGTCGTGGATGAACGCGCGGCTGGTCAGCGTCAGCCGGTCCAGTTGGGCGTGCGCGGCGGCGATCAGCTGCGGGTGCCGGTGGCCGAAGTTGAGCGCGGAGTAGCCCGCCAGGCAGTCCAGGTAGCGCCGGCCGTCCACGTCGGTGAGCCAGGCACCCTCCGCGGACGAGATCACCACCGGCAGCGGGTGGTAGTTGTGCGCCGTCCAGCGCTCGGCGTCCCGGACGGCTCCGGGCGTACGCAGAATGTCGTCCACGATCACTTGCTTGCCTTTCCCTGACGGAGTCGCAGCGTGCAGCACTTCGGCCCGCCGCCGGCCTTGAGCAGCTCGGACAGGTCGACACCGATGGTCTGGTAGCCCCGGTCGCGCAGCTTGGCGGCCAGATCGGTGGCCTGTACGGGCAGCACCACGTGCCGCCCGTCGCTGACCGCGTTCAGGCCGAACACCTCGGCGTCGGCCATGGTGGCGTGCACGGCGTCGGGGAAGAGCCGCCGCAGCACGGCCTGGCTGCCAGGGGAGAACGCCTCGGGCAGGTACGCCACGGTCCGCTCGTCGAGCACGGTCAGCGCGGTGTCCAGGTGGTAGAAGCGTGGGTCGACGAGCTGCATGGTGATCACCGGGTAGCCGAAGACCTCCTGCAGTTGGGCGTGCGAGGCGTGCGCGGTGCGGAAGCCGGTGCCGGCCAGCAAGTGATCACCGGCCAGCAGGATGTCGCCCTCGCCCTCGTTGACGTGCTTCGGGTCGTACATCTCGAAGCCGGCGGCCTCGAACCACGCCCGGTAGGCCGGTGCCTCGTCGGCGCGCTGCGGGTCGCGGAACTGCACGGCCATCGCCTTGCCGTCGATCACCGTGCCGCCGTTGGCGGCGAAGACCATGTCGGGCAGGCCGGGCACCGGAGTGATCTCCTCGACGGTGTGGCCCAGGTCGCGGTACGTCTGGCGTAGCTGCTCCCACTGCCGGACGGCCAGCGCGGCGTCGACCGGCGTGGTCGGGTCCATCCAGGGGTTGATGGCGTAGTCGACGGCGAAGTACGTCGGCCGGCACATCAACAGGCGCTGGCTGGTGGCGTCCATCGTCATTGTCCTGCTCCCAGGGGTCGGGCGCGCCCGGCCACCGTGGCCCACGGGCTGGCGCCGTTGCTCAACGTTATGCGGCGTCAGCAGCAGGATCTACCACGGAGAGTTGCGCGGACCGAACATTCGTTGCGTGTGGCCGGCCTGTGGAAGCGATTCGTTGTGCGAGCGGTTCGCCGTACCCCGAAAACACTTCAGGGGCGGCGAACCGCCGCCCCTGAAAGGGTGTGCCCGGCCGGTGAACCACCGGATGAGTTCGGGCGTGCCGGCGAACCGCCGGCAGTCGCCGGTGCATCACCGGCGAGCGGAACAGTGCCCGCTAAAAACGATCGACAAACTGTGAGTCGAGCCACTCGCGGAACCGCTGCACCCAGTCGCCGTTGGTGGTCGGCCAGTCGAACTGGCCGGTCATCGCCAGCACGCCGATCACCACCGCGGCCAGGCCGATCAGCACGCCGAACAGGGCGTCGGTCTTGCCGGCCACGTGCCGGCGGCGGGTGGCGGACAGGCCGAGCACCGAGAGCACCGCGCCGATCGCGCCGAGGCCGATGCCGTACCCGGCCAGGGTGCCGGTCAGCACGAAGAGCGCACCGGCGACGGCGACGATCAGGCCGAGGGTGGCCAGCAGGCTGGCTCGCGGCTTCGGGCCAAGCGTCGTGGGCCGCTCCGGCTCGGTCCGGTCCGGAGTCGGGTCCACCGGGCGGTCGACCGGGCGTACGTCGGTCGCGACCGGGGTCTTCGGCTCGGGCCGGACGGTCGTCCCGTCCCGGTCGATGGTGGCGTCCCGGTCGATGGTGGACGTCGCCTCGGTGACCGGCGCGCGCCGGGTGTCGCCCTCGACCGGCCGGGCCGTGGCGGCACGGGCCACGGCGGCCCGCTCGCCCGCCCGACGCTCGGCCTCGCCGACCTTGTCGGTGTCCCGTTCGGTGGCGACCGAGGTGTCCCGGCCGGTGGCGACCGAGGTGTCCCGGCCGGTGGCGACCGGCTTCTCCCGCTCGGTGGCGATCGGCTCGTCCCGCTTGGCGGCGATCGGCTCGTCCCGCTCGGCGGCGATCACAGTGTCACGGCCGTCGATCCGGCCGTCGAGGTTCTCGTCCTGCGTCGGAGCCGGCTCCGACCGGCGGGACAGCGAAGGAATCCTGACCACAACACACCTCCTGAAGAATGCGTGGTGGCCGTCTGATTCGGGTGGCACCCACGCGGTACGTCACGCAGATACCCAGAAGCGCGATTTCTGACACCGACGGCGGTGGGCCGCCCTCGGCGACCCACCGCGTGTCGTGCGCCGGAGGGCGCGTGGGATCGGTCAGGCCGGCACCGTCCACTTCTGGTTGGCCGCGCCGGTGCAGCTCCACACCTGGGTGGGGGTGGCGTTGGCCGAGCTGTTGCCCACCACGTCCAGACACTTGTTCGCGCTGACGCTCACCAGATCGCGGGCGGCCGTCGCGGTCCACCGCTGGTTCGCGGCGCCGGTGCAGGACCAGATCTGCACCCGGGCGCCGTCGGTGGTGGCGTTGTCCCGGACGTCCAGGCACTTGCCCAGCGCCCGTACGGTGCCGTCGCTGCCGATCGTCCACTGCTGCGCGGCGGTGCCGTTGCAGTCGTACAACTGGACGGCGGTGCCGTCGGCGCTGCTGGCCGCGGCCACGTCGAGGCACTTGCCGGCCAGGCCGACAATCGCGCCGGTCCGGCCCCCGCCGCCCCCGCCGGACTGGCTGCCCGACCAGGTGAAGGTGGCCGTGGTCCGGGCCGGCAGCGAGTACGTGAAGGACTGCCCGCCCCAGACCACCTTGATCGACTGGGAGCCGGTGCCGCCGTTGTGCGCGATGAGTGCCTTGGAGCCGTCCGGGTTGACGTATGCCACGTTCTGCACGGTGCCGTTGGCGGTCGAGTCGATCCGGTACGCCCCGGGCTGGACGAACTTGGTCAGGTGCCCGGTGGTGTAGTACTCGATCGTGTAGTCGACCTGACCGGCCCGGGAACCACCCTCCTGGACGGTGACCAGGCCGGTGCAGGTGCCGCAGCCGCCGTTGTGCGGACCCATCGACTGGTTGAGGGCGAGGCCCCACTTGACCAGGCTGCCGCTCCAGTTACGGGCGTAGTTGACGATGTCGGCCAGGTCCTCGTTGTGCTGGTTGCCGATCCAGGTGCCGCCGGAGTGCTCGGTGCTGAACTGGCGTACCGCCGGGTACTGGTTGCGTACCTGGGTGCCGACCGCCGGGTCGCCGAAGTAGCCGTGCCAGGCGATGCCGCCGAAGAGCGGGTCGTTGCGGACGCCGGGATCGGCCAGCAGCACGGCACCGAAGTTCGGGTGGTCGCCGTAGTTCCAGTCGTGCACCAGCACCTTGGTGCTGAGCCCGGCGGCGCGCAGCGCGGGGTAGAGGTGGTTCTTGGTCAGCTCGACCAGTCCGGACCCGTTCCAGCTCATCCCCGGGTACGTCATCGCCGGCGGGTTGCCGGCCTGGCAGCAGTTCGGCTCGTTCTGCACCGAGAGGTAGTTCACCGCGATGCCGGCGGCCTGGTACGCCTGCACGTAGTTGACCAGGTACTGGGCGTACATCGGGTAGTACTCCGACCGGAGCCAGCCCATCTGGTCCATCCGGCCGTTGTCCTTCATCCAGCCCGGCGCGCTCCACGGCACGCCCATCACCCGCAGCGCCGGGTTGAGCGACCGGGCCTGCGCGGTGAGCAGCCGGACATTGGTGTCGTAGCCGTTGGTGTTGAAGTCGTTCAGGTCGCAGCAGGTGTCGTCGAGCGAGACGTTGCCCGGTCGGGAGAGGTCCGAGGCCCCGATCGGGTTGCGGACGAACGAGAGCCCGATGCCGTCGGTCGGCGAGAAGAGCTTGCGCATCACGGTGTCCCGGGTGGTGGCACTGATCGGGCCGCCCCGGAACAGGTACGCCGTGCTGTCCGTGATCGACGCGCCGCCACCCTCGAACTGCTGGTAGCGGGTGTTCTCGTTGACCGTGATGGTGTGCGTCGCGCCGCCGCTGGTGGCGGCGAAGGCGACCGGCGTCTGCTGTTGCAGGCCGCGGCTGACCTGGCGGCCACCGGAGTCCGAGGTGGTGGTCAGCCAGATGTTGACCGGCTCGTTGGCGGCCGACGCCGGGGTGGGCAGGGCGACCGTCGCGACGGCCGCGGCGGTGCAGAGCGCGAGCAGGGCCGCCGGGACGGCGCGGCGTCGGGACCGCTGACGGTGGCCTGACGGCAGGGGTACGGGGGTGGTGGGCATCTTCGACTTCCTCTCGCGCGGCGGTGCGGGCGGTGCCGGCCGGGCGTTCTTAACAGTTAATATTCCTTAGTAATAGAAGTCAATGGATTCGTTCGAGTTGCTCACCGACGGTGTTGGCCGGGCTGCCCGCTGCGCTGGCTATCCTTGGCACCCGTGCCAGAGGGACACACGATTCATCGCCTGGCGGCCCGGCACGCCGAGCTGTTCGCCGGCGACAAGGTGCACGCCACCAGCCCGCAGGGCCGCTTCGCCGAGGGCGCCGCCCGCCTGTCCGGGACGGTCCTGAACGGCACCGAGGCGTACGGCAAGCATCTGCTGCACCACTACGCCGACGAGTTGACCCTGCACGTACACCTCGGGCTGTACGGGAAGTTCGCCGACGGGCCGGGGGAGCCGCCGGAGCCGGTCGGCCAGGTACGACTGCGGCTGGCCAGCGATCGGCACTGGCTGGACCTGCGCGGGCCGGCCGCCTGCGAGCTGCTCACCCCGCCCGAGGTGGCCGCCCTGCGGGACCGCCTCGGCCCGGACCCGCTGCGCGCCGACGCCGACCCGGAGCGGGCGTACGCCCGGATCTCGCGTAGCCCGACGCCGTTGGCCGCGCTGCTGTTGGACCAGTCGGTGGTGGCCGGTACCGGGCTGATCTTCGTGACCGAGGCGTTGTTCCGGGCCGGACTGCAGCCGACACTGCCCGGCCGACAACTGACCCGGGCCGGCTGGGACGCACTCTGGGTCGACCTGGTCGGGCTGATGCGGCTCGCCGTGGAGCACGGCCGGATCGACACCGTGCGCGACGCGCACCTGCCGGAGGCGATGGGCCGTCCGGCCCGGGTGGACCGGCACGGCGGAGAGGTGTACGTCTACCGCCGCCCCGGCCTGCCCTGCCACGTCTGCGGTACCGAGGTGAGCCGCGGCGAGCTGGCCGGCCGCAACCTCTACTGGTGCCGTACCTGCCAGCCCGGCTGACCGTGCTCGACGATCAGGCTCGGTGCTCGTCGAGCAGCCAACGGATCACGTCGAGCTGGTGGGTCAGGACGGTGTCTCCGGCGAGGGCCCAGGCCAGCGTCTGCCCGATCGTCCAGCCTCGGACCCGCTCCCGGTCCAGGCCCAGTTCGGCGCTGAGCCGATCCAGCCGGTGCCGGACGGCGGCCGGCGAGTGGCCCAACTCCCGGCCGCGCACCATCGGCACCACCGAGAACTCCCGCTCGCCGGTCAGCGGCTTCGGGTCGATCGCCAGCCATGGTTCCCGGTCGGCGGCGAGTACGTTGCCGGCGTGCAGGTCCTGACTGAGCAGCACCTGTTCGCCCTGGCTGGTTGCCAGCTCGCCGAGCAGGGCGAGCGCCGCGTCGAGCAGGCGTCCCTCGTACGGCCGGCCGGCCCGTTCCCAGTTGCGGGGCATCCGGTCGATCCAGCCGGCGGCCTCCTCGGCCAGCGGGGTGAACGGTGCTCCGGCCGGCCGCCAGAGCCGGGGCAGCAGCCCGGTCATCACGTCCAGCGCCCGGTCGACGGGCAGCTCGTGCAGCGGGGTGCCGGGCCGGCAGCGCTCCACCAGCAGCGCCCGCCGTCGTGGGTCGTGCCCGAGCAGTCGGATCGCGCCGTCGTCGTTCCAGTGGGCCAGTGCGTCGGCCTCGTGCTGGCTCTCCGGGTCCGGGTACTGAAGCTTCAGCACCGCCGCCGTGCCGTCGGGCAGCTCGGCGGGGAGCGCCAGGGAGGCGAAGGCGTACCGGAAGGGCGTTCCGAGCCGCAGCGACCACCGCTCGGCGCACTCCGTCAGCCAGCCGGGGAGCGCGTCCAGCCAGGCCCGGCCGGACGGCGAGGCGCGTACCCAGTCCAGTCCCTCGGGCAGTTCCATCCGGTCATCCTGGAGCACCCGCCGGCCGGCCGGAGCGCGGGGCCGGAGGCGGCCCGGTTCCGGTGTGACGTAGTCGAATTGACAGTCGACCGGCCCCGGGAGCAGGGTGGTGCAAGACAACGATGTCAACGGACAATTGGGATAAACTCTCACCGTCCGCCCGCAGATTCTGGCCGTATGCCCCTTCCCTACTCGACGGTGACCAGCTGAAATGACCGACGTGCCCCGATCCGCAGCCGAACCGACCCCTGCCCCGGCCGGTTCACCCGACCTGCCCGACCTTGACGAGTTCCTCGCCGACCAGACCAGCACGCTGCTCGACACGGCCCGCCGCGCGGTCCGGCCCGAGGGCGGCTTTTGGTGGCTGACCGACGACCGCACGCCGGACCGTAGCGAGCCGGTGCACACCTGGATCACCTGCCGGATGACCCACGTGGCCGCCCTCGCCCACCGGCGCGGCGACCCGGACGCCGCCGCCCTGGTCGACCACGGGGTCGCCGCGCTCAGCACACTCCTGCGCGACGACCGGTACGGCGGCTGGTTCAGCGCCGTGGACCAGCAGGGCACGCCGATCAACGAGCGCAAGGCCGGCTACGACCACGCGTTCGTGCTGCTCGCCGCGTCCAGCGCGGCACGTGCCGGGCGGCCCGGCGCGGATCAGTTGCTCGCCGACGCGCTGGCCGTGGTCCGGGACCACTTCTGGGACGCCGACGCTGGCGCGGTCCGCGAATCCTGGAACCGGGACTGGACGGTCACCGAGGACTACCGGGGCGCGAACAGCAGCATGCACATGGTCGAGGCGTTCCTCGCCGCCGCGGCCGCCACCGGCGACGCGAGCTGGACCGAACGGGCCCTGCAGATCGGCTCGCACCTGGTGAACTCCGAGGCCGCCCGGCACGACTGGCGGCTGCCCGAGCACTTCACCGCGGACTGGGCGCCGCTGCCCGACTACAACCGGGACCGTCCCGCCGACCCGTTCCGGCCGTACGGCTCGACGATCGGGCACTGGCTGGAGTGGGCCCGGCTGCTGGTGGAGCTGGAGGCGGTCCTGCCGGAGCCGCCGCGCTGGCTGCTCACCGACGCCCGCGCCCTGTTCGCCGCCTCCGTGCGGCGCGGCTGGGCGGTCGACGGCGCGGACGGTTTCGTCTACACGATCGACTGGGACGACAGCCCGGTGGTCCGCTCCCGGATGCACTGGGTGGTGGCCGAGGCGATCGGAGCGGCGGTCACCCTGTATCGGCGCACCGGGGATGCGGTCTACGCCGACTGGTACCGCGTGTTCTGGTCCTACGCCCGCCGTTACCTGATCGACGACGTCGGATGGCGACACGAGTTGGACCCGCAGAACCAGCCCGCCGGCACGGTCTGGCACGGCCGGCCGGACGTCTACCACGCCTACCAGGCGGTGCTGGTGTCCCGCTCGGCCGACGGGCTCGGTGGCCCCGGCCCGCTCGCACCCGGTGAGGTGTCCGCATGATCGTGGTGGCAGGGGAAGCTCTGATCGACCTGGTGGTCACCCCCGAGGGGCAGCGGGCGGTGCCGGGTGGCTCGCCGGCGAACGTGGCGGTCACCCTGGCCCGCCTCGACCAGCCGGTGCGGCTGCTGGCCCGGCTGGGCACCGACGAGTACGGCCGGCAGGTCGCCGAGCACCTGACCGACAACCGGGTGGACCTGGAATGGGCGGTCCGCGCCGAACAGCCCACCTCGGTGGCGGTGGCCACGCTGGACGCCACCGGGCAGGCCAGCTACGACTTCCGGCTGGACGGCGCGGCGGACTGGCAGTGGACGCCACAGGAGCTGCCCGAGCTGGCGGGTTCCCCGGCGACCGCCCTGCACACCGGGTCGCTCGCGCTCGCGCTGGCACCCGGCGCGGAGGTGCTGGAGGGCCTGCTCGCCCAGGAACGCCGTCGGGACGGGCTCACCATCTCGATCGACTTCAACCTGCGGCCGAGCATCGTCACGGACCGGGCCGCCGAGCAGACCAGGGTACGGTGGCAGGTGAGCCTCGCGCACCTGGTCAAGGCCAGCGACGAGGACCTGGCCTGGCTCTACCCGGACCGGACGGTGCCCGACGTGATGGCCGAGTGGCGCGAGCTCGGGGTCTCCTGCGCCGTGGTGACCCGGGGCGCGGAGGGTGCGCTGCTGCTCGCTCCGGACGGATCGATGCACCAGGAGCCGGCGCGGCCCACCACGGTGGTCGACACCGTCGGTGCCGGCGATGCGTTCACCGGCGGCCTGCTCGCCGCGCTGGCGGATCTCGACGCGCTCGGTGACCGACCGGCCGAGCGGCTCGCCGCGGTGACCGCGCCGCAGTGGGCCACGGTGCTCCGGCAGGCGGCCCTGGTGGCCGCGTTGACCTGTGGCCGCCGGGGTGCCGACCCGCCCCGCCGGACCGAGGTGCAGGCCCTGCTCAACACCGCGAGCTGAGCCCACCCGCACCGGCCCGCCCCGCGCCGGCCCGACCCTCGGCCGGGCGGCGGGGCGTGGCCGGGGCGTGGCCGGGGCGCCGTGCGTGGCTGCCGTTGGCTGGCGGCCATTGGTGCGAGCGACATACCTGTGAGTCATATTTATGGGTCTTCTGCTCGATTCGTGGGTCGCTGGTGATCATCTTCCAGGGAGTTGGGGTCGGGGGCCTCCGAGGCTGA
>NZ_JBHSQS010000037.1:0-37487 GCF_042658605.1 Micromonospora vulcania | reverse complement strand
GGGGGGTGGGGGGGGGGGGGGGGGGGGGGGGGGGGCGGGGGGGGGGGGGGCGGGGGGGGGGGGCGGGGGGGGGGGGGGGGGGGGGGGGGGGGGGGGGGGGGGGCGGGGCGGGTTAGGCGAGGGGGCGCTTTAGGTGGTAGCGGTGGACTTCGGTGCTGCCTTGGACGTTGTTCACGTCTTCGGCGGCGGAGACCAGCTCCCAGCCGTCCCGGCCGGCGCGGTTGAGGTGCGCGATGGCGGTGTCGCCGTACGCCGTGATGTCGGTGCGTGACCCGTCCGGGCCGTACCAGTGGAACGAGACGTGGAAATTGCGGCCCTGTCCCTGATAGCGGCGGACGAGCAAGGCGTACTCCCAGGCAACCATGCGGTCATTATGACCGTCCACCCAGGACGCCGGAACGCCGGCCGTCGCGCTTTGCCATCCGGTGAACGCGGTGTGTCAACCTGCCGGTCGGGCCAGCTCGTCGGTGATCAGGGCGGCCAGCCGGTCGAGCCCGAGGTCGATCTGCGCCGTGGTCACCGCGCTCACCGACAGCCGCAGCGCACACACCGGGGCGGTGTCGTCGTAGAAGTGCGCCATCGGCGTCCAGAGCACCCCGTAGTCGCGCGCCGACCGGTCCAGCAGCGCGTCGTCGACGACGAACGGCACGGTCACCACCACGAAGAACCCGCCGGCGGGCGTCGTCCACCGCACCACCGCCGGGCGGTCCGGCCGGTCCGGGAACCGTCGGGCCAGCCCGGCCACCAGGTGGCGCAGGTTGCGGGCGTACGCGGCCCGCTCCCGGGTGTTCGCCGGAACCAGGCTGCATCCGTGCTCCAGCAGCCGACCGCCGATCACCGCCTGCGCGATCGGTGACGTGTTCAGCGTGACCATGCTCTTGATCATGGCGAGCTGGTCGGCGAGCGGGCCGACCCGGCCGTCCGCACCGGCCACCCGCTGGTCGGCGACCACGTAGCCGACCCGTGCACCCGGCAGTACGGTCTTGGCGAACGAGCCGAGGTAGACCACGCGCCGGTCGGTGTCCAACGCCTTCAGGGTCGGTGGACGTGGGCCGCCGTCGAGGTGGAACAGCCCGTACGGGTTGTCCTCCAGCAGCAGCAGGTCCTCCTCGGCGGCCAGCTCCAGCAGCCGACGCCGGTCGGCGGCGTCGATGCTGACCCCGGAGGGGTTGGCGAAGTCCGGCATGAGGTAACAGGCGCGCGGCCGAAGCCCGGCCGCCCGGGCCCGGCGTACCTGGGCCCGCAGGTCGGCCAGGTCCACCCCGGACGGCCCGCCGGCGACCGGCCACACCGGCAGGTCCACCAGCCGGGCCGCGCCGGTCAGTCCGACGTAGGTCGGGGCGACCGCGAGCAGCACGTCCGCCGGGCCGGCCCGTAGCGCCCGCAGCACCAGGAACATCGCCTCCTGACAGCCGACGGTCACCACGATGGACTCCGGGTCGACGGTGATCGCCTCGTCGACCGCGAGGTTGCGGGCGATCAGGTGGTGCACGATGCCCTTGGTGCGGCCGTACTGCAGCAGCAGCCGCCGGGCCTGCTCGGGCCGATGCCCCAGCTCGTCGGTCAGGTGCCGGTGGAACGTCTCCAGGTGGCGGTGCACCGCCGCCACGTCGAAGAACTCCTCGTACGGCCGGCCGGCGGCCAGTGACACCGCCGCCGGATAGCGCTCGGACACCTCGTTGAGGAAGTTCATCGAGGTGAGCGCCGGGTCGTCCAGCGCCGGGTGCAGGTCGGCGACGCTTAGGTCCGCCGGCTCGGTGTCGGCCACCGGTCAACCCACCGCGACGGTACGCAGCTCGCCGGCCGCCGCCGGGTCGGCGCAGCCGGCCAGGGTGAACGCGTCGCGCAGTTCGGTGGCGAGCAACTCCAGCGCGTCCCGCGCGGCCGGCTCGCCGCCAGCGGCCAGTGCCCAGAGCAGCGGCCGACCGACCAGCACCCCGGCGGCGCCCAACGCGAGCGCCCGCAGCACGTCGGTGCCGCTGCGGACGCCACTGTCCAGGAGCACCTGGCAGCGGTCGCCGACCGCGTCGACGACCTCCGGGAGCATGGTGACGCTGGCCGGCACCCCATCCAGCTGTCGGCCACCGTGGTTGGAGACGACCACCGCGTCCGCGCCGGTGCGTACCGCCTCGACCGCGTCCCGGGGATCCAGCACACCCTTGACCACCAGCGGCAGGTCGAGGTGTTCGCGCAGCCAGGCGAGGTCCGCCCAGCGCAGTGCCGGCGCGAACGCCGCGTGGGTGTGCGCGGCGATCGCGGACACCCCGGGTGCGCCGGCGTGCGCGAGGTCGTCCCGACCGTCGGGCAGGTTCGCGGCGACCACCTCGGCCGGCAGCCGGAACGCGTTGCGCAGGTCCCGGGGACGCCGGCCGAGCACCGGTACGTCCACGGTGACCACCAGCGCGCGGCAGCCCGCCGCGACGACGCGGTCCAGCAGGTCGCGGACCAGGGCCCGATCGCGCAGCCAGTAGAGCTGGAACCAGACCTCCGCGCCGGTGCCGGCGACCAGCTCGATCGGCGTACTGCCCAGCGTGCTGGCGAGGTAGGGCACCCCGGCCGCGCCGGCCGCCGCCGCGAGGGCCAGTTCCCCGTCCGGGTGCAGCAGCCGCTGGTACGCCATCGGCGCCACGCCGACCGGCATGGCGTACGGGCGGCCGAGCAGCCGGGTGCTCAGGTCGACCGCGTTCACCCCGCGCAGCATCCGGGGCAGCACCGCGACCCGGTCCAGCGCGGACCGGTTGGCGGCCAGGGTCACCTCGGCGGCGCTGCCACCCGCGACGTAGTCCCAGACGTCCGGCGGCAGCACCGCCCGGGCTCGCGCCGCGTAGTCGTCGAGCGACACCGCCGGCTCGACGGGCAGCTCGGTCAACACCGGCTCAGCCACCCCGCACCTCCGTACCCGACGACGAACCCGGCAACCCGAACCGCTCCCGCAGGAACGCCGCCGCCCGTTGCTGCGCCCGTTGGCCGTCGGTGAAGACGCCGGGCATGGCGAAGAAGCCGTGGATCATCCCCGGGTAGTGCTCCAGCCGGGTGGGCACGTCGGCGGCGCGCAGCCGCTCGGCGTACCGCTGCCCCTCGGCGCAGAGCGGATCCAGCTCGGCGGTGATCACCAGCGCCGGCGGCAGGCCGGTCAGGTCGTCGGCGAGCAGTGGCGAGGCCAACGGGTCCCGGGCCTGCGCGGGGTCGGCCAGGTAGTGCTCCCGGTACCAGGCGACCGAGCGGCGGTTGAAGAGCGTCGGATCGTCGTCGGCCGGGCCGGCCGGCTCGCCGCTCTGGTCGGTGTTCGGGTAGACCAGCAGTTGCCCGGCGAGCCGAGGGCCGTCCGTGCGACTGAGCAGGGCGACGGCGGCGGCAAGATTGCCGCCGGCGCTGTCCCCGCCCACCGCCAACCGGGCCGGGTCCACGCCCAGCCGGTCGGCGTGCCCGGCGATCCAGCGGGTGGCGGCGTGGCAGTCGTGCACCGCGGCCGGGAAGGGGTGCTCCGGGGCCAGCCGGTAGCCGACGGTGATCACCTGGCAGGGCACCGCGTTGGCCAACCGTCGGCAGATGCCGTCGGCGGTGTCGACGCTGCCGAGCGTCCAGCCACCGCCGAAGAAGTACAGCAGGGTGGGCAGCGGTCCCTGCCCGGCCGGCCGGTACACCCGCAGCGGCAGCTCACCGGCGGGACCGGGGATCCGCTCCTCGCGTACCTCGGCCACCGGCTCGACCACCCCGCCGCCGGCGCGGATCGCGGCCAGGTCCGCGGCGCGGGCCTCGGTCAGGGTCTGCGCGTACAGCGGTGGGGTGCCGGCCGCGGCGCGGGCGGCCCGGTACGCCGCCACCTCCGGATGCAGGGCCATGCCGGTCTCCTATCCGCCGGTGCTGACCAGCAGCTTGTCGATGCCGCGCAGGAAGAGGCTGCCGCTGTACGTCGGTGTCTCGGTGACCGCCAGCCGGGGGAACCGGGCGAACAGCCGGGGCAGCGCGAGGCGTCCCTCCAGCCGGGACACCGCCGCGCCGAGGCAGAAGTGCAGACCCACCCCGAAGGCCAACGACGGCGGGCCGGCCCGGGTGGGGTCGAAGACGTCCGGGTCCGGGAACCGCGCCGGGTCCCGGTTGGCCGCCCCGATGATGATCAGCACGTTGTCGTCCCGGGCGACCGGCACGCCGCCCAGCACGGTGTCCTCCGGCGCCGCCCGGGCCAGGAAGTGCACCGGGCTCTGCAGCCGCAGCACCTCGTCGACGCAGCCCTGCGCGAGCGTCCCGTCGGTCGCCAGCGCGGCGACCGTCTCCGGGTGCTCCAGCAGCAGCGGCAGCCCGTTGCTGAACATGTAGACGGTGGTGACGAAGCTGGCGTTGAACAACACGATCAGGTTGCTGATCAGCTCGTCCTCGCTCAGCGCCACCCCACCCGTGTCCAACGCCTCGACCAGGCCGCTGATCAGGTCCTCCCCCGGCGCGCGACGGCGGTGCGCCAGCAACTCCCGGTAGAACGCGCGCAGCTCGTCCGCCGCCTCGTTGGCCGCGGCGAGCCGCTGCGGGGTCTTGCCCGCCACGTCCAGGAACTCGTCGATCCGCTCCACCCGCTCGCGGTACCAGGCCAGCTCCTGCGCCGGGATGCCGATGAACTCGGCCATCACCAGGGCCGGAATCGGGTACGCGAAGTCGGCCACGAAGTCGACGACCCCGCCCCCGGCGTCGGCCATCCGGTCCAGCAGCTCGTCCACCACGCGCAGGATCACCGGTTCCAGCGCACCCAGGCGGCGCGGCGTGAAGGTGCCGGAGAAGACGGCCCGCATCCGGGTGTGGTCGGGCGGGTTGATGAACATCATCGAGGTCTGGAAGGTACGCAGGATCTCCTGCTCCTCCCATCCCGGCGGCGGCTGCTTGGTCCACCGCGGATCGCGCAGCAGCCCGTCGATCAGGTCGTAGCCGACCGCCACGGCGGCCACCGTACGGTGCTCGGCGCGCGCCGGCACCGCGCTGACCGGCCCGAGCCGGTGCAGGTCGGCGTACCACGGATACGGATTCTGTCGGCCCTGCTCGCTGTACAGGCCGGTGAGTAGGTCCTGCACCTCCACGACGATCTCCTCCCCAGGATGTCGGTGACCGGGACGGCGGGGGTCACCCGCCGTCCCGGCCGGTGTCACAGATCCAGCAACCGCAGCGGTACGGCGTTCGCCATCGCCTGGTTGCCGGCGTCGTTCGGGTGGATGTGGTCCCCGAAGTCGTACGCCGGCAGCAGTTGGCTGGGTCGGGCCGGGTCACGCAGCACCCGGTCGAAGTCGAGCAGCCCGTCGAACTCCCGGCTGCCGCGCAGGTAGGCGTTCACGGCCTGCCGGGTGGCCTCCTTCTCCGGCGTCCACACGCCCGGCGCGCCGTGCCCCTCGTATGGGGTCAGGGTGGCCACCAGGCTGGTCAGCCCGCGCTGCTGAAGCTGCTGGTTGATCTGCCGCAGGGTGGCGATGATCGCCTCGGCCGAGTCGTTGGACATCCAGATGTCGTTGATGCCCAGGTGCGTGACCACGGTACGGACGCCGGTCTGCGGGAAGACGTCCTCGTTGAGCCGGGCCGCCGCGTTCGGGCCGAGCTGGAAGTAGCCGGGGTAGTCGCCGGCGCCCGGCTCGGGACCCTCGTGGTTGAGCCGGTTGCCGGCCAGGCTCAGGTTGAGCACGCCCGGAGTTCGCGCGTCCGGTCGGTCGGCGCGCAGCCGGTCGGCGAGCAGGTCGGGCCAGCGCCGGTTGGCGTTCACGGTGCTGCCGTTGGCGTCGCCCATCGAGTCGCTGAGCACGACCACCGCGCCGGGGGTGGCCCGGCGCTGCACGTCGATCCCGGACAGGAAGAACCAGCAGCAGGTGGGACGGATGGTGAACCCGGTGCCGTCGGCGGCCCCGGTCAGGTCACCGGCGCCGATGAAGTTGGTCTGCTGGGACTGCCCGTGGAAGGTGGTCGGCCCGGTCGGGGTCGGGAAGTGCAGGGTGACCACCAGGTCGCTGTCGTCCGCCACAGCGAAGGGCAGCGGGTCGCTGAGCAGCTCGGCGCCCCGGTTCATGGTCGCCGCGGCGGCGCCGCTGAAGCTCAGCGGGCGCAGCGAGGCCGGGTCGATGTCGGAGACGTCGTCCACGGTGGCGGTGTTGGGCTTGGCGACGGTGGCCCGACCGACCCGTACGGCCTGCTCGCCGTAGAGGTTGCTGAGCCGTACCCGCAGCGCCGGGCCACCGACCGAGACGTGCACGACCATCCGGACGCTCTGGTTGTTCAGACCGGTGTTGGTCAGCCCGACCGAGTTGCCCCGGGTGACCGCGGCGGCCCAACTGCCCGCCCATTCGGGCCGGTCCTGCCGGCCGGTGAGGGACGCGGTCGGGCCGGCGCTGGCGACGACGGCGGGTGCCCCCACGACCAGCAACGCGGTCGCGGCGGCGATGACATGCCATCTCTTCTGGATCGACATGGAACCTCCATCGTGTGGCAGCCCAGGGCCATCCGCTGACGGCTCCCGCCTGGACGATGGTTGAGAAACCTAGCCGCCGCCGTTCATGGGCGTCAATCAACCTGATCGACGTGATCAAATGTCCGCCGGGACTGTCGGATCGCCCTTCGGCCCGGTCCCGACCAGCTCTTCTGCGGCCTAGGCTCGCAGGCGGCGGCGGTGCGGTCGCCCGAGCGCGCGCCACCGCCGCGTCGTCCCCGGGAGCTGCCCGGGGACCGCTTTCTCGGATGGGGGCTGCCGGATGACTGACGGACCCGGGCACACCACGACCTACGTGGACAGGGTGCTGGACCTCTTCGCCGACTTCGGCGACCGCGAGGCGCTGGTCGGCGGTGGACGCCGCCTGACGTACACCGAGGCCGCCGCGCAGGTCCGCGCGATGGCCGCGACCCTGACCCGGCACGGCGTACGGCCCGGCTCGGCGGTGCTGGTGACCGTGGCGAACGCGGTCGAGGGCCCGCTGCTCCAGCTCGCCCTGCATCTGATCGGCTGCCGGACGATGTGGGTCGCCCCGGTCACCGCCCGTCGGGAGGTCGATGAGTTCATCCGGCTGGCCCGCCCCGACGCCTTGGTCTACGACGCCCGTGATCCGAACAGTCTGGGTCCGGAGCTGGCCGCCGCGCTGCCCGGCACGCCGGTGTGCTGCCTGGGCGCGGGCGGCGCCGCCCCGGACCCCACCGCCGACGCCGAGCCGGTCGAGCTGCCGGCGTCCGTGCCGGCGCCGGAGTCGTTCCTGCAGACCAGTGGCACCACGGGCAGCCCCAAGCTGGTGCACCACCGGCAGAGCTTCTACGAGCAGATCCTCACCCTCGCCGCCGACTTCCGCGCCGCCGGGTTCCCGCTGCTGCGGCACCTGTCGCACTCGCCGATGTGGCTGGCCAGCGGCCAGATCACCACGCTGTTCAACCTGTTCACCGGCGGCGTGCTGTTCCTGCGCGACGACTGGGACCCGGTGGCGTTCGTGGCCACCGTGCAGCGGGAACGGATCAACTCGACCTTCGTCACCCCGCCGATGCTCTACGAACTGCTGGACCACCCGGCGGTGGTCGGTGCGGACTTCTCCGCCATGTTCATGTTCAACGTGGGCGCCGGGCCCGCCGCGCCCGCCCGGCTGCGCCAGGCCATCGCACGCTTCGGCCCGGTGCTGCGCATCGTGTACGGCCTCAGCGAGGCCGTGGTGATCACCGCGCTGCCGGGGTTGACCGACGATCCGGCGCACCCGGAGCGGTTGCGCTCCTGCGGCCGCCCCTACGGGGACGTCCACATCGAGATCCGGGACGGCGACGGCACGGTGCTCGCGCCGGGCCGCGACGGCGAGGTGTGGGTGCGGACCCGGTTGAGCTTCGCCGGTTACCACGGCCAGCCGGAGCTGACCGCGCAGACGTTGGTCGACGGCTGGGTACGCACCCGCGACATCGGCCACCTGGACGAGGAGGGCTACCTCTACCTGGTCGACCGGGCACACGACATGATCGTCACGCACCGGCGGAACTGGGCCATCTTCTGCCGCCCGATCGAGGACGTGCTGGCCGGGCACCCGCAGGTGCGGGCCGCCGCCGTGATCGGCGTACCGGACGAGACGGTCGGCGAGGTCCCGTACGCGTTCGTGGTGCTCTCGCCGGACGCGACGGTGACCGGGGCGGAGCTGATCGACCTGGTCACCACCGAACTCAACGAGATGTGGGCGCCGGCCGAGGTGGAGTTCGTGGACCGACTGCCGGTCAACCGGTCGGTCAAGGTGGACAAACGGGCGCTGCGCGACCGCTATGCCGCGCGGCGGTCGGCGGCGGTCGGGGCGTGACACCCCGCCGCCAGCTGGTCGTGCTGGTCAGCGCGGATCTGGTCTCCAACCTGGGCACCCGCATCTCGGTGGTGACCATCCCCTGGCTGGTGCTCGTCACCACCGGCAGCCCGACCAAGATGGGCCTGGTCGCGTTCGCCGAGACGCTGCCATACCTGCTGTCCAGCGCGTTGGGCACACCGTGGGCGGACCGGATCGGCCTGCGTCGCACCTCGATCGTGTGTGACGTCGGCAGCGCGGTCGCCATGCTGGTCGTCGCGCTGACCCCGTGGCTGGGCTTCGCCCCGCTGGTGGTGCTGGTGGCGGTGGCCGGCGCGCTGCGCGGCATCGGGGACCGGGTCAAGCACGTGATGTTCCGCCCGGTGGCGGAGGCCGCCGGGGTGCCGCTGATCCGGCTGACCTCGGCGTACGACGGGCTGAGCCGGGTGGTGACCCTGTTCGGCGCCGCCGTGGGCGGCCTGTTGATCGCCTGGTTCGGGGTGACCGAGGCGATCCTCATCGACGCGGCCAGCTTCGGGATCTGCGCGCTGCTGATCGGCGTCCTGGTCCGCCCACCGGCCGCGCCGGCGCAGCCCGCCCAGCCGGAGAGCTACCTGCGAGCGCTGCGCGAAGGGTTCGGCTATCTGGGCCGGGACCGGCCACTGCTGGGCATGCTGGTGGTCGTCTCGGCGCTGAACATGGTGGCCAACGCCAGCGTGGCGGTCTACATCCCGTTCTGGGTGGCCCAGCAGCTACACGGTCCGAGCGGGCTCGGTCTGGTGCTGGCGGCGTTCTCGGCGGGCGCGCTGCTGGGCAACGTGCTGTTCACCGCGCTCGGGCCCCGGCTGCCCGGTCGGCTGACCTTCCTGCTCGGGGCGACGATCGCCGGCACACCCCGGCTGGTCGCGCTGGCGATCAGCGACGAGCTACCGGTGGTGCTGGTGGTGACCTTCCTGTCCGGGATCGGCATCGCGGCGGTCAACCCACTGCTCGGGGTGGCGCTCTACGAGCGGGTGCCACCGGCGTTGCAGACCCGGGTGATCGGCATCGCCGGCTCGCTGGCCTTCATCGGGCTGCCGGTCGGGGCGCTGCTCGGCGGCTGGTCGGTCGACGCGCTCGGGCTCACCCCGGCGCTGCTGGTCATGGCGGCGGCCTGCCTGCTGGTCACCGCGTACCCACTGCTGACCCGGACCGTACGCACGAACACCCCGTCGCAACCCACCCCCGCCTGACAAGCGGCGCAAAACCGGTTGCGTGCGTCGGTCGACCACTTCAGGCTCGGACGGATGAGCGCAGAATCCATCCCCGACATCGACGTAGAACTGGTACGCCGGCTGGTGGCCGAGCAGTTTCCGCAGTGGGCCGAGTTGCCGGTACGCCCGGTCGACGTCGGTGGCTGGGACAACCGCACCTTCCACCTGGGCGAGACGATGATCGCACGGCTGCCCAGCGCCGAGGGCTACATGTTCCAGGTCGCCAAGGAGCAGCGCTGGCTGCCGATGCTCGGCGTACGACTGCCCCTGCCGGTGCCCGCCCCGGTGGGCCACGGCCGGCCCGGCGCCGGCTACCCGTACCCCTGGTCGGTGTATCGGTGGATCGACGGCCGCACCGCGCGGGCCGACCGGATCGACGACCTGACCCGGTTCGCCACCGACCTCGCCGACTTCCTGCGTGCCCTGCGTGCCGTCGACGCCACCGACGGCCCGGCGGCCGGCCCGCACAGCTTCTGGCGGGGTGGGCCACTGGCCATGTACGACGCCGAGACCCGCGCGGCGATCGAGACACACCGCGACCGACTGCCCGTCGATATCGTCGCCGGCATCTGGCAGGCGGGCCTCGACGCCACCTGGGCCGGGCCGCCGGTCTGGTTCCACGGCGACGTCGCCGCCGGCAACATTCTGGTTCGCGACGGCCGCCTGACCGCCGTCATCGACTTCGGCTGCTGCGGCGTCGGCGATCCCGCCTGCGACCTGGTGATCGCCTGGACGCTCCTGCACGGCGAGAGCCGGGCCGCGTTCCGCGACGCGATCGACGTCGACGCGGCCACCTGGGCCCGAGGGCGCGGCTGGGCGCTGTGGAAGGCGCTGATCAGCCTGGACAATCCGGACCCGGCCAAGGCGGCCGAGGCCGAACACGTGCTCGGCGAACTGCTCGCCGAGCACGCCCTGTCGCGCTGAGTCCCCAGATCGCCGGCCACCTGATGACCGTGGTCGACCGCCACGCCGTCGAGCGGGCCGGGACCGCCCGCGTCGCCGGGCGGGCTGGGCGTTGTTCGTCGCGCGTTCGCCTGCTGGCCGCGAAGGCGTCGGCCCCGACGGCTACCGTCAACGCCCGCCACGTCCCGCTCTCTCCGTGCCCTCAGGAGGCCGCCGCGCATGACGTCGTCACCCACCCGCCACACCACCGCCGCGGTCACCGCCGTGCACCGGATCGGCGACAGCGCGCCGCACAGCGCGTTCACCGACCTGGTCCGACACTCCGGGAGCTGGTTCTGTGCCTTCCGCGAGGCGCGTACCCACCTCTCCGACGACGGTGTGATCCGGGTGCTGACCTCTACCGACGGCCGGTCGTGGAGGTCGGCCGCGGTGGTGCGCCAGGAGGGCGTCGACCTGCGCGACCCGCGTTTCGTCCCGCGGCCGGACGGGCGGTTGCAACTGCTGGCCGCCGCCGCCACCGGCGAGGGCACCAAGACGTTCCGGACGGTGACCGCACTCTCGGCGGACGGGCAGACCTGGGGCGATCCGGTCCCCGTCGGCGAACCGGGCGTCTGGGTGTGGCGGGCGGCCTGGCAGGACGACGCCATGTACGGCGTCGGCTACGCCACCCGTGACCCACGGTTCGCCCGGCTCTACCGCAGCGAGGACGGCATCGACCTCGAGCCGTGGGTGCCGACGCTGTTCGAGGGCGGCTACCCCAACGAGTCCGGGCTGGTCTTCGAACCGGACGGTACGGCGGTGTGCCTGCTGCGGCGCGACGGCGACAGCGCCTCCGCACAGCTCGGCCGCGCCCGGCCGCCGTACCGCGACTGGACCTGGACCGACCTGGGCGTACAGGTGGGCGGGCCGACGCTGCTCCAGCTGCCGGACGGGCGGCTCCTCGCCGGGGTACGCCTGCTCGACGGCGCGGTACGCACGGCGATCTGCGCCGTGGACGCCGAGCGAGGCGAGCTGACCGAACTGGTCGCCCTGCCCTCCGGTGGCGACACCAGCTATCCCGGCCTGGTCTGGCACGACGACCTGCTGTGGGTCAGCTACTACTCCTCTCACGAGGAGCGGACCTGCGTCTACCTGGCCGAAGTCAGCCTGTCCGGCTGAGCGGCATCGGCGTCGTCCACATCGGACGATCGACGGGACTCCAGGGTGTCGCGCCGCCGCTTCACCCGCCAGGGGTGGGAGCGGCGATGCGCTGTCCACCGCCGGTTCACTCGGTTAGCCTGCCGAGCATGTCATCGACGTTGACCGAAGCGACGGACCCGTACTGCCTGCGGCAGGGCGAGAGCGCCGACCTGCTGCGCGGGCACCCGTGGCGGCGGTTCGTGGCGCTCGGCGACAGCGTGGTGCAGGGGATGTGCGAGTCGACGCCGGGCTACCCGGACGTGCAGTGGGCCGACCGGATCGCCGCCGAACTGGCCGCCGTCCGCCCCGAGCTGGCGTACCTCAATCTCGGCCGCAGTGGGCTCCGCGCGCACGAGGTCCGCGCCACCCAACTGGCCCCGGCCCTGGCGTTCGGTCCGGACCTGGCGTTGGTGGTCTGCGGGGGGAACGACGCCTTCCGGTCCAGGTACGACGCGGACAGCGTCGACGCGGAGCTGACGGCGATGATCGTCGCCCTCCAGCAGGGCGGCTCGGACGTGATCACGGTGGGCATGTTCGACGTTTCCCACAGCCCTGCGGTGCCGCAGGCGGCACGCGCCGGGCTGGGCGAGCGGATGCGCCGACTCTCGTCCCACACCGCGGCACTGGCCGACCGCCTGGGAACCCTGCACGTCAACCTGACCGACCACCCGTTGACGGCCGACCCGACCCTCTACAGCACCGACGGCCGCCACGGCAGCGCCCGCAGCGACGCCATCGCCACCGCCGAAACCCTCCGCCGCCTCTCCCCCACCCGCCCCTCACCGCCCCGGTGATCAAGAGGTTTGCGTCACCCACCTCAGCGTTCGTGACGCAAACTTCTTGATCAAATCGGGTGGCGCCCCGGGGGGTTAGGTTTGGAGGAGGATTCCGGTTAGGAGGACTCCGTGGGCCAGGTTGAGGACGCCGT
Source organism: Micromonospora vulcania (assembly GCF_042658605.1). NCBI lineage: Bacteria > Bacillati > Actinomycetota > Actinomycetes > Micromonosporales > Micromonosporaceae > Micromonospora > Micromonospora vulcania. The sequence goes on along the minus strand of NZ_JBHSQS010000037.1, from coordinate 24,972 downwards.
CGCAGCCGGGGTAGCCAACTCGCGCCAGGCCGCCGGAGGCTTGGCGGCCGAAGAGGTACGGGGCCAGGGTGTACGGGACGTCGGCCGTCACCGTCTCCCCCGTCTCGATCTGTACGAAGTCCATCGGCACCTCGTCGGCCGGCAGGTACTGCTGGAGGATGACACCGCCCCGGTCCACACCGGCGCGCAGCCCCTCGGCCCAGGCGGCCGGGCTCAGCTCGGGGCCGAGCAGGACGCCGTGCCCGGCCGAACCGTCGGCGGGCTTCGCCACCAGCTCGTGCTGCTCGGCGATCGCCCGGTCGAGCACCGCGGCGGTCAGCGGCACCGTGTACGGCACATGTCGCCGGATCAGCGCCTGGTCGTTGGCGGGTAGCTCGTCCACGTCCTCCCACAGCCAGGCGAAGGTGATCTTGTTGCCGAGCAGCCAGGCCGCCGCCGACACGAACATCGGCAGCGTGCCGGCGGCCAGCGCCCCGGCGACCGCGTCCAGGCCCGGGGTCGGGGTGACCCGGTTGGGCACGAAGAGCCGGAACAGCGCGTCGACCGGCGCGCCGCCGACCACCAACCGATCGTCGGCGTCCAGGGTGGCGGTGGACAGTGGAGCGATGACCAGATTGATGCCGAAGTCCTGGGCGCGTACCGCGAGGGGGTCGAGGATCCGGATGAACGTCTCCGGGTCGTCCAGGCCCGGGTAGTCGCCGTCGAAGTCCATCAGCAGCGCCACCCGGGCGCCGGCCGGCAACCGCAGCTCCTCGCGGATCGCCACGAACCGCTGGTCCAGCAGGGACGGCGCGGCCCGCACCGGCAGCCCGTCCAGGATGCCCTGCTCCTGATAGAGCTGCGCGAACCGCTGGATGACGGTGTCCGCGTCGAACCCGCCGCCGAGGCTGCTGTCGATGTTGTACTCGACGAACTTGGGCACCCCGGCGGAGAAGAGCACGTCCGGCCGGTACGCGGCCAGCAACGCCTCGGTCAGCGGCTCCGACTCGTCCAACAGCCGGGTCTCCCCCTCCGGTACGCCGAGCAACCGACGCAGCTCACCGGCGGTGCCCACCCGCCGCCGACAGGCGTCCAGGATCAGTTGGGCCAGCCGGTCGCAGACCTCGTTCAGCTCCCGCCAGGCGTCGGCGGTGAGCACCGGCGGGCGGGCCAGCCGCCACTGCTTGTTGTAGGTGGCCCGGCCGTGGAAGACCCGTTCCCAGGCCGCCGCGCCGCTGGCCACCATGGCCCGGCGGGCCGGCTCCGGCAGGTCGGTCCAGGCCTGGTCGGCCGACGGCCACGGATACTTCGGGTCGATCATGATCCGTCCTTCATGGTCAGGTGGATGGCGGTGGCGAGCTGGTCGCGACCGGGCTGCACGGCCCGGTCCAGCGCGGGGGCGAACGGCAGCACCGCCCCGTCCGGGCGGGTGACCCGGCGCGGCGGCGCGAGCAGCCGGACCCGCTCCACCACCGTCGCGATGATCTCGGCGGCGATTCCGCAGGAGCGGTTGGAGTCGTCGATCACCACGAGCCGGCGGGTACGGGCCACCGACTCGGTCAACCCGTCCCAGTCGAACGGGTGGAGCGTGCGCGGGTCGAACACCTCCACCGACACCTGGTCGGCCAGCTCCTCGGCCACGGCGAGGGCATCGTGCACCAGGTGCCCGACCGCGACCACGGTGACGTCGTCGCCGAACCGGTGGATCCGGCCCCGGCCCAGCGGCACCGGGGTCAGCGCGGTGTGGTCGACGTCCGCGCGTACGTCCATCGCCCCGGCCGGTGCGAACACCACCACCGGGTCGTCGTGCCGGATCGCGGTGACCAGCAGCCCGTACGCGTCGGCCGGCGTGGCCGGCACGGCGGTGACCACCCCGACGTGGGCGAAGAGGCTGTACGGGTGGTCCGAGTGCTGCCCGGCCCAGCCGGTACGCGAGCCGGACCCGGGCACCAGGTAGGTGACCGGCACCGCGCACTGGCCGCCGGTCATCAGCGGGAACTTGTGCGCGTGGTTGACGATCTGCTCGAAGACCAGGAACAACAGCGACGGGATCTGGAACTCGATCACCGGCCGCAGCCCGGCCAGCGCCGCCCCGGTGGCGAAGCTGGTGAACGCCTGCTCGGACAGCGGTGTGTCGCGTACCCGGTCGGTGCCGAACCGCTTGGCCAGCCCGGTGGTGACCAGTGACGCGCCGACCTGGATGTCCTCGCCGAGCAGGAACACCGTCTCGTCGCGGGCCAACTCGTCGGCCAACGCCCGGGTCAGCGCCCGGCGGTACGACAGTCGAGGCACCTAGCCACCTCCGGCGCGGGCGGTCAGGCCGCTGGCGTACAGGTACGCCTGTGCGTCGGCCGGGTCGGGTTCGGGGCTGGCCAGGGCGAACCGTACGGCCGCGTCGAGGGTCGCCTCGACCTCGGCGTCCACGGTGGCCCGGTCCGCGTCGGCGAGTCGCTCGCCCTGGATGCGTACCGGGTCCCGGGCCCGACCACGGGTCACCTCGTCGGGCGGGCGGTAGTCGAGGCGTACCGCGTGTTCGAAGGTGTGGTGGGCGTCGAAGCGGTAGGTCCGGGCCTCGATCAGCTCGGGGCCCCCGCCGGCGCGCATCCGGTCGACGGCGGCGGACGCGGCGGCGCGTACCGCCTCGGGGTCCTGGCCGTCGACCTCGACGGCCGGGATGCCGAAGGCGGCGGCGCGGCCCTCGATGCTGCCGGCCACCGCTGCGGCGACCGGCATGGTGGTGGCGTAGCCGTTGTTCTCGCAGACGAACAGCACCGGCACCCGCCAGAGCGCGGCCAGGTTGAACGCCTCCAGCAGCATCCCCTCGTTGACCGCGCCGTCACCGAAGAAGCTCACTCCGACGGTGTCCTGACCCCGGCGTCGCCGGGCCCAGACCGCACCGGTGATGATCGCCCCGGAGGCCCCCACGATGGCGTTGGCACCGAGTACGCCGATGCTGAGGTCGGCGGCGTGCATCGAGCCGCCCCGCCCGGCGTTGAGGCCGGTGACCCGGCCACACAGCTCGGCGAGCATCCGGGCCGGGTCGGCGCCCCGGGCCAGCACGTGCCCGTGCCCGCGGTGGGTGCCGGCGACCACGTCGTCGACACCCAACGCGGCGCAGACGCCGGCGGCGATCCCCTCCTGACCGAGGTAGGGGTGGATGCCGCCGACGATCTGCCCGCCGTGGACCAGCTCCACCGCCCGCTGTTCGAACCGGCGGATCAGCCGGACCGTGCGGTAGAGCCGGACCGGGTCGGCGTCGGTCACGCCGGCCCCTTGATCGCGGCCAGGATGTCGTCCCAGAGTCGGGACCGGGCGGCGAGCGCCGTGTTGACCGTGTCGGCGCACTCCTGCCACTTGGTGTCGTCGTCGCCGCACAGGTCGGCGAGCATCTGCATGGCCATCGGGGTGTGCTGTTCGCCGTCGACCTCGATGTGCCGCTCCAGGTAGTCGACGAACTTGTTCAGCCGGTTGCTGCGCTCGTTGACCGAGACGACCTGGGTGAACATGTCCGGGATCAGGTCCTCCCGGCCGAACGCGAAGGCCGCCGCCTGGCAGTGCACCGGTGTGGTCTCGATGATCTTCCAGGTGGTGGCGGCGAACGCCGCCGACGCGGCCGGCACCCCGGCCTCGGCGAGCGCGTCGGTGACCGGACGGCCGGCGCGCAGCAGGTCGATCAGGGCGTTCACGGCGGTGGTGTCCGCGCCGGCCTCCGCCATGCCCTGCACGTACAGCTCGAAGTGGCTGATGTAGCCCTCGCCCAGCTCGTCGCTCTCCTCCACCATCACGATGTCGTTGATGAGGCGGCGGCTGCCGGTCGGGCCGGTCGGGATCCACGGCACGGTGACGCAGGTCAGCTGCCGCTGCAACGACTTCAGCAGGGACATGAAGTCCCAGACCGCGAAGACGTGGTGCTCCATGAAGGTGACCAGCGCCTCGTGGGTGTCCAGGTTGGCGTAGAGCGGGTGCTTGACCACGGCGTCGCGCCGGTCGGTCACCGCCTGCTCCAGCCGCTCGATCCCCGGGTGGGTCTTACCCCAGTCGTACCGTGACATGTTCAGCCTCCCTGCTGGGCGCGGTGGCGCCAGATGACCGGGCAGTAGTCGGGGTCCGCGTAGTCCGGCCGCCCGTCGTGGGTACGGCGGACCAGCACGTCGTGGTTGTACGCGGCGAGCGTGCCGTCCGAGAGCGGATACTCCCGCCAGGCGTTGTCGCCGTCCTGCAGGTGCAGTGAGATCGCCTGTCGGGGGCGACCGCTGACGTTCGGGCCGCTGCCGTGGTAGGTGCGGCAGTGGTGGAAACTCAGGTGCCCCTTCGGGATCACGATCGGGATCTTGCGAATCTCGACGCCGTTGTGCGCCGCGTTCGCGGCCAGCATCTCCTCGAGCTGGCTGCGGTCCCGGTCGGCGAAGTGCCGCACCACGGTGTCGTCCGCGCCGATCTCCCGCCAGCGGTGGGACCCGTCGACCATGGTGATGGTGCCCATCTCCTCCCCGCAGTCGTGAAAGGGGATGAACGCGGTGAGCATCTTCTCCGACGACGAGGACGCCCAGTAGTGCTTGTCGAAGTGCCAGGGCACGATGTTGCTGGGCTCGCCGGAGATCGGCGGCTTGAGGATCAGCGTGGACTGGAAGACACGGATCTCGTCGGCCTGGGCCAGCCGGGCGGCGACCGCGCCGATCAGTGGCTTGCGCAGGATCGCGCCGAGCCCGTCGTGCTCGTGGTGGACGTAGTCGTTGTGCCGCTGCACCGCACCCTTCGACGGCTCCCAGTAGGCCAGCTTCGGCGGCCGGACCGGCAGCCTGCGGTCCCGCTCGCCGTCGTAGTAGCGCTGCGCGGCGGCGGCGAGCGCGTCCACCTCGTCGTCGGTGAGCAGCTTCTTGGACAGGTACCAGCCGTGCTCGGCGTAGTGCCGCACGTCGTCGTCCGAGGGCAGCAGTTCCTGCTCCTGCGCGGTCAACGTCGGTTCGAACCCGGTCGCGGTCACGCCCCCACCCCCTGCGGTACGACCGCCACCGCGGCCAGCTCGCGTTCCTTGGCCTCGTAGAGCGCCTTGATGTTGCCGCTGCCGAAGCCCGAGGCGCCGCGCCGCTCGATCAGCTCCAGGAAGAGCGTGCGGCGTACGTGCATCGACTCGGCGAAGATCTGCAACAGCTGGCCGCCGTGGTCGGAGTCGACCAGCACCCCCAGCTCACGCAGCCGGTCCAGCGGCGCGTCCACCCGGCCGACCCGCGCTTCGAGGGCGTCGTAGTAGCTGCCGGGGGTGCCGGCGAAGCGCACGCCCCGTCGGCCCAGCTCCTCCACCGCGCCGACGATGTCGTCGGTCCGCAGCCCCAGGTGCTGCACCCCGGCCCCGGCGTGCTGGTCGAGGAAGGCGTCGATCTGTCCGGGCCGACGGGTCCGGTCCGGCTCCAACAGCACCACGGTGACCTGCCCGGACGGGCTCTGCACCACCTTGGAGTTCATGCCCTGCCCGCCGACCTCGACGTGCTCCTCGAAGATCTGCCCGAAGTCGAACAGCCGCTGGTAGTGCCGGACCGTCTCGTCGAGCTGCCCGGGTGGCACGCAGACGGCCAGGTGGTCGATCTCGGCGAGGACGGCCTTGTCGTCCTGCGCGGCCGGTTGCGTCGGCACGATGACACCGGGCAGGAAGTCCCCCCGGTCGCCGCGCCGCTGCACCAGGCGGTGCCGTACGTCACCGAAGCCGTCCACTTCGGCGATCACCACCTCGGCGTCCGCGCCGGTGCTGGTGGTCGGCGGCGTCACCCCCGTCGCGCCCCGGCCGAGCAGTTCGGCGTACGCGGCCGCGACGTCGTCGACCTCGACCGCGACCACCGCGATGCCGTCGCCGTGGCGCTGCACGTACCGCGCCGCCGGATGCTCGGCGCTCAGCCCGGAGGTGAGCACCAGCCGGATGTCGCCGTGGCACAGCAGCAGCGAGCGCTGCCCGGCCAGCCCGGTCTCCGGGCCGCCCTGGCCGCAGAGCTGGAAGCCGACGGCGGTGCTGAAATAGAAGGCCGCCTGCCGGGCGTCCCCCACATAGAGTTCGATGTGGTCAATTCCACGGATGTCCATGTCCCTGTCCCTGAGCCCTTCGCACGGTTCCCCCCGTGTTGCCGTCCGGGCGCGCCCCGCCCGGGATGCCGCGTCGCTCACCTCCTCGGCTCGGCGACCCGCGCGAGCAGCAGGCTCACGTTCTGGCCACCGAACCCGAACGAGTTGGTCAGCGCGTACTCCGGATCGGCCTTGCGAGGCGCGCCACGGATGTGGTCCGCCGGGCAGGCCGGGTCCGGGTCGTCGAGGTGGTACGTCGGCGGCAGCAGCCCCCGACCGAGCGCCAGCGCGGTGGCCGCCGCCTCCAGCACCCCGGAGGCGCCGAGCAGGTGGCCGGTGAGCGCCTTGGTGCTGCTGACCGGCACGCCACCGACGCCGAAGACGTCGGCCAGGGCCATGCTCTCCGCGATGTCGCCGAGCTTCGTGCCGGTGCCGTGCGCGTTGACGTACCCGACCGCCGCCGCGGGCACGGCCGCGCCGTCCAGCGCGCGGCGGATGCACGCCGCCGCACCGGCACCGTCCGGACGCGGAGCCGTCGGGTGGTACGCGTCGGTGGTCGCCCCGTAACCGGCCACCTCGGCGTACCCGGTGACACCTCGTGCGGCGGCGTGCTCGGCGCGTTCGAGCACCAGCAGCGCGGCACCCTCGGCCAGCACGAACCCGGTGCGGGAGGTGTCGAACGGGCGACTCGCCCGAGCCGGGTCGGTGCCCGCGCGGGCCAACGCCCGGGCATTGCCGAAGGTGTCGGCGAAGGTGGGGAACAGCGGCGCCTCACTCGCACCGCAGAGCACCACGTCGGCCTCTCCGGCCCGGATCAGCCGCACCGCGTCGGCGACCGCCTGCGCGCCGGAGGCGCACGCGGTGCCGACCGACGAGCTGTAACCCCGGATGCCGTGCGCGATGGCGATCCGGGCCGCCGGCATGTTGGGCAGGATCCCGGTGAGCAGGTACGGGCTGACCGCGGCCCGCCCCCGGGCCGCGCGCGCCAGCACCTGAGCCTCCAGGGTGGCCATCCCGCCGACACCGCCGACGATCACCGCGATCCGGTCCGGGTCGACGTCCCGGCCCACCTGGATGCCGGCGTCGGCGAGCGCGTCGGCCGCGGCGAGCAGCGCGAGCACCACGATCCGGTCCAGCACCCGGGTCTCCGGCCCGGACGCGACGCTGCGCGGGTCGATGTCCGGCAGCAGGCCGGCGACCTCCAGCGACTCCCGGGCCGGGTGCCCGTCCGGTGGCCGGGTCAGCCCGGACCGGCCGGTGGTCAGCGCCTCGAAGGTCTCCTCGACGCCTCGCCCGGCCGGCGTGAACAGGCCCATCCCGGTGATCACGGTGGTGGTCACGAGGGCGCCTCGGTGAGGTACCGCTCGCGCAGGGCGACCTTGCGGACCTTGCCGGTCACGGTGACCGGGATGTCGGCCGACCGCACCGGCACCACCCGGCGCAGCGTGCCGCCCACGTCCGGGCCGAGAGCGGCGCGTACCCGCTCGGTGCGGTCCTCGCCCTCGTCCGCGCCGACGGCGAGTTCCAGCAGCACGTCGGTGACCACCACGCCGTTCTCGGCGACGATCACCACGGTGCAGTCGGTCACGTCCGGGCAGGCGGCGAGGATCCGCTCCTCGGACAGCGCGGTGTAGTACCGCCGCCCGTCGCCCGCGTCGACCGAGTCCACCGCCCGGTCCAGGTGGTAGTAGCGGCCGTCGGCGTCGGCGTAGACCAGGTCTCCGGTGAGGTACCAGCCGCGCTGGCGGAACCGGTAGGTGGTGACCGCGTCGTTCCAGTACCCCCGGAACAGCGACGGCGAGTCGATGCCCAGGAAACCCACCTCGCCGGTCGGCACCGGCTCACCGTCGGCGTCGAGCACCGCGACCCGGGTGAACTGGTACGGCCGACCGATGCAGCGGCCGTACCGGTCGGTGTCGGCGCGGTGGGTGATGTGGAACATCGAGTGTCCCATCTCGCTGGAGCCCAGCCCGTCGATGAAGACCGAGCCGGGCACCCGGGCCACCCCGTCGCGGGTGACGGTGTCCCGCCAGCCGACCGCGACGAGCCGTCGGATGTGCGGCTCGTGCGAGCAGTCGCCGGTGTTGAACCACAGTCGCACCGAGTCCAGGTCGTACGCGGACAGGTCGAACCGGGCCAGCTCGGCCCAGGTGACCGAGAAGCCGAACACCCCGTCCGGACGCCAGCGTTGGATGGCGTCGAGCACCCGCTCGCCGCCCTGCTCGGACAGCAGGAACATCTCGGCCCGGTTGCCCAGCGCCTGGTTGACCATCAGCACGGTGGCGGTGTGTGGGGCGGGCAACGCGTTGAGGATCCGCTTGGTGCCCTGTGCCTGCGGCATGGTGAGCAGGTGCCGGGTGGCCGCGAACAGGCTGGCGTGCGAGTGCAGCACCGCCTTGGGCACACCGGTGGTCCCGGAGGTGTGGGTGATCACGATCGGATCGTCGGGGTGGTGCCGGTAGTGCGCCGGCGCGGCGGACGGGTCGCCCGTACCGGCCTGCGCCGGCGTGCCGAGCAGCGGTACGCCGAGGTCGTGCCCGGCCAGCAGCTCGGTGTGCGCGTCGTCGGCGAGTACGCCCACGCCCCGCAGCCGACGGATGTACTCGGCGGCGATCTCCGGGCGGAGCTTGCCGTTCATCAGCGCCGGGATCGCTCCGAGCCGGGCCAGTGCCAGGAAGCTGAGCACCATGTCCGCGGCGGCGGTGGCCCACACGGCGACCGGGTCACGGGGGCGTACGCCGCGCTCGTGCAGCCAGGCGGCGCGGGCGGCGACCCGCTCGTCGAGCCGGCCCAGCGACAGCGGTACCTCAGCCGGGTGCCCGTCGACGGCGGTGTCGAAGGTCAGCCCGGGCCCGTCCGGGTCGGCGCCGTGCGCCAGCACCCGGGCCAGGACGTTGCCCGCGCCCAGTTCGGTGTCGGCGGCCAGCGCGCCGCGCAGTCCCGGAGTCCTCATGGTCGTGCTCCTCCCCCCAGCAGCACCGCGACCGCCTCGGTGGACGCGTCGGGTGCCTGTTCGATCAGGATCAGCAACACCTCGTCGGCGTCGCCGTCGTACAGCAGCAGGTCCGCCTCGGCGATGCCGTCGGCGCGTGGGTCGCCGGTCGGGCTCAGGCAGACCACCGGACCGCGCAGCCCCCAGCGGGCCGCGAGGTGCCCGGCGACGCTGTTCGGGACGGACTGGAAGAAGAACAGTGGGCCGACCCGCCCGCCGGCGTCGACCGTGGCCCGGACCTGCTCGGCGCTGGCCCGGTCCCCGCTGGCACTGACCAGCACGACAGCGGTTCGCACATCGGTCGGCACCGGCGCAGCCCGGTACCGCCGCCGCAGACACCGCTCGGCAACGGCCACCACGGTGGGCGCGAATCCCGAGTGGACGAAGCCGGCAACCCCCGGAGCGGCACCGTCCTGCGCCCCAGACCACCGAGCCTCGGCGAGAACGGCGACCCGGGCCCCCGCCCTCGGCCCCGGCGATCTTGCGGCTCCGGTCGCCGATTCGCGCACTTCGCCCTGTTCGTCCGAGCGGGAAGTGCACGATCGCGGAGAGCGGGCATCGGTGGGGGTCACGGGAGGCCGACCAGGAGGGCGGTGTTGGCTCCGCCGAAGGCGGCGTTCAGGGTCAGGGCGTGGGTCGGGGCGGTGGGGTGCGGGGTGGTGGGGTGCGGGGTGGTGGTGATGACGTTCAGTGGGCAGTGCTCGTCGGGGCCCTGCCAGCCGGCGTTGACCGGCAGGTCGCCAGCGCGCAGGGCCAGCGTGGTGACCACCAGTTCGAGCAGCCCGGACGCCTCCAGCGCGTGCCCGTGCCGCGACTTGGTGGAGCTGACCGGGACCTGTCTGGCGTACTCGCCGAGGGCCCGACGCAGCGCCGCCGCCTCGGCGGCGTCGCTCTGCGCGGTGCCGGTGGCGTTGGCGTTGACGTACCCGATGGCCTCGGGCGGCAGCCCCGCGCGGCGCAGCGCCGTGCCGACCGCCCGGGCCAGCCCGGCACCGGTCGGGTCCGGCTGGCACGGGTGGAACGCGTCCCCGGCCCGCCCCCAGCCGGCCACGGTGGCCACCGGCTCGGCCCCGCGCCGACGGCCCGCCGCGCTGGCCTCCAGCACCACCGCGGCCACGCCGTCGCCGAGCAGCAGCCCCCGGCGGCCGACGCTGAACGGCCGGACCACACCGTCGACGGCGAGCGCCCGACCGGCGTCGAAGAGCGCGAACTGATCCGGCTCCACGAGGTAACCGGCGGCCACCACCACCCGGTCGAGATCGCCCCGGCCGATCAGAGTGGCCGCGTCGGCCACCGCCGTGCTCGCCGAGACGCAGGCGCTGGTGTAGACCCGGGTACGCCCACCCAGTCCACACCGGGCGGCGAGCTGGTCGGCCAACGCGGACGCGTCCGGACCGCCGTGCACCGCGAGCAGCAGCGCGCACGCGGCTCGCTGGACGCGGTCCAGCCCGGCTGCGCGGCAGGCCTCCTCGATCGCGTCGGCCAGCTCGTCGGGGAGTGTGCCGACGTCCGGCAGGGTGGCCGCCACGGTGACCCGGCGAGCGGCGGTGTCGAATCGGCGTACCGGACCGAACGTCGGCGAGCCGGCGAGCTGCGCTTCCCCGCCCCGGCCCAGGGCGCTGACCGCGTGCATACCGGTGAGCTGGGCGGTACGCGGCTCAACCATCTGCGGGGGCGGTCAACGACGCCCGGAACACCGCCACGGCGTCGTCGACGGTACGGATGCCGGCCAGATCGTCGTCGGTGAGGTCGAGCCGCCGTTCGTAGCGCTGCTCGACCAGGTGTACCAGCCAGGCGAGTTCCATCGAGCCGATCCGGTCGGGCACCTCGGCGGCGGGTTTCGCGGTGAGTTCGGCGAGCATGGTCAGCAGGTCAGCTCGCCCCAGATCGGGCTGACCGGTCATCAGGCGTTGTCGCTCGTCGCCTCGGCGACGCGGTCGGCGACCATGGTGGTGAACTCCCCCACCGTCATCAGAGCCAGCTTCTCCGACTCGTCGTCGGCGAACGTCAGGCCGTACCGGTCCTCGACCCGGACGGACAGGTCAGCCAGGGCCAGCGACTCCAGGTCGACGCCGGACGGGCCGAGCGTGGTGTCGTCGTCGAGCCCCTCGACGTCGTAGTTCATGTCGGCGAGCTGCTCGACGACGAAGGCACGGACCTCGGCTCTCATGGTTACCCTCTCTGGGTGGGCCAGCTGACGGCGTCCGATCGGGACACCGTGCACGTGTGGGTCGACCGGGCTGCCGGCGGTCGGCCGGTTCCGGCTGGGCGGCTGCTGCGGCAGGCGGGTGCCGCGCTGCTCGGCCGCGTGGAGGCGGAGCTGGTGGTGGCGCATCGCCCCGACGGCAGCCCGGTGGTCCGGGTCGACGGGTCGATCGAGCTGCCGGTCAGCGTCAGCCGTACCGGCGGGATCGTGGTGGTCGCCGCCCGCCGGGCCGGCCCGGTCGGTGTGGACGTGGAACACATCCGTCGGCTGCCCGCGCTCGCGCTGGCCCGCCGCTGGTTCGGGCCGGCCGAGCTGGCCTGGCTGACCGGCCGTCCCGAGACCGACCGGGAGGTGGACTTCCTTCGCCTGTGGACCGCCAAGGAGGCGGTCGGCAAGGCACTCGGCCGGGGGCTGCGCGATGGCGGGCTGCTCCGGCGGATGCCCCCGCCGCTCGGCCCCGGGCTGGCACTGCGGCCGGTGCCCGGCAGCGGGACCCTGTGGGTCGGCCACCCGGAGCTGGGCGAGGATCTCGTCCTGGCGGTCGCGGTGCACGCCGCCACGCGGGTCGAGGTCGAGCTGGTGCAGCGGGCCGGTCACGGCGTCGCCGCCGACCGCAACGCGTCCACCGAGCGGACCAGCTTGCCGGTGGTGGTGCGGGGCAGCTGATCGAGCAGGTGCAGCACCCGGGGGCGCTTGTAGCCGGCCAGCCGCTCGGCGAGCAGCTTGTCCAGCACCTCCTCGGACAGCGGCCCGTCCGGCTGGACGTAGGCGGTGATGCCGTCGTCCCAGACGACCACGGCGGTGGCCACCCCGGGCAGCTCGGCGACCGTCGACTCGACCTCGGTCAGGTCGACCTTCATCCCGCCCACCGAGACCTGCGAGTCGAGCCGGCCGCGTACGGTGACCAGACCCGTCTCGGCGTCGACGGTGCCGGCGTCCCGGGTGTGCAACCAGCCGTCCGACCAGCGGGTCGGGTCGCTCAGCCCGACGTACGGCGAGGCTGGGCAGGAGACCCACAGCTCACCGTCGGCCTCGCGGACCTCGATGCCCGGCGCCGGGCTGATCGAGGGCCGGTGCCGCCCGTACAGGTCGGTGCCGATCACCCCGACCTCGGTCATCCCGTACATGTTGCCCAGCGGTACGCCGTACCGGTCGGTGAACGCCCGGGCCACCGCGGCGGGCACCAGCTCACCACCGGTGGTCATCCGCTTGAGTTGCGGCAGCGGCCCGGTGGGCCGGGTGGAGGCCAGCAGTCCGATGTGGAACGGCACACCCAGCACGGTGGCCGGCGTCGTGCCGGCGGCGATGGAGGCCAGCACGGCGTCGCCGCTGAGTCGCTCCGGTGGGACCAGTTCGACACCGGCGTGCAGGCCGTAGAGCAGACCACCGACCAGGCCGAGCACGTGCACCATCGAGGGCAGCAGGATGATCCGCTCGCCGGGCAGCGCCACCCCGTCGATCCGGGTGTAGCGGTGCACCTCGGCGACCAGGTCGGCGGCGGTACGGCCGATCACCTTGGACGGTCCGGTGGAGCCGGAGCTGAGCTGGATCACGGCGTGGCCGCTGACGGCCGGGCGGTCGGCGTACCGGGTGACGCTCTCGGTGACGTCGACGAAGATCCGCAGCGCCCCACCGCCGGTGCGCAGCGGCGCGACGACCACCTGCGGGGTGAGCCGGACCAGCGCGCGGTCCACCTCGTGATCGGTCAGCCGGTGGTCGAGCAGGATCGCCTGTGCCCCGGCACGCCAGGTGGCGAGGAGGTTCACCACGTACGCCAGTGACGGCGGCAGCCGCAGCGCGGCGGCGCCCCCGGGACGCAGCCCGGCCGCGACGAGCCGGTCCTGCGCGGCGGTGACGAGCCGGTGCAGTGTGGACCGGTCGATCGGCTCGGGCAGCCGGAGACAAACGTCGGCTGGGCGTCCCGCGAACAGGACTTCGTCCACCCATCCGGGGTCTGTCGCCGTAGGATTTTCTGCCGCCACTGCCGTTCACCGCCCAGCATCAAAGAGGGCAAATCTGCCCATCGCGTACGCCTGTCGGGGTGCTGCGGGGAACCTTACGACTCCCACCGGGGCATAGCTAGATGCAAATGGCTAGATCAGAAAGGGCGGCCGGCCGGATTGCCGACAGTCCGTTCGACAGGCAGTATCAGGCGGGTAAGCCGGCATAGCGTCACCGTCGGATGACTCATCGTGCGTACGGTGTGCGACCCCAGCCGGACGGCCGATGGCGGCTCGCGCGGTGGTGGCCGATCGTGCTCGTTCCACGAAATAGTGGCCTGCGCCCGCAGGCGAGGCCACTATTTCCAGGATCGAGCGCGCTCAGCCTCGCGGCGCCGGTGCCGTCGCGGGCATCGGCGCTAGGACGGGGGTCGGCGTGGGTGTCTCGGCGTGGATGTGGAAGCGCAGCGAGCGGGCGTCGGTGAAGCACTCCCGCATCGGGCGCACCAGATCCCGGTGTTCGGGACTGCGCTCCCAGCTCTCGAAGTCGGCCAGGCTCGCCCACTCGCTGGTGATCAGCCACTGCTCCGGGTCGGTCGACGACCGGCAGACCTGGTCGACCAGGTGCCCCGGCACCCCGCCGGCGACCAGGTGCCGGACCGCCTCGTACGCGGCGAGGAACTCGTCGGTGCGGGAAACCGGCACCCGTACCAGAAAGACCACCCGGGCCCGCTGCTCACTCATGGCGTCACTCCCCTCACCGGCGCGGCCCCCCGCAGGACCAGCGCGCTGTTGAAACCGTCGAAGCCCCGCGCGCAGACCAGCGCGAACCGACTGCGCGGCCGGCGGTGCTCGCGTAGGAAATCCAGCTCGCACCCCTGCGCCACGTCGTCCGGGCCGGCGGACGCGGGCAGCGTGTCGTGCGCGAAGGCGAGCAGCGCGGTGGCCGCGTCCAACGCCGAACCACCCTGGTACGCGCGCCCGGTCAACGACTTCTGCGTGGTCACCGGGGGCGGCCGGTCGGCGAACACGGCGCGCAGAGCCTCGGCCTCGCTGCGGTCGTAGCGGGGCACCCCGAGGGCATCCGGGAGCACCACGTCGATCGACGCCGCCGCGACACCGGCCCGGTCCAGGGCCAGCCGCATCGCCCGGGCGTACTGCACCGGGTCGCCGGCGCTGTCCGCCGTGGTGTGCGCCGCGTCGTGCGTGGCACCCCAACCGCTGACCTCACCGTAGATCCGGGCGCCTCGGGACAGCGCGTGCCCCAACTCCTCGACCACGAACACCGCGCCCCCCTCGGCCGGCAGGTAGCCACTGGCCGAGCGGTCGAACGGGCGGTAGGCCCGCTCCGGATCGGACACGTCGCTGAGCAGCCCGGAGCGCAACTGGCAGGCCAGCGCGTACGGGCTCAGCGGGCACTCGGTGGCCCCGGCGATCACCACCGGGGTGCCTCGGCGTACCGCGCGGGCGGCGTGCGCCAGGCTGTCCAGCCCACCGGCGGCCTCCGCGACCAGCACGCCGCTGGGGCCCTTGAACTGGTGGTGGATGGAGAGCTGCCCGACGCTGGCCGCGTAGAACCAGGCGATCGACTGGTATGCCCCGACCGTGCGCGACGTACCGCCCCAGAGCCGTTGCAGCTCCCGCTGGCCGAACAGGTTGCCGCCGGACGAGCTGGCCAGGGTCATCGCGTAGCCGTACGGGTCGGGTGCCCGCTCGGGCAGCCCGGCGTCGGCCAGCGCGAGCCGCGTGGCAGCGAAACCGAGGTGTGTCCACCGGTCGGTCTGCACCAACTGCCGACTGTCGGCGTACCCGTCGGCCGCGAAGTCGGGCACCTCCCCGCCGAAGCGGGTCGGGTAGCCGGCCGGGTCGAAGAGCGTGATCGGCCCGGTCCGCCGGGTGCCGGCCAGCACGGTACGCCAGTGCGCGTCCACGCCGATGCCGCTGGGTGCGACCACGCCGATGCCGGTCACCACGGCCCGGGCCGTCACGCCGGCACCGCCCCGGACAGTCGGCGGAACACCATGGCCGACTGGAAGCCACCGAATCCGCTGCCCACCGACAGGGCCACGTCCACCGGGACCTCCCGCGCCTCGTTCGGCACGTAGTCCAGGTCGCACTCCGGGTCCCGGGTGGTCCAGTTGGCCGTGGGTGGCACCACGCCGAACTCGATGGCGAGGGCGCAGGCGGCCATCTCGATCGAGCCGATCGCGCCGAGCGAGTGCCCGACCATCGACTTGATCGAACTGATCGGCACCCGGTACGCGGCCTGCCCCAACGCCCGCTTGAACGCCGCGGTCTCGTGCCGGTCGTTCTGTCGGGTGCCCGAGCCGTGCGCGCTGATGTAGGAGACCTGGTCGGGGCCGATCCGCCCCTGCTTGAGCGCGTCGGTGACGGCCAGGCCCATCTCCAGCCCGTCCGGCCGCAGCCCGGTCATGTGGTAGCCGTTGCTGCGGCTGGCGTAACCGGCCACCTCGCAGTAGACGTGCGCGCCGCGCCGCCGGGCGTGCTCGGCCTCCTCCAGCACGAGTACCGCCCCGCCCTCGGCCAGCACGAAGCCGTGCCGGTCGGCGTCGAACGGACGGGACGCGTGCGCCGGATCGTCGTTGTCCGGGCTGGTCGCCTTGATCGCGTCGAACGAGGCGACGGTGACCGGCGATATCGGCGAGTCGGCCGCGCCGGCCAGCATCACGTCGGCCTCACCGTCCACGATCATCTGGTGGGCGTACCCGATGGCGTCGATGCCGGAGGTGCAGCCGGTGGAGACCACCTGCGCCGGGCCGTGCAGCCCGTGCCGGCAGGCCACGTCGGCGGCGAGGCTGCTGGGCACCAGTGCCTGATAGAGGTACGGGCCTCCGGTCGCGGCGTCGACCAGCCAGCGCCGGCCGTGCTCGCTGACCGTCACGTACTCCTGTTCCAGGGCCATCGTGCCGCCGACGGCGGTGCCGAGCACCACCCCGGCCCGGTCCCGTTCGGCGTCGGTGAGTACCAGCCCGGCGTCCGCGACCGCCTCGACGGAGCAGGCCAGCGCGAACTGCACGTACCGGTCGGCCCGGCGTCGCTCGGCCTCGGTGAGTCCCGCGGCGATCGGGTCGAAGTCGCATTCGGCGGCGATCTGCGAACGGAACGCCGACGGGTCGAAGAAGCTGATCCGCCGGGTGGCCGTACGCCCCTCGGTGATCGCCTTCCAGAAGCGGTCCCGGCTGGCGCCGCCGGGGGCGACCACCCCGATGCCGGTCACCACCGTGCGGCGTCCGGTCATGACCCGCCCCGCTGCTCGACCAGCTCGGTGTCGACGTGTCCCAACTCCGGGCGCGGGGCCAGCGGACCCAGGTGGAAGACCACCTCGGCCGGTTCGACGCCGGTGTTGCGCAGCCGGTGCCGCACGTTCACCGGCACGAACAGCGCCTCGCCGGCGGCCAGCAGCGTCGCCTGGTCGTCGAGGTCGACGGTGATGGCGCCGCGGGTCAGATAGAGAAACTCCTCGCTGTACGGGTGGTAGTGCTCGGCGATCCGCTCCCCCGGCGCGAGCGTGGCCACCCCGAGGAAGCCCGAGGTGCTGCCGACGGTGCGCGGGCCGAGCAGGACGCGCAGCTCACCGCCGCGCCGCCGGTCGGCCGGTACGTCCGCGGCGGCGATCGGGCGGGTGCTCAGGTCACTCATCGCCGGCCTCCGTCGACTGGTCGTCGGCCGTCGGACGGCCCTGGTCGGCGTACTGCCGGGCGGCCCGCTCCACCCGGTCCTTGATCACCCCGAGCTGGATGACGCTGTTGGTATTGATCCGCTCGGTCATCGCGGCGTTGTCCACCGGCGCGGTCGGCTTCATCGCGAAGTCCTGCACCCAGGTCATCCGGGTGCCGCCGGCCTCCTCGGTGTAGCGCCAGTGGATGCGCATGTACTCGAAGGGCCCGGTCTCCACCCGGTGCGCCCGGACCTGCCGGCTGACCGGGTCGGCGGTGCGTTCACTGACCCAGCTCCAGGCCACCCCGTTCTCGTCGGGGTACATGGTGAGGCGGAACCTCACGGTGTGCCCGTCGCGGTGCAGGATCTCCACCACGGCGTACTCGGTGAACAGCTCGGTCCAGTTCGCCACGTCGTTGGTGATCTTCCAGACCAGGGTCAGCGGCGCGTCGACGAACACGCTGTTCTCGGTGTGCCCGGGCGGGTCGGCGCGGCGGCCGACCAGGTCGGCCACCGCCGAGATGCTCAGCTGCCCGGCCTGCTCCGGTATCTGCACCTGCCACCGGTCCGCCACGACGGCGGAGAGCTCGAGCAGGGCGAGCGAGTCCATGCCAAGCTCCTCCAGCGACGCGGCGGGCGCCCGGGACGCCGCGTCGGCGTCCAGCCCGCAGTGCGCCACCAGGATGTCGGTGATCTCGGCGGTCAACGGGCGACCATGGGTGACGGTCATCGGGTCCTCCTGTGGGTTTCGTCGGGCGCCGCGACGGGCGCGGTACGCGGTACGGGGGTGACCGTCGACCGCTGCGCGGGCACCGGGCCGGGCGCGGCGAGCAGGCGGTCGACCAGGCCGGTCGTGTAGCGGCCCTTGCGGAACTGGGCGTCGTCGAGCACCCGCCGGACGAACGGGATGGTGGTGCGCACGCCCGGCCCGGCGATGTCGAACTCCTCCAGGGCGCGTTCCAGCCGGTTGAGCGCCAGCTCCCGGTCGGGCGCCCAGACCGCGACCTTGGCCAGCAGCGAGTCGTACCAGGGGCCGACCACGTAGCCGGTGTACGCGTGGGTGTCCACCCGGGTGAACGGGCCACCGGGCGGCACGAACCGCTCCAGCCGACCGGGGGTCGGGGCGAAGCCACGCTCCGGGTCCTCGGTGTTGACCCGGCACTCCACGGCGACGCCGTGCAGACGGATCTCCTCCTGCCGCCAGCGCAGCGGCACCCCGGCGGCGATGTGCAGCTGCTCGTGCACCAGGTCGATCCCGGTGACCATCTCGGTGACCGGATGCTCCACCTGGATCCGGCAGTTGATCTCCAGGAAGTGGAACCGCTCCTCGGCGTCGACCAGGAACTCCAGCGTGCCGGCGCCGACGAAGCCGACCTCCAGCGCGCCCCGCAGGGCGGTTTCCGCGATGGCGTCAAGGTTGGCCGCCGGCAGCGCCGGCGCGGGCGCCTCCTCGACCAGCTTCTGGTGCCGGCGCTGCACCGAGCAGTCCCGGGTGCCCAGGTGCACGCCGTTGCCGTGGCTGTCGCAGAGCACCTGCACCTCGACGTGCCGGGCCTCGGTGAGGTACCGCTCGACGTACACCCGGTCGTCACCGAAGGCGGCCTGTGCGGCGGCCCGGGTGCGCGCGTACGCCCGGGCCAGGTCGCCCGGGGTGTGCACCACGGTCATCCCCCGACCGCCGCCCCCGGCGGCGGCCTTCACCATCACCGGATAGCCGATGGCGTCGGCCACCTCGGCCGCAGCTGCGGCGGTCGGCACCGCCTCGACGCTGCCCGCCGGCAGCGGCAGGCCGGCGCGGCTCATCAGGGCCCGGGCCGACGACTTGTCGGCCAGCGCGGCCATCACCGCGGGCGGCGGCCCGATGAAGACCAGCCCGTTGTCCGCGCAGATCTCGGCGAAGTCGGCGTCCTCGGAGAGGAAGCCGTAGCCGGGGTGCACGGCCTGTGCGCCGACCTGTCGGGCCGCCTCCACGATGGCGGCGGCGTTGAGGTAGCTGCGCCGGCTCGACGCCGGCCCGATCCGGACCGCCTGGTCGGCGAGGCGTACGGCCGCCGAGTCGGCGTCCGCGGCGGAGTAGACCACCGCCGTCCGTACGCCGAGTTCCCGGCAGGCCCGGAGCACCCGCAGCGCGATCTCGCCACGGTTGGCGATGAGCACGGTCTCGAACATGGGTCTCCCACCCAATTCGTCAGGCCGAATCCAGTTCGACCAGCGGCTGGTCGAACTCCACCGGTTGGCCGTCGTCGACGAGTACCGCGACCACCCGGCCAGCGCGGTCGGCGACCACCTCGTTCATCAGCTTCATCGCCTCCACGATGGCGACCGGCTGACCGGGACGGACCAGGTCGCCGACCGCGACGAACGGTGCGGCACCGGGCTCCGGCGCCCGGTAGAACGTGCCGACGATCGGCGCCCGGACCGTGGTTCGCCCGGGCACCGACGGCCGGATCAGCGTCGTCGGCACACCGTTGGTGGGCGTCGGACGGCCATCGGACGGCGGTGTGGCCACCGCCGGTGACGGCCCCGCTGGCGGCGCAACCGGGTACCACTCCACCTCCAGCACGGTCGGCCCGCTGCGCAGCCGGATCCGGCGCACCGGCCCGGTGAGCTCGGCGATCAGCTCGCGCGCCTGCCGGCGCAGCCCAGCCAGCACCTCCTCGGCAGCAGCAGCGGCAGCAGCGGCAGTGGCGGCAGTGGCGGCGTCCGGCGGACGGTCCGCGTCGAGGCGTACCCCGGGGGTGTGGTGCAGGCGGGCACCGTCGTGCCCGGCGGGCGTCCCGGCGTCGGTCATCGTCCGGTCGCCGACCGGCCCGGCGGTCATCGGGCACCGGCCCGGGCACCGACACGTGCCGAGCCGAACCGGCGGAACCGCTGGCGGCGACGGCGCACCAGCGTCGCGGGCGGCACGTCCAGCAGCGGCAGCAGGTTGGCCAGCAGCGCGGCGCGGAGCCGGCGGGCGGTCTCGGTCGGGTCCTCGTGCGCGGCCGTCGCCGGCTCCGGCACGATCTCGTCGACCACACCGAGTCGGCGCAGGTCGGGCGCGGTCAGTCGCAGAGCCCGGGCCGCCTGCGGCGCGGCGGACCGGTCCGGCCACAGGATGGCCGCGCAGCCCTCCGGGCTGATCACCGAGTAGACGGCGTGCTGGAGCATCAGCACCCGGTCGGCGACCGCCAGGGCCAGCGCGCCACCGCTGCCGCCCTCGCCGGTGATCACCGCGAGCACCGGGGTGGGCAGCACGGTGAGGGTGAGGATGTTCTCCGCGATGGCCGCGGCCTGGCCCTGCTCCTCGGCGCTCACCCCCGGGTCGGCGCCGGGGGTGTCGACCAGGGTCACCACCGGCAGGCCGAGCCGGGCGGCGAGGCGCATCAGCCGCAGCGCCTTGCGGTGCCCGGCCGGGCTGGCCATGCCGAAGTTGTGGGCGACCAGTTCCGCCGTGGTGTGCCCCTTCTGGTGGCCGATCACCATCACGTGCCGGCCGTCCAACCGGGCCACGCCGCCGACCACGGCCGGGCAGTCCCCGCCGAGCCGGTCGCCGTGCAGCTCGACGAACCCGTCGAAGACCGAGTCCAGATAGTCGAGTGTGGTCGGTCGTCCGGGGTGCCGGGCGGTCCGTACGGTGTCCCACGGGTCGGGCGCCGCCAGGTCGGCGGCGCCGGCCCGAACGGCCGACCGCTCGCCGAGCGGGTCGGGGCCGTCCGCCGACCGCACCACGTCCGGGCCGTCGCCGGCCGGAGGCTCGCGGCGCGGCGCCGACTCCTGCCGGGGTACGGGCGGACGGGCCGGGCGGTCGGCGCGGGTCGCGGCGAGCAGGGCAACCAATCGCCCGCGCAGCGACCGGCGCTGCACCACCATGTCCACCTGACCGTGTCGAAGCAGGAACTCGGCGGTCTGGAAGCCGTCGGGCAACGCCCGGCCGGTGACCTGACGGATCACCCGGGGGCCGGCGAAACCCATCCGGGTGCCACTCTCGGCAAGGACCAGGTCGGTGTTCGTGGCGAACGACGCCGCGACCCCGCCGTAGGTCGGATCGGTGAGCACGCTGACGGTGAGCAGACCCGCCTCGCGAAGCCCTGCGATGGCCTGGCTGACCGTGGCCATCTGCATCAACGACAGCGCGCCCTCCTGCATCCGGGCGCCGCCGGAGGCGGTGACCAGGATGAGCGGGGTGTGGTCGTCCAGCGCCCGCTCGGCGGCCAGCGTGATCAGCTCACCCACCGCGCAGCCCAGGCTGCCGCCGAGGAAGCGAAAGTCCATCACCGCCAGTACGGCCGGGTGCCCGCCAATGGTGGCGGTGGCACAGACGACCGCCTCGGTCAGCCCGGTGGCCGCCCGGGCGGCGGTGAGCCGGTGCGGGTACGGCAGCACGTCGACGAAGCCGATCGGATCCGCCTCGGGCAGGCTGTCCGGCAGCAGACACAGCGATCCCTCGTCGACGAGTTGGCGCAGGCGTTCCGGCGCGGCGAGTCGGGAGTGCGCGCCGCACTCCGGGCAGACGTCCAGGTTGCGCCGCAGCCGTTTGCGGTAGAGCAGGCTCGCGCAGCCGGCACAGCGGGACCAGAGCTGCTCCTCGCGCGGCGCGGTGGCCGTCACGACCGTCGCCCGGCGGGCTCGGCGTCGAACCGGTAGAAGCACTGCGCCATGGCGTCGCGCGGTGAGCGCCAGGTCGGCAGGTACGGCGACACGTACGGCCGCAGCCGGTCACTGACCCGGATGAACTCGGGATGGCCGCGGGCGGCCTCCACCGCTCCCTGCGCCGGTTGTTCGGTCTCCAGCAGGTGCACGTAGAGGTCGTGCAGTCGGTACAGCGAGCGGTGCCGGACCCCGACCAGGCGCGGCAGCTCCGTCGCGTCCGACTCGGCGAAGATCTCGGCGACCCGCTCCTCGGCGGTCGGGACCACCTTCGCGACGATCAGCGATCGGTCCATGGCTGTGCCTCCCCCACACGGCGTCCCGGCCGGCGGCGGGTGACCTCCGGACACGCTGGACGACTGCCGACACGATGCGTCAGTCGTCGTCACGGCGGCGTCACCGTGCCGACCCCGCCTGCAACGCTGGATGGTGACGCTGCGTTGACGCAACCTGTGCATCAGCTATGCGTTCGCCGATAATCACGACGGTCAGGAAATGAGTTTTGGCAGTTCAGAACCGATCTCATGGTCGGTCGACGCCGAGAGCGTGCCGATGTCCACCGTTGACTCAACGTGACTGCTATTGATAATCTTCAGCGTGGTCAGCCCGGCGGCCCCGGCAGACGGGGCCGCGCCCCGGCAGCCACTGTCGACCCCCACCGGCGCGGGTCGACGGTGGCGTCACGGGCCGCCGATCCGGGACACAGCAGACAGTCGGGACGAGTGTTCCGCAGGGGGTACCGCCGTGGCCGCTGATCCGTCCGTGCCGACCGCCGGAGATCCACCCGAGACCGGCGTCTCGTTGCACCTGCTCGGCGGCTTCCGGCTGCTGCACGGCCCGGCGCCGGTCGTGGTGCCGCGCGGGCTGCAACGGGTGATCGCGCTGATCGGGCTGCGCCCCGATGCCACCCGCAGCCAGTTGGCCGGGCTGCTCTGGCCCGACGCGCCGGAGGAACGGGCGCTGTCGTCGCTGCGTACCGCGCTGTGGCGGCTGCGACAAGACCCGTGCTGCCCGATGACCGTCGCCGGCGACACCGTGCGGCTGGGCCCGGGGGTCGGGCTCGACGTGGACGACCTGGTCGGCACGGCGGCCCGGGTCCGGGACGGCGACGACCCGCGGATCGCCGCCGGGGCGCTCGCCGCCGGCCGGCACGACCTGCTGCCCGGCTGGTACGACGACTGGGTGCTGCTGGACCGGGAACGGCTGCGCCAACTGCGCCTGCACATGCTGGAGCGGGTGGCCGGGCAGCACCTGGTCGCCGGGCGGCACGGCGAGGCGCTGGAAGCCGCCCTGGAGGCGATGGCCGCCGAGCCGCTGCGCGAGACGCCACACCGGCTGGTGGTACGCATCCACCTCGCCGAGGGCAACGCCTTCGAGGCCGTGCACGCCTTCTACGTCTACCGCGACCTGCTGCGTCGGGAACTGCGTGTGGAGCCCAGCCCGGCGATGAGCGCCCTGCTCAACGACACGCTCGCGCCGATCCGCGAGGCCAGCCGGGAGGCCGCCGTCGGCCGTCCGTCACCGGCCGGTCGGCGTACGTGACGGTGATGTGACAGGCCCTGCGGCACGGTGGGCGTACAGGAGCAGTGGCCGCCGGCGCACGGGCCGGGGACGCCACCGGCGAAAGGGGTCCCATGAGTCGTCTACTGATTGTCAGTCGGATCATCCCGGGCGCGGAGGGGCGGGTCGCGCAGATCTTCGCCGAGTCCGACGGTACCGAACTACCCGGTCTGACCGGCGTCACGCACCGGTCGCTGTACTGCCTGCACGACCTGTGCGTACACCTGATGGAGACCTCGGACGTCGAACCGGACGCCCTCGCCGCGGCCCGCAACCACCCGCTCTTCCAGCAGGTCAACGAGCGGCTGTCGGCGCACACCTCGCCGTACCTGCCGACCTGGCGTTCCCCCCGGGACGCGATCGCCGGATGCTTCTACCGGTGGGACGCCGCCGAGGCGCCCGCCGCGCACCCGGCCGGCTGAGCGGACGACCGACGTGCCCAACCCGCCGCACGTTCTGATCATCGGCGCCGGCACCGGCGGGCTGTGCCTGGCGCAGGGGCTGCGCCGGGCCGGGATCAGCGTCGCCGTCTACGAGCGGCACCGCCACCGTGCCGAAGGGCTGCTCGGCTACCGGGTGGGCATCGGCCCGACCGGTAGCCGGGCACTGCGGGACTGCCTGCCGCCGGGCCTGTTCGCCACGTTCCTGGCCACCTGTGCCCGGCCACCGCGCTACTTCAACGTGGTCACCCAGAAGTTGAGCGAGGCCGCCTCGTTCGAGCTGCGGCCGGACGCCGACCCGGTGCACACCGAGCACTCGGTGGCCCGGATGACGCTGCGCCAGGTGCTGCTGACCGGCCTGACCGACGTGGTGCACTTCGACAAGACCTTCGTCCGGTACGACCAACGCGACGACCGCACCGTCACCGCGTACTTCGCCGACGGCAGCACCGCCACCGGAGACCTGCTGGTGGCCGCCGACGGCACGCACTCGGCGGTCCGCCAGCAGTACCTGCCGCACGCGGTCATCCGCGACGCCGGCACCATCAACATCGCCACCCGGATCCCGCTCACCGCGTACACCCGGGACCTCGTTCCGGAGCGGGTACGACAGGGCATCTCGCTGATCTTCGGTACCGGCGGGATGATGGGCGTGCTGCACGTGATGGAGTTCAAGTGGGACGCCGAGCGGGTGATCAAACCCGGTGTCGATGACGCCGACGCCGCGGTCCTGCGCGGTTGGCCCGGCCTGAGCCACGACACCACGACCGACAACATCAACCTGATCATCTGGAGTACGGCCCGCCGCTTCCCCGCCGACGTCATGCGGCGTCGGGGCGAGGAGCTGATCCAGCTCGCCCTGGATCTCACCCCGAACTGGCATCCCCACCTGCGGGAGCTGCTCAGTCGCGGCGATCCGGGCAGCGCCCTGCCGATCAAGGTGGCCACCTCCGAGACGGTGCCGCCCTGGAAGAGCAGCACGGTCACCCTGCTCGGCGACGCCATCCACACCATGACCCCGGGCCGCGGGGTGGGCGCGAACACCGCGCTGCGCGACGCCCGCCTGCTCTGCCAGCACCTCACTCGGGCGGTCGCCGGCGACAAGACGCTGCTCGACGCGGTCGCCGACTACGAGGCGGCGATGCTGCCGTACGGCTTCGCGCGGGTCACCGAGTCGCTGAACCGCAGCGGCACCAGCGGCGATGACCGGATGTACCGGCCGGTGGTGGGCCGGCTCGCGTTACTCGGAGCGCGCGGCTACTTCGGGGTGACCAGCCGGGTACCCCGGCTACGCCGCAAGTTCGTCGACGACTTCCACACCTACGAGGGCGACCAGGACTGATCCCAGTCCAACCGACCCGGGCCCGGCGGCGTTCGCCGGACCCGGGTCCAGTCACGTACACCGCCAACCAGGACACGTGGTAACCCGCCGCCACCCCTCCCCTCTCCCCCGTCGATCTAGGGCATATCGCTGCTAGTGGATCTCGCTGCACAGCG
>NZ_JBHSQS010000036.1:0-37961 GCF_042658605.1 Micromonospora vulcania | reverse complement strand
GTGAAGGCGAGGCCGGCAGCGGTCAGGGCGGTCTTACGGATCAGATCGGTACGCATGATGGCGTGCTCCTCTGCCTCGGGGGTGCGCACAACACACCAGGGGGGTGGTGTGTCACGCGGAGGGGGAAGTTCGAGGGGGATCTGCCCGGCGGCCGGGGGCCTGCTCGGGGCGTCCGGGGGGTGTAACGGTTCGGGGCGGCGGGTCATTCCGCCGAACTGCCCGGGGTCAGGCTCGGGTGGTGCTGCTCGGGCCTGCGGGGCGTGTAACCGTGCCGGGCGGCGAATCATTCCGCCGGGCGGGGGGCCGCCGGTTGTCGTGGTTACCCCCTGTACAACGGCCCGGGCCGGCCCATGATTCCGCGATCGGGGTGGCCCCGCCCACGGGACGATCGACCACAAACCCGACACCGAGCGACCGTGGCCGCCTCCATGCCCGCCCACGCCGCGTGTCCGTGGGCAAGATCCGTGCAACATCACCGAAAGTGCTGCCTCCCGCCCACCGCAGGCAGCACTTTCCCTGTAGTTGCGCAGATCTTGGCCCATCGCGCGCACCGCGCACCGCGCACCACGCACCACGCACCACGCACCACGCACCACGCACCACGCACCACGCACCACGCACCACGCACCACGCACCACGCACCGAAACGGGCATACCAGGCATCATCGGCGAGGTGGTCCACCTCGGTCCGCCCGTATTGCGGTGTCCGAGGCCAGGGACTCCGCCATGTCGGCGCCACCGAGCGGATCAACACCCGCTGCCGGGTCGGCGGGCAGGTCCGGGTTGAGCGTGATGACTCTCAGGTATAAATATGACTCTGAGGTATATGGCTCTTCGGTGCGAGTGCCGCCGGCCGGCACCGCCTCGACTCTGACTCTCCACGGCGCGTTCAGCGCAACAATGGCCGGCCGCCGGTCAGGCAGGTACACCGAGACCAGGCACGATCATTCGAAGGTGCGGCCCAGCAACCGTCCGACGGCAGGCAGCGGATGCCGCCCCACCAAGCAGGCGCCGATCAGGGCCGGACATGCACATCGAACGAAACCGCCGCGGTCGGCAGACTCACGGGCTCGGCGTCGCCCCGGCGCCCTCGACTGACCCGGCACCTTCGACCGCCCCGGCACCTCCGACCGCCCCGGCACCCCCGACCGCCCCGGCACCCCCGACCGCCCCGGCACCCTCACCTGCATTGGTGCCTCTGTCGAGCGCGGCGAGGATCGCCTCGGCTGTGCGCCGGCCCACGCCGGGCACCTCGGTGATCTCCTCGACGGTGGCGGCGGAGAGCCGCTTGAGCGAGCCGAAGTGCCGCAGCAGCGCCTTGCGCCGCACCTCGCCCAACCCGGGCACCTGGTCCAGCGCCGACTCGGTCATCCGCTTCGAGCGACGCTGCCGGTGGAAGGTGATGGCGAATCGGTGCGCCTCGTCGCGTACGCGTTGCAGCAGGTAGAGCCCCTCTGAGGTGCGCGGCATGATGACCGGGAACTCGTCGTCGGGGAGCCAGACCTCCTCCAGCCGCTTGGCCAGCCCACACAGCGCCACGTCCTCGATGCCCAGGTCGGCGAGGGCCTGGGCGGCCGCCGCGACCTGTGGTGCGCCGCCGTCGACGACCACGAGCTGCGGGGGGTACGCGAATTTGCGCGGCCGACCGGTGGTGGGGTCGACGAGGGTGGCGATCCGCGGCTCCTCCGCGCCGGGCGGTGCCTCCAGGTCGTCGGCCGACTCCACCCCCACCTCGCCTGTCTCGGCACGGGCGTCCAGGTAGCGGGCGAAGCGGCGGCGCAGCACCTCGGACATCGCGGACAGGTCGTCGGTGGCGCCCCGCACGATGAACCGTCGGTACTCGCTCTTGCGGGGCAGCCCGTCCTCGAAGACCACCATGCTGGCCACCACGTCGGTGCCCTGAATCTGCGAGATGTCGAAGCACTCGATGCGCAGCGGGGAGGTGCGCATGTCGAGCGCTTCGCTGATCTCGTCGAGCGCCTTGCCCCGGGTGGTCAGGTCACCGGCCCGCTTGAGCTTGTGCCGCGCCAACGCGTCTTTCGCGTTGCGCTCCACCGTCTCCATCAGGGCCCGCTTGTCGCCGCGCTGTGGCACCCGCAGCGACACCCGCCCGCCCCGATGGGTGGAGAGCCAGTCGGCCAGCGCGTCGGCGTCCGCGGGCAGCTCGGGCACCAGCAACTCCCGGGGTACGTCGGTCTCGCCGTGCTCGCCGCCGTACACCTGCGTGCAGAAGTGGTGCACGAGATCGCCGGTGGTCAACTCCTCGGTCTTCTCCACCACCCAGCCACGCTGGCCACGGACCCGGCCGTCGCGGACGTGGAAGACCTGCACGGCCGCCTCGAGCGGGTCGTCGGCGAACGCGACCACGTCGGCGTCGGTGCCGTCACCCAGCACGACGGTCTGCTTCTCCATCGCCCGACGCAACGCGGCCACGTCGTCGCGCAGCCGGGCGGCCCGCTCGAACTCCAACTGCTCGCTCGCGTCGAGCATCTCGCGTTCGATCTTGCGGACCATGCTGTCGGTGCGCCCGGCCATGAAGTCACAGAAGCCGTCGACGATGGCCCGGTGCTCGTCGGCGGAGACGCTGCCGACGCAGGGCGCTGAGCACTTGCCGATGTATCCCAGCAGGCAGGGGCGGCCGACCTGACCGGCCCGCTTGAACACCCCGGCGGAGCAGGTCCGGGCCGGAAACACCCGCAGCAGCAGGTCGAGGGTCTCTCGGATGGCCCACGCGTGCGAGTACGGCCCGAAGTAGCGCACCCCCTTGCGCTTCGCGCCGCGCATCACCTGCAGCCGCGGGTATTCCTCGTCGAGGGTGACGGCCAGGTAGGGGTAGGACTTGTCGTCGCGGTAGCGGACGTTGAACCGGGGGTCGTACTGCTTGATCCAGGTGAACTCCTGCTGGAGCGCCTCGACCTCGGTGCCGACCGTGATCCAGTCCACCGACTCGGCCGTGGTGACCATCTGCCGGGTGCGCTCGTGCAGGCCCCAGATGTCGCCGAAGTAGGAGTTGAGCCGGCTGCGCAGGTTTTTCGCCTTGCCGACATAGATCACCCGGCCGGTGCCGTCGCGAAAGCGGTAGACCCCCGGTGACTCCGGGATGGTGCCGGATGCGGGACGGTAGGTCGAGGGGTCAGCCACACCAACAAGCCTAGTCCGCACCACTGACAGCCCCACCGCACCGCTTGATCGACTCGTTCTCCAAGAAGTCGGGGTGTCGACGGGCGTCAGACACCCCGACTTCTACGAAGGTGAGTGGATCAGGGCGGGGCGGTCAGGCCAGCGAGATCTGGTCGCCGGTGACCTTGATGTCCTTGGGCGGCAGCGGCCTGGTGGCCGGGCCGGCCTTCACCGAGCCGTCCTCGATCGAGAACTTGCTGCCGTGGCAGGTGCAGTTGATGGTGCCGCCGTCGACGTTCGTCACCGGGCAGTTCTGGTGGGTGCAGATCGGGCTGAAGCCCTTGAACTGGCCGGCGGTGGGCTGGGTGATGACCACGCCCTGGCTGGCGAGGACCTTGCCGCCACCGACCGGGATGTCGGCGGTGGTGGCCAGCGACTGGGCGTCCTGCCGGTTGCCGCCACCAGCGTCGCCGGTGCTGGGCACCGCCGGGCCGCCGCTGGTCGGTGCGGCACCGTCGCCGGAGTCGTCACTGCCGCAGGCGGCAAGCACGACGGCCGCGCCGACCGCGCCGACGCCGGTGAGCAGGGTACGACGGGTCTGCTTACCCGGACCGGTCAGCGCCTGATCGTCACTCATGCCTCGCCTCTCTCTCGGCCGCTGTGCCGGTCAGCAAACCGGTCACACTTCTCCACACGGGCAACTGTGCCGGATGGTTCAGCGCGGCACCTCCCCGACCCGGGAAATGGGACGGGCGGGCCGGATCGAGCCGCCCGCGCCGAAGTGGGCGCGGACGAGGCCCGATCGGACCCGCCCGGAGGCGTCCAGGTCAGCGCGCGGCGGCGGGCACCTTGCGGCTGGTACGCGTCTTGGTCGTCCCGTTGGCCTTGGCGGCCCGGTTGGTGGCTGCCGTCGCGCCCTTGGCCTCACCGTCGAGCTTGAGCACCTGGCGCAGGAACTGGCCGGTGTGGCTCTCGGCCACCTCGGCGACCTCCTCGGGGGTGCCGGTGGCGAGCACGGTGCCGCCCCGGTGGCCGCCCTCCGGGCCCATGTCGATCAGCCAGTCGGCCGTCTTGATCACGTCGAGGTTGTGCTCGATGGTGATCACCGTGTTGCCCTTGTCGACGAGCCCTTCCAGCACCATCAGCAGCTTGCGGATGTCCTCGAAGTGCAGGCCGGTGGTCGGCTCGTCGAGCACATAGACCGTCCGACCGGTGGAGCGCTTCTGCAGCTCGGAGGCGAGCTTGACCCGCTGTGCCTCGCCGCCGGAGAGGGTCGGCGCCGGCTGGCCGAGACGGACGTAGCCGAGGCCGACGTCGACCAGCGTCTTGAGGTGCCGGTGGATGGCCGGGATGGCGGAGAAGAACTCGGCGGCCTCCTCGATCGGCATCTCCAGCACGTCCGAGACGGTCTTGCCCTTGTAGTGCACCTCCAGGGTCTCCCGGTTGTACCGGGCGCCCTTGCAGACCTCGCACGGGACGTACACGTCGGGCAGGAAGTTCATCTCGATCTTGATGGTGCCGTCGCCGGAGCACGCCTCACAGCGCCCGCCCTTGACGTTGAACGAGAACCGACCCGGACCGTACCCCCGTACCTTGGCCTCGGTGGTCTCGGCGAAGAGCTTGCGTACGTGGTCCCAGACCCCGGTGTAGGTGGCCGGGTTGGAGCGCGGCGTACGGCCGATCGGCGACTGGTCCACGCCGACCACCTTGTCCACGTGCTCCAGGCCGGCGACCCGGGTGTGCCGGCCGGGGACCAGCCGGGCGCCGTTGATCTGGTTGGCGAGCACCGCGTGCAGGATGTCGTTGACCAGCGTCGACTTGCCCGAGCCACTGACCCCGGTGACCGCGATCAGCTGGCCCAGCGGGAACGGGACGGTCAGGTTGCGCAGGTTGTGCTCACGCGCGCCGTGCACCACCAGCTCGCGGTCGGGGGTCTGCGGGCGACGCGTCGCGGGAGTCGGGATCGACCGGCGCCCGGACAGGTATGCCCCGGTGATCGACTCCTTGTTCTTGAGCAGCGCCGGCACCGAGCCGCTGTGCACGATCTTGCCGCCGTGCTCCCCCGCGCCCGGCCCGATGTCGACGATCCAGTCCGCGGTACGGATGGTGTCCTCGTCGTGCTCCACCACGATCAGCGTGTTGCCCAGCCCACGCAGCCGGATCAGGGTCTCGATCAGCCGGTGGTTGTCGCGCTGGTGCAGCCCGATCGACGGCTCGTCGAGCACGTAGAGCACGCCCACCAGACCGGACCCGATCTGGGTGGCCAGCCGGATGCGCTGCGCCTCGCCGCCGGACAGGGTGCCGGCCGGCCGGTCCAGGGACAGGTAGTCCAGGCCGACGTCGAGCAGGAAGCGCAGCCGGGCGTTGATCTCCTTGAGGACCCGCTCGGCGATCATCTTCTGCCGGTCGGTCAGCTCGATGCCGGCGAGTAGGTCGGCGCACTCCCCCACGGACAGGTTGCAGACCTCGGCGATGCTCTTGCCGGCCAGGGTGACCGCGAGCACCTCGGGCTTGAGTCGTGCGCCGCCGCACGCCGCGCACGGCACGTCACGCATGTAGCCCTCGTACTTGTCGCGGGACCACTCGGACTCGGTGTCGGAGTGCCGGCGCTCGATCCACTGCACCACGCCCTCGAAGCCGGTGTAGTAGGAGCGCTCGCGGCCGTACTTGTTGCGGTAGCGCACGTGCACCTGGTCGTCCGAGCCGTGCAGGATGGTCTTCTGCGCCCGCGCCGGCAGTGCCCGCCACGGGGTGTCGACGTCGAAGTGCTGGGCCTCGCCGAGCGCCTCCAGCAGGCGCAGGAAGTATTCCAGGTTGTGCCCGGTCGACCAGGGTTGGATGGCGCCCTCGCGCAGGGACCGCTCCGGGTCGGGCACCAGCAACTCCGGGTCGACCTCCTTCTTGGTGCCCAGGCCGGTGCACTCCGGGCAGGCGCCGTACGGCGCGTTGAAGGAGAAGACCCGGGGCTCAAGATCCTCGATGGCGAGCGGGTGGTCGTTGGGGCAGGCCAGGTGCTCGGAGTAGCGACGCTCCCGGTCCGGGTCGTCCTCCGGCAGGTCGACGAAGTCGAGCAGCACCAGGCCGCTGGACAGGCCCAGGGCGGCCTCGACCGAGTCGGTCAGCCGCTGCTTGGCGCTCGGCTTGACGGTGAGCCGGTCGATCACCACCTCGATGGTGTGCTTCTCCTGCTTCTTGAGCTTCGGCGGCTCGGTCAGCGGGTGCACCACGCCGTCGACCCGGGCCCGGGCGTAGCCCTTGGCCTGGAGCTCGGCGAAGAGGTCGACGTACTCGCCCTTGCGGCCGCGGATGACCGGGGCCAGCACCATGAACTTGGTGCCCTCGGCCATGGCCAGGACCCGGTCGACGATCTGCTGTGGGCTCTGCCGGGAGATCCGCTCGCCGCAGACCGGGCAGTGCGGCTCACCGATGCGGGCGTAGAGCAGCCGCAGGTAGTCGTAGACCTCGGTGATGGTGCCGACGGTCGAGCGGGGGTTGCGCGAGGTCGACTTCTGGTCGATCGAGACAGCCGGGCTCAGGCCCTCGATGAAGTCGACGTCGGGCTTGTCCATCTGCCCGAGGAACTGTCGGGCGTACGAGGAGAGCGACTCCACGTACCGCCGCTGCCCCTCGGCGAAGATCGTGTCGAAGGCCAGGCTCGACTTGCCCGACCCGGACAGCCCGGTGAACACGATGAGTGCGTCCCGGGGCAGGTCGAGACTGACGTCACGCAGGTTGTGCTCGCGCGCGCCACGGATGATCAGTCGGTCGGCCACGGTCCGTGTGCTCCCGGGTGAAGACGATGCGGAGGATCTGTCCCGCTCTGCGTATTTCTGAGCGGTCGTGCGGGCGCGGAAAACACGCCTCGGCAACTCTAGCCCCGAGGTATGACACTTTCCCCCGCCCGCACATTCCCCCAGCTCAGCCCGGTCGGCCGAGCGACTCAGTAGCCCCCGGGCGCCGGTGGCCGGGCAGCCCGACGCCGGGCCGAGCGCCATCCACCGCGCCGCTCCGCGGCCAGCCGCGCCTCCCGCCGCCGACTCTCCTGGGCCACCTCCCCCTGCAGCCGCCGCCAGCTCTCCCACCGACGGGTGGAGAGCTCCCCGGTGGTCAGCGCCTCGCGCACCGCGCAGCCGGGCTCGCCGTCGTGTCCGCAGTCGGCGTACCGGCAGCCCTCGGCCAGCCCGGTGATGTCGGCGAACGCCCGGTCGAGCCCGGCGACGCCGTCCAGCAGGCCGACCGCCCGTACGCCGGGCGTGTCGATCACCGCACCGCCGCCGGGGATCGCCACCAGGGCCCGCCAGGTGGTGGTGTGCCGGCCCTTGCCGTCGACCCGCCGGATCGCCTGGGTCGGCATCACGACCGTGCCGGCCAGCGCGTTGACCAGACTCGACTTGCCGGCACCCGAGGGCCCGAGCAGGCCGAGCGTGCGACCGGGCGCCACCTCGGCGCGCAGCGGCTCCAGCCCGACGCCGCGCTCCGCGCTGACCGGCAGCACCGGCACCCCGGGGGCGATCGCGGCGAGCTGACGGGCCAGCGCGCCCGGGTCGGCCGCGAGGTCGGCCTTGGTCAGCACGACCAGCGGCCGGGCCCCCGACTCGTGGGCCAGCGAGAGCAGCCGTTCGATCCGGCCGACGTCCGGCTCCGGATGCACCGGCTCCACCACGGCGGCGGCGTCGAGGTTGGCGGCCAGCACCTGGCCGCTGGCGTCCTTACCGGCGGTACGCCGGATCAGCGCGGCCCGCCGGGGCAACACCGACTCGACGGTGACGCGGCGGTCCGGCCAGTACGCGAGCAGCACCCAGTCGCCCGCGCAGGGCAGTGCGGAGGGGTCCTGGGCGGCGGCGGCGAGCACCGCCCCGCCCAGGCTCGCCCGGACCGGGCCGGTCTCGGTGAGCACCGTGCAGACCCCGCGGTCCACCCGGGCCACCCGGCCCGGTCGGTGGTCGCCGCGCCGCTCGGCGTACGCCGCCCGGTCGGCATCCCAGCCGAGGGCGGTCAGATCGATCGTCATGTCATCCTCATCGGGTGTCGAAGCTGGTGATGGCGGAACACGCGTCCTAAGGCCGGCATGATCACCACCTCCCTCCGACGTCCCGGTGCCGCGTATGACGCCGACGGTAGGGCCCGCGCCGACGCGCCGAAAGCGATTTCCCCGGCGACGGCGTCACGGCGTACCGCTAGGGTCTGTCCGTGACCACGGACCCGCTGCTGCTGATGGGCGATCTGGACGACGCGACCAGCCGGTTGCTGCGTACCGCCGCTTCTTTCGACGCCGCGGACCTGGCCGCCGCGTCGCTGCTGCCGGGTTGGACTCGCGGGCACGTGCTGGCCCATGTGGCGCGCAACGCCGACGGCTTCGTCAACCTGCTCACCGCGGCCCGCACGGGCGAGCCGGTGCCGCAGTACGCCTCGGCGGCGGCCCGCACGGCGGACATCGAGGCCGGCGCGGGCCGGCCGGCCGACGAGCAGCTGGACGACCTGCGGCGCACCGCGGACCGGTTCACCGAGGCGGTCGAGACCATGCCGGCGCAGGCGTGGGCGGCAACGGTGCAGACCCGGCGCGGCCCCTGGCCGGCCGCCCTGCTGGTCTGGGGCCGACTGCGCGAGATCGAGGTGCACCACCTCGACCTGGCCGCCGGCTACGGGGCCGCCGACTGGCCGGATTCGTTCGCCCACCGGCTGTTGCACGAGGTGGCCACCCAGCACGCCCGCCTCCCGGCCCCGCCGTCGATGGTGCTACGCCTCGACGGCGGCCAGCACGAGCTGGTGATCGGGGACCGGGGCGGCGCACCGACCGTCGCCGGGTCCGCCCCTGACCTCGCCGCCTGGCTGATCGGCCGGGCCGGCGGCCACGCGCTCGCCGTCACTCCCGACGGTCCCCTGCCTACTCCACCGGAATGGATATAGAAACGTCATGACATACAGCGGAGACGTCACCTCCGTCGGCACGCCGGCGGTACGTGAGCTGAACGGCCTCACCATCACCAAGCTGTCGGTGGGCCCGATGGACAACAACGCCTACCTGCTGCGCTGCACGACCAACGGCGAGCAGGTGCTGATCGACGCCGCCAACGAGGCGCCCCGGCTGTTGGAGCTGATCGGCGACGACGGCCTCACCGCCGTGGTGACCACCCACCAGCACATGGACCACTGGGTGGCGTTGGAGGAGGTCGTGGCCAAGACCGGCGCCCGGGCGCTGGTGCACGCCGACGACGCGGCCGGCCTGCCGATCGAGGCCGAGCCGCTCGCCGAGGGCGACACCGTGCCGGTCGGCGACTGCGCGCTGGAGGTCATCCACATCAAGGGGCACACGCCGGGCTCGATCGCGCTGCTCTACCGCGACCCGGCCGGCACCCCGCACCTCTTCACCGGCGACAGCCTCTTCCCGGGTGGCGTCGGTAACACCGACAAGGATCCGGAGCGGTTCGCCGCGCTGATCGACGACGTCGAGCACAAGCTGTTCGACCAACTGCCGGACGAGACCTGGTTCTACCCCGGCCACGGCAAGGACAGCACCCTGGGCGCGGAGCGCCCAGCCCTCCCCCAGTGGCGCACCCGCGGCTGGTAACACCAAGATCCCTCAGCCGGGACGGCGGAGCGGGCGCCACCGGACGAGCCGCCAGCACGACGGGGCGGGGGCCCGCCGTGCCCGGCGCAGGGATCAAGCCTGACCGCCCGGAGCCGGGCACGGCGGGCCCCCCCCCCCCACCGCAACCAACCCGCCCCCGCCCCACCGCAACCAGCAATCAGCCAGCCACAGCCAGCAGCCGCCGCCGCGCCCCCACCAGCACGACCCCAGCCAGCACCAACCCGACCGCCATGGTGACCAGTAGCGGGCTGGGCTCCCCCGGCAGCAGCCCGGCCAGCGACCGGGACGCGGTGCCCAGCGCGAGGTAGAGACCCGCCCAGGCCGCCGCGCCGAGCGCCGCGCAGCCGAGGAACCGGCGGTACGACATCCGCAGCCCGCCGGCGGCCAGCGGCAGCAGCGCGTTGAACACCGGCAGGAACGGCGCGATCACCACCATCCGGCCGCCGCCGCGACGCAGGATCCCCTCCGCGGCCGCCCACCGGGCCTCACCGATCCAGGTGCCGATCCGACTGCCCCGCAGCCGGTCGGAGTACCGGCGCCCGACCAGGAAGCTCAGCGACCAGCCGGCCAGGCAGCCGACCAGCACCGCGGTGAAGGTGGCCAACCCGGTGGCCGGGCGGCCCACCCCGACCGCGGCCAGGATCGCCACGTCACCGGGGATCAGAACGCCCAGCAGCGGTACGGCGTCGAAGAGCATGACCAGCCCGAGCGCGCCCATCAGCAACAGGATGGGTAGTTCTCCGACCTGGGCCAGCCATTGCGTCATGCCCCGTACGCTATGGCCGTCGCACCACCCTGGACATCCGGTCGCAGCCCCCAGGGTCCCCTGGTATCGGCCTCGGGGTCGCCCCTGAGACGACCCCCGGCCTCAGGCGGGTCGCAGCACCTGCACCCGGCGTAACGACGAGTCGACCGACGGCTCGGTGGTGGGCACCGGATAGTCGGCCAGCACCGTCAACCGGTCCCCCGGCAGGTGCCCCCGGCCGGGGTCGCCGACCAGCACCTCGGCGCCGTTGGCGGCGGCTCGTTGCAGGAACGGCAGCATCCGGGCGGCCATCGCGCGGCTGTAGAAGACGTCGCCGGCGACCACCAGGTCCGCTTCGGCGTCGCCGGTGTCGAGCAGGTCACCGCCGGTGACGGTGACGTCCACCCGGTTGGCCCGCGCGTTGACCGTGACGGCTGCGACGGCGTACGGGTCGATGTCGTTGGCGACCACCCGCGCGGCGCCGGACAGCGCGGCGGCGATGGCCACCAGCCCGGACCCGGCGGCGAGGTCGAGCACCCGGCGGCCGGCGGCCAACTCCGGGTGGTCCAGCAGGTGCCGGGCCAGGGCCTGGCCACCCGCCCAGACCGAGGCCCAGTACGGCGGCGGCAGGGCGTGTCCGGCCGCCGCCTCCATCCGGGCCCACCAGACGATCGCGTCCTCGGCGAGGTGCAGCCGCACCTCCGGGACGAACGGGGTGGGCACCAGCTGAAGCCGGTCCAGTCCGGCGCCGGGCGCGTCGATCTCACGCTCCAGCTCGGACAGCGCGGTGGCTGCGGCACCCCTCATCGGCGCAAGCATGCCCCAGCCGCGGGTGTCCGGGGCAGCTTTCACATGCCGGCACGTAGAGTTCACCCGAGTGCCTGCGGCACTTCGGCCGGCAGATCGGGGTTTTGCCCGTTACTGTCGGACAGGTACGGGCGATCATCGGCCACAGGCCGAGGGTCAGCCGCTTTGAACAGGGAGAGATGCATGGCAACCGGCACGGTTAAGTGGTTCAACTCGGAAAAGGGCTTCGGCTTCATCGAGCAGGACGGTGGGGGGCCGGACGTGTTCGTCCACTACTCCGCCATCGCTTCGAGCGGATACCGGGAGCTCAACGAGGGCCAGAAGGTCGAGTTCGAGGTGACCCAGGGGCAGAAGGGTCCGCAGGCGGACAACGTCCGCCCGATGTAGCTCCGTGCCGGTGGCGGCGGCCAGTCAACGGCCGCCGCCGCAGCGCACTCAAGACGCCGCCGGGGCGGCGGGCAGGTCCCGCCGCCGCCGGAGCGGCCCCATCAACAGAATCAGCGGGGTGAGCGCCAACCAGGCGGTCATCACCTCGATCGCTGTCCTGACGCCGTACCGCGCGCCGAGAGCACCGGCCAACACCGCCGCGAGCGGGATGGTGCCGTAGTTGAGCAGGTGCATGCTCACCGTCACCCGGCCGAGCAGGTGGTGCGGCGTGTAGGTCTGCCGGAAGCTGCCCTTGATCACGTTGCCGATCGCCACCCCGAGGCCGATCAACAGTCCGCCGAGGGCCGGCCAGACCAGCCCGACGCCGGGCGTGGCCAGCGGGATGAGCAGCGCGGGCGGGCCGGCCAAGGCCCCGCCGAGCAGCAGGGCCCGCACCGCTCCGTAGCGCCGGGCGAGCGCGGTGGCCAGCAGCGCGCCGACGATGCCGCCGGCGCTCATCACCGCCACCAGGACGCCCACCAGGCCCGGCGCGAGCCGCAACTCGCGGATCAGGAAGTCCACCAGGACCGCCTGGTAGCCGGTCAGCCCCATGTTGCAGGCCGCGCCGAAGAGCGCCAGCACCCGCAGGTACGGGTCACGGACGAGAAAGCGCAGCCCCTGGGCGATGTCCCGGCGCAGCGAGGACCGGTCCGTCCGGCGAGCGCGCGGTTCGACGGTGCGGATCCGCAGCAGGCAGACCGCGGAGACCAGGAACGTGGCGGCGTCCAGCACCAACGCGGCGACCGCCCCGGTGAGCTGGGCGATCAGGCCCGCGATTCCGGGTCCGACGACGTAGCTCACGGTCTGGGTGGCCTGTAGCTTCGCGTTGCCCTCCGGCAGTTGCTCGGGTCGCAGCACGACCGGCAGGTACACCTGGTCGGCGGTCTCGAAGAAGACCCGCGCGGTGCCGGCGCCGAGCGCGACGAGCAGCAGGTGCCAGACGGTGAGCCGATCGAGCACGGCGGCCAGCGGAATGCTGAGGAACGCCAGCGCGCACAGCAGGTCGCAGGTCACCATCACCGGCCGGCGTGGCAGCCGGTCCACCCAGGCGCCGGCCGGCAGGCCGATCAGCAGCCAGGGCAGCCAGGCCGCGGCGGTGAGCACCGCCACCTGGAACGTGCCGGCGTCGAGCACGGCCACCGCGACCAGCGGCAGCGCGACCGTGGTGACGTTGCTGCCGACGCTGCTGACCGCCTGGCCGGCCCAGAGAAGTCGGAAGTCCCGGTGCCGCAGCAGCCCACCGGTCGGTGCGGCAGGGCTGGTGGTGGCCGCGGTCACGGCCGGGCCGGGACGCCGTGGGCGAAAACGAACACCGGCTGCCGGTCGCGGCCGTCCTCGGGCACCGGCCGGTCGGCCCAGCGGGCCAGCAGGTCGACGACCTCACGGCTCAGTTCGGCCAACTCGTCCGGGGTGAGGTGCAGCCACTTGTCGGTGGAGAACGGGCCGTCCTGCCAGGCGGCCTGGGTCGGCTCGTCGGCGGCGTGCCAGGCCCGGGCCAGGGCGGCGTGCCGGTCCAGGTTGAGCGAGGTGGCCGCGTCGGCGACCGCCCGGGCGGCCGGGTCGGCGTCGAAGTCGCTGCTGGACCAGCGCACGCCTCGGGTGACCAGGCGCCACCACCGCTCGCGCCGGTCCCGGGCCAGTTCCGGTGCCTCGGTGACCAGCTCGGCGCCGGCGAGCACCTTGAGGTGGTGGCTGACGTTCGCCGGCGCCTGGTCGGTGCGCTCGGCGAGCAGGCCGACGGTCGAGGGCCCGTACACCTTGAGCACGTCCATCAGCCGGCGGCGCAGGGGGTGGGCCATGGCGGCCAGCACCCGTGAGTCGGTGACCTGGCGTACGTCGGGTTGCTCCATACCACTCAGCAAAGCATCCGCAACAGCAGTTGCGCAATGATTATTGCCCAACTGCTGTTGCGGATCAGTACGCTTCCGAGCCGGCCGAGCCGCCGGCCCGGGCTCAGACGACCAGGCGCCGCGCCAGTTCGTCGGCGACCTGCTTGGCCAGTGTCGGCGGGATGGCCGCGGCGATCTTCTCCGGGGTCAGTCCGGACAGTACGCCCTGGACCACGGCCGGCTCGTCGGTGAAGTCACGGCCGGAGAACACCGTCAGAGCCGCCTGCAACGCGGTCAACTGCGCGCCGAGGCTCTTGAGGTTCGGGTGCCCGGTCACCGGTGCGCCGGTGTCGTCCCGGCCCTCCGCCATCCGGGTGTAGATCTGCCCGACCGGGTTACGGCCGTCCAGCACGGTCAGGTTCTTGTGGACGGTGGCCAGCCAGGTGTGCTCTTCGGGGGTCATGTCGTTGTCCTCCAGGAGTCCGATGGAACTCAGATAGCGACGGAACAGCGGCCGCTGGTCGCGGCCCGCCTTGGTCGCGTCACGAAAGAAGCTGAAGTGGGTGTGCCAGCGGTGCGAGTCGTCGCCGCTGGTGCGCTTGCCGAGCCGGTCCCACCGCTTCACGGTGGTGCCGTCGGGGCTGTAGATGATTTCGCGGATGTCCCGGGTGTCGGCCGCGTTGGCGGCGCACTGCCCCACGCACCAGAGCGAGAAACTGGGCAGTGTGTGCGTTCGGCCGGCGGATCGGACGTCGAAACCACCGACGTCCAGCGCCGTCGCGTCGAGGGTGAGCCCGGCCGTGTCCCGGGGCGACTCGACCACCGAGTAGTCGTTGGTGACGACCCGGTCCGAGCCGCAGTGGTAGCCACCACGGTGAGCTGGGTCTCCGACGATGCCGACCTCCGCCGGCTCGAGGTCCGCGGTCCGAACGGTGTCCGGGTCGACGTTGAGGTAGGTGAGGAGCAGGCTGCGAACTGCCAGGAGATTGGACGGGGCGCGGGTCATCGGCCCCCCTCTCAGATAGGCGGGGACCAGGCGCGACCATCACACCGCGTACGCGGTGCGGGATTGTCAGGGTGGGCCCGGTCCGACTCGTGCCGAGCGCCGGGCGTTGAACCAACCATAGCCCCGAAAAAACATGAATGACCAGGTCAGGGCGACTTTTTTTCAGATCGCACGATCACCGCGCAGAGTGGACGACGGGCAGCAGCACGGCCGACGGGTACGCCGGGTCGTGCAGGATCTCCCGCCAACCCGCACGCAGAGTGATCGCCTCGCCGAGTGGTTCACCGGTACCCGGGTTGCGCGCCCAGCGCGGGTGCGCGCCACCGGAGACCTGCAACCGCAGTCGGTGCCCGGCGGCGAACCGGTACGCGGTCGGCCAGAGCGGCACCGGGATCCGGCGTACCCCGGACGCGTCGGCGGCGAACCGGCCGGGCGCGACCCGGACCAGCCCGTCGCACACGTTCCACGACCGGCCACGACGGTCCACATCGCACAATCGGACGAAGACGTCCAGGTACGGCAACTCGCTGCGGACGTGGATCTCGGCGCGTACCGGGCCGATCACCTCGACCGGGCCGGTCAGCGGGGCGGTGGTGTACGTCAGCACGTCGTCGCGGGCCTCGATGCTCCGGTTGTCCACCGGGCCGGCCCGCTGTGCCACCAGCAGTGGTCCACCGAGTGAGGGGGTGGGGTCGGCCGGGTCGTACCGGAACCCGTCCGGCGGGGAGGGGACCGGCCCACGCGCCGCCAGTTCGCCGCCCGGATGCAGGTGCCAGGCCGTGTCGACCGCCGGTGGGGGCCAGTCCGGCAGGTCCCGCCAGCCGCCGCCGGGACCGTTCACGTGGAGCCGGACCGGCGCGGATGCCGACGCGGGCCGGTGTGGCCGCCCGTCCGCCACGGCTGTCCCGGTCAGGTGCTCGTCCAGCCAGGCCAGCCCCTCGCGAAGGGCGGCCACGAACAGGCCCGGGCTGCCGTGCGTCCAGGGGCCGATCACCAGCCGCGGCCGGGCGCCGGTGGCGCGCAGGGTGGCGTGGTCGTCGAGCTGGGCCGGCAGGAAGATGTCGTGCCAGCCGGTGACCAGGATGACCGGTGCCCGCACCCGGGCCACCCGGTCGGCGAAGACCCGGGTCCGCCAGTACTCGGCGTCCGGAGTGTGGTGACGCAGCCACTCCTGGAAGAACGGGATGGTCACGCCGGTCGCCACCCGGTCGGCCCCGGCCAGCGGCAGGTGCTCCAGCGCGGCCGCCAACCGGGGTTGCCCGCGTTTGAGTTCCCACTGCCGGGCCAGCCACGGCACGGTCTGCGCGTGCAGCAGCTCCGCCCAGGTCAGCACGGTGTCCAGGGCGAAGGACTCCCCCGCGTACGTCGAGTCCCGGGTGGCCGAGGCGGTGACCACGGCGACCATCGCGCGCAGCTCGTCGCCGGCGTCGGCGGCCAGTGCCCACTGGGCGAAGCCCTGGTAGCTGACGCCGAACATGCCGAGCCCACCGGACCACCAGGGCTGACGGCGCAGCCAGTCCAGAGTGTCCACCCCGTCGTCGCGCTCGTGCACGAGCGGGGCGAACGTCCCGCCGGAGCCACCGGTTCCCCGGCAGGACTGGATCACGGCGTGCTGGCCGCGCGCCGCCAGCAGCCGACCGAGCAGCCGCAGCGGACCACCCCGCCCGTACGGGGTGCGGATCAGCACGGTGGGCGCGTCGGGGACCGCCGGGGCGTAGTGATCGGTCCGC
Organism: Micromonospora vulcania; assembly: GCF_042658605.1. Classification (NCBI taxonomy): domain Bacteria; kingdom Bacillati; phylum Actinomycetota; class Actinomycetes; order Micromonosporales; family Micromonosporaceae; genus Micromonospora; species Micromonospora vulcania. The sequence goes on along the minus strand of NZ_JBHSQS010000036.1, from coordinate 21,709 downwards.
AGCACCACGCCGTCGCGGACCCGGACCGGAATGTCGCGGGTGACCCGTACGACGCCGGGGCGGGTCGGGGGCAGCCGCAGCGCGGCCCCGGCGAGGCGGGCGACGAGCCGGTCGGGCACGGGATCAGTCCGTCGGTCGGCGGGGCGACTCGGCGCGTACCGCGTCGCGGTGCGCCCGCACCGACAGGCTCATCTCCGCCATGAACCGGTGTACGACCTCCAGTTCGTCCTCGCCGAAGCGGGCCATCACCGAGTCGGTACGGGCACCCAGCGGCTGGAAGAACCGCATGGCCAGCGCGGCGCCCTGGTCGGCGTAGTGCAGCAGCACCTTGCGTCGGTCGACGGTGTCCCGGTCCCGGCGGATGTGCCCGGCGCGTTCCAGCCGGTCGATCAGGGCGGTGACCGAGCCGGAGGAGAGGCTGAGCTGCTCGCCGAGGCGGCCGGGGGTGATCGGGTCGCCGAGCAGTTCGGCGTCCATCACCGCGATCAGCGCGTGCAGGTCGGTGGGGTTGAGCCCATGCAGGTTGGCGAAGGCGTGGCCGACCTGCTGGGCGTCCACCGCGTACCGCCGCAGGTTGTTGGTGATCTCGGCGACCAGCTGCTCGCGGCGCGTGTCGCGCCGCCGGTACATGCCGTGAGTCGCCACGTCGCGCCGCTTCTTCCCGTCGTCGGTCTCTCGGCTTGCAGCATAGAGCAGCCGTCGATAATCTCGGCCGTCAAGATACTTGGCTTTCGAAGGATGCCGAGGTGGCCCGATGTCCGTCTTCACCCGAGTCGCCCACGGACGGTTCGCCGCCTGGCTCGCCGTGGTCGCCGCGATCGTCGTCAGCGCGGCGGTCTTCGGGCTTCCCCGGCCGGCCAATCCGGCGCCGGTGTCCGCCACCGGCCTGTCCGTGCAGTGGCAGTCGACCCAGGTGCAGCGGCTGCAGGACCAGCTCCCGTCCAGCGAGGTCCAGCCGGCCATCGTGGTGGTCAGCCGCGCGGACGGCGCCGCGCTGGCCGAGGCGGACCGCGCCGCCGTCGCCGCCCGCGCCGGCGAGCTGGCCCGCTTCGCGGTGGGCGGGCGGGTCAGCCCCGCCCAGTTCTCTCCGGACGGGACGGTGGCGCTGGTCGCCGTACCGGTCGGCACCGCCGACGGCCAGGACGCGGTGACCGACACGGTCACCGGGCTGCGCGCGGCGCTGGCGGAGCTGCCCGATGGCCTGACCGCGGAGGTGACCGGCGCCCCCGCCTTCACCACCGACCTCTCCGCGGTCTTCGAGGGCGCCGACATCACCCTGCTCGCGGTCACCGCCGCCGTGGTCGCGCTGCTGCTGCTGATCACCTACCGCAGCCCGTTCCTGTGGCTCGTGCCGCTGCTCGTGGTCGCCGCGACCGAACAGCTCACCCTGCGCGCGGTGGACACGATCGTGCCGGCCGTCGGAATCAACCTGCAGGAGGGCGCGGTCACCGGGATCGCCAGCGTGCTGGTCTTCGGCGCGGCCACCGACTACGCCCTGCTGCTCATCGCCCGCTACCGCGAGGAGCTGCGCCGCGCCCAGGACCGGTTCGCCGCCATGCGCGCCGCGCTGCGCCGCACCGCCGAGCCGATCCTGGCCAGCGGCGGCACCGTGGTGCTCGGCGTACTCACCCTGCTGCTCAGCGAGCAGGAGTCGAACCGGGCGTTGGCCGTGGCCTGTGCCACCGGGGTGGTCTTCGCCATGCTCTCGGCGCTGTTCGTGCTCCCCGCCGTGCTGGTGCTGTTCGGTCGCGGCCTGTTCTGGCCGTTCGTGCCGCACGTCGGCGGCCCGGCCCGCGAGGGTCGGCTCTGGGGTCGGCTCGGCACCGTCGTGCGACGCCGCCCCGCGCCGGTCGCCGTGCTGGCCACGCTGCTGCTCGCCGCGCTGGCCCTGGGCGGGCTCGGTATCCGTACCGGCCTGTCGGAGACCGAGCAGTTCCGGGCCGAACCCGAGGCGGTGACCGGCGCGCAGACCCTGGCCCGGGCCTTTCCCGCCGGCACCACCCAACCGGTGGCCGTGCTCACCACCCCGGCGGCGGTACGGGCGGTCACCGACGCCGCCGCGGCCGTGCCCGGGGTCGCCTCGGCCCGCCCCGGCGACACCGGCCAGGGCATCGCTCAGGTCGACGTGGTGCTGGTCGCCGAACCCGGCACTGCCGCCTCGGACCGGACGATCGGGGCGCTGCGCGACGCGGTCGTCGCCGTGCCCGGCTCGGCGCCCCCGGCGGTCGACGGCGCCGACGCTCCGGCCGGGGCGATCGTCGGCGGCACCGTGGCCGCCACCTACGACTCCGAGAAGGCCAACGACGCCGACCTGCGGCTCATCCTGCCGATCATCCTGCTGCTGGTCGGCGCCGTGCTCGTGCTGCTGCTACGCGGCCTGCTCGCGCCGGTGCTGCTGGTGCTCACCGTGATCGCGTCGTTCTTCGCCAGCCTCGGCGCGGCGTGGCTGCTCTTCGACCACGTGCTCGGCTTCCCGGCGCTGGACAGCGGCGTGCTGCTGCTGGCCTTCGTGTTCCTCGTGGCGCTCGGTGTCGACTACAACATCTTCCTGGTCACCCGGGCCCGGGAGGACGCCCGCGACGCGGGCACCCACGACGGGATGCTCTCCGCGCTACGGGTCACCGGCGGCGTGATCACGAGCGCCGGGGTGCTGCTCGCCGCGGTCTTCGCCGTGCTCGGGGTGCTGCCCCTGATCACGCTCACCCAGATCGGGATCATCGTCTGCGTCGGCGTCCTGCTGGACACCCTGCTGGTCCGCACGGTCCTGGTGCCGGCGCTGGCGTTCCTGCTCGGCGACCGTTTCTGGTGGCCCGGCAGGGTGGGCGCCGGTCAGTAGGCCAGGCAGACGCACTCGGTCATCAGCGCCCGCACGTTGCGCACGTACGACGGGTTGGGGATCGCCAGCGGCTTGCCCTCCTGTGCCACCGCCCCGTGCCCGAAGTTGTACGCCGAGATGACCGCGTTGAGCAGGCAGGAGTTCAGTTCGGCGGTGCACAGGTCGGCGTCGAGCCGGAAGTCGGACTCGAAGTACATGTCGCCGATGTACTTGGTCAGCCAGGCCAGGTAGTTGGCGCCCAGGTAGGCGTTGTCCCGGTAGTCGTCGATCTGGTAGCTCTGGTCGAACCGCTGGTTCATCCAGGTCGCGGTGGCCGGCATCACCTGCATCAGCCCGACGCCGCCGTCACAGGCGTAGATGTTGGACTGCCAGCCACTCTCCTGCCAGGCGGTGGCCCTGAGCAGGTCGAGCGGGATCTTGATGTCCGGCGCGGACGTCGGCCAGTAGGTGCGCGCCGCCGCGTCGGACAGCGCCGCCTTCGCCTGGGCCCGGGTGGCCTGGGTGCCCTTGTAGCTGGGCTTGCAGGAGGACGGCGCCGGCTTCGGCGGCGCCGGGGGGACCTTCGTCTCGGTGGGCGGCTTGGGCACCGCGCGCGGCTTCGGCGCCGCGCTGGTCGTCCGGGTGGGCTTCTTCGTCGGCTTCGGGGACGCGGTGCGGCTCGGCGCGGCACCCATCGAGGCCACCGAACTGGGCGACGGGGTGGGCTCCACGATGGCCTCTTCGACCGGTGCGTCGGTCGGCGCCTCGGTCACCGACACCGGCGCGGCCTGGCCCTGCGGGCTCTCCCCCCGGTCGGCACAGCCGACCACCGTGCCCGCCAACAGGAGCCCGGCGAGCACCACGGCGCCCACCCGACCGGTCCGTGCACGCATGCCGTTCCTCCCCCGTGTGACCGTCGCCGCACATTAGCAAGCTTCGTTCGGGCGGCGGGGCCCCTACGGCGGCGTCCCGACCGGGTCGACCGGCTGCTCCCGATCGCGGATCGCCCGGTCCCGGGTGGCCCAGGCGACCACGAACACCACCGTCCAGAGCACCCCGAGCAGCACCGCCGCCACGGTCTCGCTCGCCGTGGCCAGCCCGAGGTAGAGCCGTGCGGCACCGACCCCGAGCAGCCCCGCGGCGGCGACCGTCCAGGCGGCCACCGCCCTCGGCCAGCGGGTGCCCCGGGACAGCAGCCACGCCAGGGTGCAGAAGCTCGCCGCGACGACCGCGTTCTGGGTGGGGAACGGGACCGCCTCACCGCCGTCCGGTGCGGCCCCCGGCGACCCGGTGAGCTCGGCCACCACGGCCAGCACCACCAACGGCACGAACGCGCCCACCGTGCCGACCACACCCAGCAGATCCGCCCGCCAGGGCCGGTTGCGCCACGCCAGCACCGCGGCCACCAACGCCACCAGCACGATCAGCACCCAGCCGCGGACCAGCGACACCACCGCCAGGGCCGCGTCGGCCGCGTCCGGGGTCCGTCGGGCGGCGAACCAGGCCCCGATCGCACCGTCCAACGCGGCCAACCCACTGTTGCGCACCACCAGCGAGAGCAGCCCGGCGATGGCGAGCCCGGCGGCGAACAGCAACAGCAGCCCGGCGGCCAGGTTGAGCAGCAGCGTCCAGGCCGGCCCGATCCGTACGGCCACCAGGAAGAACAGCACCCCGTAGCGGGCGCTGAGCCAGCGCACCGGGGGCAGCGCGCCGGCTCGGGACAGCAGCGCCCGTACCGGGTCGGGGTTACGGCCCAGCCACCGGCCGGCGAGCACCACCGCCACCAGACCGGCCAGCAGCACCAGCGCCGCGCCGGTGGCCCGGCCGAGCAGCCGGGAGACCGTGTCGTACGACTCACCGGCGAGGTGACCGAGCAGCACCGAGCCGCCCACCCAGGTCACCACGCCGGCCACGTTCCACGGCGCGAACCGCCGGTACGGCATGCCGGCCGCACCGGCCAGCCGGGGCACCAGAGTGCGGGCGAAAGCCACCCAACGGGCGGCGAACACCCCGCGACCGCCGAGCCGGGCGAGCATGGCGTCGGCCCTGGCCCAGCGCTGGGGCCCGACCCGGTGCCCCAGCCCGGCCCGCAGCCGGGGGCCGTACCGCCGACCAGCGCGGAACGCCAGCGCGTCACCGGCGACCGCGGCGACGATCATCGCGAGCAGCGCCGGCCCGAGCCGCAAGGTACCGTTGTAGGTGAGGAAGCCGACGAGCAGCAGGGTAGCCTCACCCGGCACCAGCAGGCCGAAGATCACCGCGGTCTCGCCCGCCACGATCAGCGCGGCGACCAGGTAGATCCACAGGGTGGGCAGACCCTGCACCATGGTCAGCAGGTCGTGCACTCAGGCCCCCGGGACACGGGAGTCAGCATGCCAGCCGGGGGAACCACCCGGACAGCAGTTTCACCAGAGATCAGGGGCACCTGGGGGTGACCCCGACGCAGCCTGCGCGAGCGCAGGCGGAAGGATAGAGGGTATGCAGCTTCGCACCGACCTCCGCAACGTCGCCATCATCGCTCACGTCGACCACGGCAAGACCACCCTGGTCGACGCCATGCTGCGGCAGGCCGGCGCGTACGGCGCCCGTGGCGAGACGACCGAGCGGGTGATGGACTCCGGGGACCTGGAACGGGAGAAGGGCATCACCATCCTGGCCAAGAACACCGGCGTGCGTTACCTGCCGGCGGACGGCTCCGACCCGGTCACCATCAACATCATCGACACCCCTGGTCACGCTGACTTCGGTGGCGAGGTGGAGCGCGGCCTCACCATGGTCGACGGGGTGGTGCTCCTGGTCGACGCGAGCGAGGGCCCCCTGCCGCAGACCCGGTTCGTGCTGCGCAAGGCGCTGCGGGCCCGGATGCCGATCATCCTGGTGATCAACAAGGTGGACCGCCCGGACGCCCGGATCAAGGAGGTCGTGGACGACACCTACGAGCTCTTCCTCGACCTGGACGCCGACGAGGAGCAGATCGACTTCCCGATCGTCTACGCCTGCGCCCGCGACGGCATCGCCTCGCTGACCCAGCCCGCCGACGGCTCGGTGCCGGACGACAGCACCTCCCTCGAGCCACTGTTCCGCACCCTGCTGGACACCATCCCCGCCCCCGCGTACGAGGACGACGCGCCGCTGCAGGCGCACGTGACCAACCTCGACGCGTCGCCGTTCCTCGGCCGGCTGGCGCTGTGCCGGGTCCGCCAGGGCACCATCACCAAGGGCCAGACCGTGGCCTGGTGCCGCACCGACGGCAGCACCCAGCGGGTCCGCATCTCCGAGCTGCTGATGACCGAGGGCCTGGAGCGCAAGCCGGCCGACTCGGCCGGCCCGGGCGACATCATCGCGGTCGCCGGCATCCCCGAGATCATGATCGGTGAGACGCTGGCCGACGCGGAGAACCCGGTGCCGCTGCCGCTGATCACCGTCGACGAGCCGGCCATCTCGATGACCATCGGCACCAACACCTCGCCGCTGGTCGGCCGGGTCAAGGGCGCCAAGGTCACCGCGCGGATGGTCAAGGACCGGCTCGACAAGGAACTGATCGGCAACGTGTCGCTGCGGGTGCTGCCCACCGAGCGACCGGACGCCTGGGAGGTGCAGGGCCGCGGTGAGCTGGCGCTGGCCATCCTCGTCGAGCAGATGCGCCGGGAGAGCTACGAGCTGACCGTCGGCAAGCCGCAGGTGGTCACCCGTGAGATCGACGGCAAGACCTGCGAGCCGGTCGAGCGGCTGACCATCGACTCCCCGGAGGAATACCTGGGCGCGATCACCCAGCTCCTCGCGACCCGCAAGGGCCGGATGGAGCAGCTGGTCAACCACGGCACCGGCTGGATCCGGATGGAGTGGCTGGTCCCGGCGCGCGGCCTGATCGGCTTCCGCACCGAGTTCCTCACCGACACCCGGGGCACCGGCATCCTGCACCACGTCTTCGAGTCCTACGAGCCGTGGTTCGGCGAGCTGCGTACCCGCAACAACGGTTCGCTGGTCGCCGACCGGGCCGGCGCGGTCACCGCCTTCGCGATGATCAACCTGCAGGAGCGCGGCCAGCTCTTCGTCGAGCCGACCACCGAGGTGTACGAGGGCATGATCGTCGGGGAGAACTCCCGCTCCGACGACATGGACGTCAACATCACCAAGGAGAAGAAGCTCACCAACATGCGGGCGTCGACCTCCGACGAGACCGAGAAGCTGGTCCCGCCGCGCAAGCTCTCGCTGGAGCAGGCGCTGGAGTTCTGCCGCGAGGACGAGTGCGTCGAGGTCACCCCGGCCTCCGTGCGCATCCGCAAGGTCGTGCTCGACCAGCAGCTGCGTGGCCGGGCCGCCGCCCGCCGCAAGCACAGCAACTGACCCCAGCAGCACCCGGCACCGGGCGCGTCGGCCACTCACGGCCGACGCGCCCGCCCGCTTTCCGGCCCGGGGTACGCGGGCCCGGCCCGCCCGCCGGCCGATGATCGGCTACGGTCACCGACATGACCTGGGATGATCTCGACGCCCATCTGGACCGGGTACCCGGCACCGTCTCGGCGTACGTGGGCCGGCTCGACACCGCACCGACCTGGACCCGCGACCCCGACGCCACCCACTACGCGGCCAGCACCATGAAGGTGGCGGTCCTCACCGCACTGCACCGCGCCGCCGAGGCCGGCACGCTGGACCTGGACGCCCCCGTCCCGGTCGTCAACGAGTTCGACTCCGCGCAGCCCGGCGCACCCCGGTTCTCCTGCGCGCAGCCCTACGACAACGACGACGCCGTCTGGGACCGCGTCGGCGGCACCGCGCCGCTGCGTTGGCTCGCCGACCGGATGATCGTCCGCTCCAGCAACCTCGCCACCAACGTGCTCATCGGGCACGTCGGCCTGCCCGCGGTCGCCGACGTCTGGGCGCGGGCCGGCGCCCGGCACAGCGTCACCGGCCGGGGCATCGAGGACTTCGCCGCCCGCGAGGCCGGCATCACCAACCTGGTCACCGCCGCCGACCTGGCCGCCCTGCTCGGCGCACTGGCCACCGGGGCCAGCACCCCCGGCCAGCTCGCCACACCGGCCGCCTGCGCCGCCATGCTCGACGTGCTGCTGGCCCAGGAACACCGCGAGGACCTCGCCGCCGGCCTGCCCGACGGCACCCGGATCGCCCACAAGGGCGGATGGGTACGCGGCGTGCGCCACGGCGCCGGAGTCGTCCTACCCGACGACGCCCCGCCGTACCTGATCGTCGTCTGCACCACCACCGATCTGGCCGACGGCGGCCCCAGCGGCGACGAGGTCGAGGACGACGCCTGCCGGCTGATCGCGCACATCTCGGCACAGGTCTGGGAGGCCCGCCACCGGCTCTGACCCGACACACACCCGTCGATCCGGCTAGGCTGCCCGCACCCCCCACCCCGGAGCCGCCGATGCCCCGCAGCCGCACCCTGCTGGCCGCCTTCCTCGCCGTGACCGCGGCGAACCTGCTGGCCAACGCCACCGACAGCGACCTGGCCTTCCAGCTCACCAAGCCGCTGCTGATGCCGCTGCTCGCCGCGTACCTCTGGCGGGTCACCGCCGAACGCGGCACCCGGCCGGACCGGCTGGTGCTCGGCGCGCTGGCCTTCGCCACCGCCGGCGACGTCGCGCTGCTGGTCACCGGCACCGGCTGGTTCCTCACCGGCATGGCCTGCTTCCTCGGCACGCACCTCTGCTACCTCGCGGCCTTCACCCGACACGGTGCCGCGACCGCGCTGCGTCGCCCACCGCTGCTCGCGATCCCGATCGGGTACGCGGCACTGACCGTCGTCGCGCTCACCTGGATGTGGGCGGGGCTGGCCGAGGCCGGGCTCGCCGTGCCGGTGGCCGGCTACGCGCTCGCCCTGGCCGCGATGGCCAGCACCGCCGCCACCCAGGGCTGGCGCGTCGGTCTCGGCGCGGCCCTCTTCCTCGGCTCCGACCTGTTGATCGCCGCCGGAGCGGCCGGAGTGGCCGAACCACCCGGCGCGCCGGTGCTGGTGATGGCCAGCTACGCCGCCGGCCAGGCGCTCATCGTCACCGGCCGGGCCGCCCGCGCCGACCAGCCGGTCACTCCAACAGGTGTGCCCGCAGCTCCGTGAGGACGTCGTCGCCGAGCCCCAGCCCGTCGCGCAGGTACCCCTCGAACGAGCCGTGCACCCGACGCACCTCCCGGTAGCCGGCGTCGAGATACTCCGGGCGGACCTCCAGGACCGGCACCACCGCGTCCACGTCCAACTCCGGCTGCCGCCGCCGCAACGCCTCCACGATCACCGCGCGCAGACTCTCGGTCAACGGGTTGTTCCGCAGGTAGTCCGCGCGGATCGTGGCCTCGTCCACGCCGAGCGCGGACAGCAGGACGACGGTCAGCCACCCGGTCCGGTCCTTGCCGGCCGAGCAGTGATAGACCAGCGGCAGGTTCTCCGGCCGGGCCGCCAACCGGACCGCCTCGGCGAACCCGGCGCGCGCCGACGCACCGGTCACGAACCACCGGTAGATTTCCGCCATCGCCGCCGCCGTGCCCTGCCGGGCCAGCTCCGCGTACGCGTCCAGGTCGTGCCCGAGCAGCACCGCCGAGACGTACGTGAACACCGGATGCTCCGGGTCGTGCACCGGCAGGTGCACCACCCGCGGCTCACCGACCAGCCGGTCCGCCGGAGCGACCGCGATCTCCGAACCGTCCCGCAGGTCGATCACGCAAGCCGGCCCCAACTTCGCCAGCACCGGCAGGTCCTCGTCGGTGAGCCGACCCAGAGCCGGCGTACGGATCAACCGCCCGACGCGTACCCGCCGACCGTCGGCTCCCACCACGCCACCCAGGTCACGCGCGTTCGGCGCACCCACCATCGCCCAGTCCCGCCCGGCCATCCGGTCTCCCCTCCCGCGACGTGCCTCCGTATAGGGTGCCCCACATGACGATCTCGGCGGTACGCACCCACCGGGTTTCCGCCCCCTTACACACCCCCTTCGTTACCGCGCTGCGGCGTACCACCACAGTGGACACCCTGCTCGTCGAGCTGATCGACAGCGACGGCCGGTCCGGGTTCGGTGAGGCACCGCAGGTCTGGCAGGTCACCGGTGCGTCGGTCGCCGGCGCGCAGGCCTGCGTACGGGAACTGCTCGGCCCACTGCTCACCGGCCGGGACCCGGACGACCTGGTGGCCCGCTGCGCCGAGGTGCAGCGGGCGGTGGTCGGCAACGAGGCCGCCAAGGCGGCGGTGGACGTCGCCCTGCACGACCTGGCCGCCCGGCGTCTGGGCGTACCCCTGGTGCGGCTGCTCGGCGGCACCACGCTGCGGGTGCCCACGGACGTCACGCTGGCCGCGGGCGACGCCGTGGACCTCGCGGCGGCCGCGCGGCAACGACGGGCCGACGGCTTCGACGTGCTCAAACTGAAGGTCGGCACGGACGCCGCCGGTGACCTGGACCGGGTCCGGGCGGTCCGCGCGGCGGTCGGCGCCGGAATCCGGATCCGGCTCGACGCGAACCAGGGCTGGACGCCCCGCGAGGCGGTCCGGGTGATCCGCGGCATCGAGGACGCCGGGCTCGACGTGGAACTGGTCGAGCAGCCGGTGGCACGCTGGGACCTGGACGGGCTCGCCTGGGTCAGCGACCGGGTGACCGTGCCGATCCTGGCCGACGAGGCGGTCTTCGGCGTCCGCGACCTGGTGGAGGTGATCCGCCGCCGGGCCGCCGACCTGGTCAACGTCAAGCTGGCCAAGTGCGGCGGCCTCCAGCCGGCACGCACCCTGCTGGAATTGGCTGCCGCGCACGCGATGGGCACCACGGTCGGCTCGATGATGGAGAGCCAGGTCGGCATCGGCGCGGCGGCGAGCCTGGTCGCCGCGTACGGCACCACCGCGGTCGCCGACCTGGACGCCGCCTGGTGGTTGGCCTGGTCACCGGTGCAGGGCGGGATCCGCTACGAGGACGCCACGGTGGTGCTGCCAAACGCACCTGGCCTGGGCATCTCCGGCGTCACTGAAGTAAAGATTCAATCCCGTGGTTGATGATGGTTGGTTTCTTTCATAGGGTTTCCGGGGACAGCCGACACGAGCAAGGGGTTCACGTGGAGCTGCAACCGGGCCGTGAGGCCGTCGTCCGGGTCGCCGTGGCGACGCTGTGGACCACCCCCGAGGCCGTCCGCCCGGTCGACCACCCCGCGCTCACCGCCCCTACCGACATCCCGGCCTGGATCACCGGCATGAACGCCGACCAACAGGTCGGCGACTGCGTACTGAGCCAACTGCTGCTCGGCGAACGCGTCCTCGTCACCGACCTGCGCCCGGACGGCTGGGCGCAGGTCGTCGCCGTGGAACAACCGGCGGCCAAGCTGGACCCACGCGGCTACCCGGGCTGGCTGCGCGCCGACCAACTCGCCCCCGTCGACCCGGCCGCCACCGGCCACGCGCTCGTGGTGGACGCGACGATCACCGAGCTGCGCGCCGCACCGGACGGGCCGGTGCTGCTACCCGGGGTGGTCGTCGGCACCCGCCTCGTTCCGGCCGGCCCGGCCCGCGAGGGCTGGCGGCCCGTGCACGTCCCCGCTCAGGCCGCGCCGCTCTGGCTACCCGACGGCCACCTGACCCCGATACCGGCCGAACCGCCCACCGCTGACGAGGCGCTCACGCTGGCGCAGCGGCTGCTGGACGTGGTCTACGTCTGGGGCGGGCTCTCCGCGTACGGCATCGACTGCTCGGGGCTGGTGCACCTGGCCTGGCGGCGATTCGGGGTGCTGCTGCCCCGCGACGCCGACGACCAGGCCCTGGCCACCACACCGCTGCCGCTCGGCGCGGAACGCCGCGGCGACCTCTACTTCTTCGCCCGCCCCGGCCGGAAGATCCACCACATCGGCATCGTCACCGCCGCGCCCAGCGGCGACCACCGGCGGATGCTGCACGCCTGCTACCGACAGCGGCGGGTGGTGGAGGAACAACTGCCGGCCGAGCGGACCGCCACCCTGGTCGGCGTGCACCGGGTCTGACCGGCCGGACGCGTCCCCGCACCCGGCCGGCGGCAGCTCAGCGCCGGGCCTCGGCCAACTCCCGCCGCCGGTCCCGGGCGGACTTGGCCAGGCTTGCGGCCGTGGCGACGCCCAGCGTGCCCAGGATGACCAGGAGGGAGAGCCAGATCGGGATGTGCGGCGCCCAGGCCACGTGCTGCCCACCGTTGATGAACGGCAGATTGTTGTCGGCCAACGCCTCCAGCACCAGCTTGACCCCGATGAAGCCGAGCACCACGGCCAACCCGTAACTCAGGTAGATCAGCCGGTCGAGCAGGCCACCGAGCAGGAAGTAGAGCTGGCGCAGGCCCATCAGCGCGAAGACGTTGGCGGTGAAGACCAGGTACGGCTCCTGGGTGATGCCGAAGATCGCCGGAATCGAGTCCAGCGCGAAGATCAGGTCGGTGGTGCCGATCGCGATCATGACGATCAGCATCGGCGTGAACAGCCGTCGGCCGGCGGAGTGCGTGGTCAGCTTCGCGCCGTCGTAGTTCTTGGAGATCGGCAACGCCTTACGGCTCCACCGGATCACCACGTTCTCGGAGAACTCGTCCTCGTCCGGCTCACCCTGCCGGGCCAGGTTGACCGCGGTGTAGATCAGGAACGCGCCGAAGATGTAGAAGACCCAGGAGAACTGCGAGATCAACGCGGCGCCGGCGGCGATGAACCCACCGCGCATCACCAATGCCAGCACGATCCCGACCAGCAGTACCTTCTGCTGGTACTGCCGGGGCACCCCGAAGCGGGCCATGATGATCACGAAGACGAAGAGGTTGTCCACCGAGAGGCTGTATTCGGTGAGCCAGCCGGTGTAGAACTGGCCAGCCGGGCTGGCCCCCGCCGTCAGCCAGACACCGGCGCCGAAGAGCAGGGCCAGGCCGACGTAGAAGGCGACCCACAGGCTCGACTCGCGCACACTCGGCTCGTGCGGACGTCGACCGATGATCAACAAGTCGACGAGCAGAACCGCAGTCAGTGCGACGAGGGTCCCCGCCCACACCAATCCGGACACGTCCAACGTTCATTCCTCCGGCAGACACGCGGCGTCGGGCACACCGTACGCCCCTTCGAGGCCCGGTATGCCGCTGTCGCTCACTCTGGTGACTGTCGGAGGTCTCTTCCGCCGCCGCCCGCAAGCGGGACGGCGACCAACGGGGCCGGGTCGGGGGCCACCGGAAATCCGGTGATCGACCGTGCTGACGACTCCGTCGCGGGGGAATACTCCCCTCCTTGATGACCATTGTCCCCCACCACGGGCCGTGATCGCACCCCGGGCACTCGGTGGCACCGGCCACCCCGGCGAACGGGAATAGCGCCCGGCGACACATCGCGTCGTGCCCCCGGCGACACACCCTCTCTGGCGTCCTAGGAGGCTAGTGTGTGTCGGGGGCGATGAGTGGGGCGGTGAGCGTCCAGCCGGCGGCCAGCAGGGCATCGCAGGCCGCCACCGCCCGGGCCAGCCGCTCCTCGTGCGGTCCGGCCAACTCCACCACCGGCACCCCGCATTCGGCCAGTTCGGCGCGGAACCGCTCGGTCATCCAGCCCCGCAGGTGTTCCCCGTCCCGCAGCCCGTCGTCGGCGAAGGGCACGCCACGGTCGTCGGTCAGCAGATAGAGCGCCGGCCGACGGGCCGCTGCCCGGACCTCCGGCGACGCGCTGCCGAGGTAACGCTCTTCCCAGACGGCGGTGGCCCGCGCGTCGGTGTCGCAGACCAGCAGCGGCCCGGACGAGTGGGCCGCGGCGTCCTCGGCCCTCTGCTGCTCACGGACCACCGTGCGAAAGTCCTCCCGGTCCCAGCCGACATCGAAGATCGTGGCCCCGGGCGAGCGCTCGCGCAGCCGCTCCAGCTTCCGGGCGGTCAACTCGCGGCCGTACTCCGGCACCCACGCGGTGCCGTAGTGCGTGGCGAGCGCCGCGGCCATCGTGGTCGTACCGGTCGACTCGGCCCCGACCACCACCACCCGCCGGACGAACCAGGCACGCACCGGCGGGCTGAGCCACCGCCAGTGGCCCGCCGGGTCCGCGCGCACCGCGGTACCGGAGACCGGCACGGTCCGCCGATCCGGATCCACCGCCACGGGTACGGCGGCGAAGCGCCGGGCCAGCTCCACGCCGTACGCCTCGGAGGAGAAGACCGCGTCCACCACCTCGGGTCCGACCGCCTCGCGGAACACCGCGCAGTGCGCGTCCCAGATCACCGGATCGTCGTAGTCCACCGGGTGGTCGTCGTACCGGCCGACGAACCGCACCCACGGCGTGTCCGCGTGCGCCTCGCGCAGCCAGTCCAACCGCACGTCGAGCGGAATGGACTCCCGACGCGAGGGCGCCACCACCACGGTGACCGTGGCGCACCGCGCGGCGGCGGCCGTGATCAACGCGTGGTGCCCGGCGTGCGGCGGATAGAACTTCCCCACCACCATGCCGTGCCGGAACTCCGCCGTGGACGCCCGGGTCGGCGGGCTCGTCGTGCGCTGCGGCGCCCGGTCGGTCACGCGCTCACCGGAGCCGGACCGGGCGGAACGGGGGTCGGCCGCTCGACCCGACGCTGATCGGCCCGCCAGGCGCGCAGCCCGAACACGCACAGTGCGAGGAAGACCAGGTAGAGCCCAGCGGTGAGCCACAGCCCCTTGTACGCGTACAGCGGGATGTAGATCAGGTCGGCGGCGATCCACAGCCACCAGCTCTCCACCCGCTTGCGGGTCTGCCCGTACGTGGCCAGCAGGGACAGCGCCGTGGTCAGCGCGTCCGGCAGCGGCACGGTCGAGTCCGTGGCCCGGTCCAGCAGGACCCAGAGCGCGCCGGTGAGCAGCACCCCGACGACGGCCAACGCCAGCCACTCGCGCCGCTCCGTCCGGCTCACCGTGAGTCGGCTCCGCCGCTCACCACCGAACAGCCAGTGCCACCAGCCGTAGCAGCCGAGCGCGACGTAGACGACCTGGAGCCCGGCGTCGGCGTACAGGCCCGCGGTCCAGAACAGCAGCATGAGCAGCAGCACGTTGGCGATACCGACCGGCCAGTTCGCGATGCGCTGCCGCACCACCAGCCAGACGTTCAGCACGCCGGTGGCGAACCCCAGCAGCTCCGCCCAGGTCGTGCCGGTGCCGGCCACCTCGAACGCGGTGCCGGTGAGCCAGTCGATCATCACAGTGCCCTCCCGGGCACCCACCCTAGGGCCAGCGCCGACACCGGAACAGACCCCACGGCACCGCCGTGCCGACCGTCCGTGGGAGGCTTCCGGCATGGTGCTTGAGGTCGCGCTGATCGACGTACTGCCCGGACACGAGGACGAGTTCGCCGCCGCGTACGCCCAGGGGCATCCGGTGCTCGCCGGCACGCCCGGCTGCCGGTCGGTCCGGATGACCCGGGGAATCGAGTCCCCGTCCCGGTTCGTGCTGCTGGTCGAATGGGACTCCGTCGAGGCGCACGACGAGAACTTCCGGGCCACCGAGCGGTTCGAGAAGTGGCGTGCGCTGATCGGCCCGCACTTCGCCGGGCCGCCCATCGTGGAGCACTTCCTCGACGTACCGGCCTGAGTGGAGCTGTCGTACCCCGCGGTTAGGGTGCCCCTCGCACGCGCCGGTTGCCGGTCCCGACGGACTCGGGGGCGCCGGGCCCGGTGGCCGCGCGGGGTGCGACCGTGGGCTTATTCGCCCACGCGGCGGGCCAACGCGGTGACCGTCTCCTCCGGTGACAGGGCGGCGGCCAGCAGCGCCTCGGTCATCCGGTCGTACCGGTCGACGTCGAGCGCGGTGGCCAACCGCACGTCGGTGGTGAGCGCCTCCAGCATCACCGTGCGCGGGTCCGCCGGGTCGGGAAAGGCATAGCAGGAATACGGCGTGAGCGGGTGCAGCCCGCCGCCGGCCGCGCCGCGTGGCAGCAGCCGTACCGTCACGTGGGCCAGGCCGGTCACCGCGACCAGATGCCGCAGCTGCTCACGCCAGACCGCCACCGGCAGGTCACCCGGGTCGCAGGTCGCCTCGGCGAGCACCGCCGTGTACCGGGGCGGATCCGCCCGGCGCAGCACGTCCTGCCGCAGGGCCCGGGCCCGCACCTCGGCCTCCACGTCCAACTCCGGGGTGAGCAGGGCGCCCGCGGCGACCCGCAACCGGGCGTACGCCGGCGTCTGGAGCAGCCCCGGCACGACCGCCGGTTGGTACTCGACGATGTGGGCGGCACCCGCCTCCAACTCGGCGTAGGTGCGCTGCCGCTCGCTCATCTCACCGAGCGTCTTCCACCAGCCACGACTGGTGGCCGCGTCCCGGGCGATCACGATCAGCGCATCCCGGGCCGGCGTCGGCACCTGATAGACGTCCAGCAAATCCAGCACATCGGCGAGATCCGGCCGGCTCTGACCCAGCTCGATGCGGGACAGCTTCGAGGTCGAGGCCCAACCCAGCCGGTCGCACACCTGCTCCAGGGTCAACGCCTCACGGCGGCGTAGCTGGCGCAGCTCGGCACCGAGCCGTACACGTCGAATGACAGGACTCGTTGGCAACGGCATCCCCGCCTCCCCAGTTTGGGAGAGTACGCAGGACGATCACCCAGTGCAATAGCACGCTCGCACACCGCAACCGACCCGGTCGTCGGGTGCCCTGGTGGCGACGGCCGAGCTGGCCGTCACTTCACGCCGGCGGCGTCCATGCCACGCAACTCCTTCTTCAGGTCAGCGACCTCGTCGCGGATCCGGGCGGCCAGCTCGAACTGCAGCTCGCGGGCCGCGGCCAGCATCTGGTCGTTGAGCTCCTGAATGAGCTGGGCCAGGTCGGCACGGGCCATCCCCTCCCGGGAGGGGGTGGTGGCGGAGGCCCGACTCCGGCTCCGGGTCTCCTTGACCGGCGCCTTGCCCCGGGAGAGCTGGCGCACCGCACCACCGACCCGGGAGTTCTCGGTGTCCTCCGCCTCGCGGTAGATATCGTCCAGGATGTCGTGGATCTTCTTACGCAGCGGCTCCGGGCTGATCCCGTGCGCCTCGTTGTGCGCGATCTGCTTGGCCCGACGCCGATCGGTCTCCTCGATCGCGTTCGCCATCGAAGGCGTGATCTTGTCGGCGTACATGTGCACCTGACCCGACACGTTACGGGCGGCCCGCCCGATGGTCTGGATCAGCGACCGGCCACTGCGCAGGAAGCCCTCCTTGTCGGCGTCGAGGATCGCCACCAGCGACACCTCGGGCAGGTCGAGACCCTCGCGGAGCAGGTTGATGCCGACCAGCACGTCGTACTCGCCCTTGCGCAGCTCGCGCAGCAGCTCCACCCGGCGCAGCGTGTCGACCTCGGAGTGCAGGTAACGCACCCGGATGCCGTTCTCCAGCAGGTAGTCGGACAGGTCCTCGGCCATCTTCTTGGTCAGCGTGGTGACCAGCACCCGCTCGTCCCGCTCGGTGCGCAGCTTGATCTCGTGCATCAGGTCGTCGATCTGGCCCTTGGTCGGCTTGATCACGACCTCCGGGTCGACCAGCCCGGTCGGGCGGATGACCTGCTCGACGAACTCGCCCTGCGCCTGCTCCAGCTCCCACGGCCCGGGCGTCGCCGAGAGGTAGACCGACTGGCCGACCCGCTCCAGGAACTCGTCGAAACGCAGCGGCCGGTTGTCGGCGGCGCTGGGCAGCCGGAAGCCGTGGTCGATCAGCATCCGCTTACGCGAGGCGTCGCCCTCGTACATGCTGCCGATCTGCGGGATCGTCACGTGCGACTCGTCGAGCACGGTGAGGTAGTCGTCCGGGAAGTAGTCGAGCAGGCAGTGCGGCGGGCTGCCGGGCAACCGCCCGTCCATGTGCATCGAGTAGTTCTCGATGCCGGAGCAGAAGCCCACCTGCCGCATCATCTCGATGTCGTAGGTGGTGCGCATCCGCAGCCGCTGCGCCTCCAGCAGCTTGCCCTGGCGCTCCAGCTCGGCAAGCCGCTCGGCCAGCTCCACCTCGATGTCGCGGATCGCCCGCTCCATCCGCTCCGGGCCGGCGGCGTAGTGCGTGGCCGGGAAGATGACCAACTGGTCGACCTCACGCACCACGTCACCGGTCAGCGGGTTGAGGTAGTAGAGCTTCTCCACCTCGTCGCCGAACAGCTCGACACGGACCGCCAGCTCCTCGTACGCCGGGATGATCTCCAGCGTGTCACCGCGGACCCGGAAGGTGCCCCGGTTGAAGGCCATGTCGTTGCGGGTGTATTGGATGTCGACGAGCCGACGCAGCAGCTTGTCGCGGTCGAGCTCCTGGCCCACCTCGACCCGGACCGCCCGATCGAGGTATTCCTCCGGGGTGCCCAGGCCGTAGATCGCCGACACGGTCGCCACCACGATCACGTCGCGACGGGTGAGCAGCGACATCGTCGCCGAGTGCCGCAGCCGCTCGACCTCCTCGTTGATCGAGGAGTCCTTCTCGATGTAGGTGTCGGTCTGCGGGATATATGCCTCGGGCTGGTAATAGTCGTAGTACGAGACGAAGTATTCGACGGCGTTGTGCGGCAGCAGCTCGCTGAACTCCTTGGCCAGCTGCGCGCAGAGCGTCTTGTTGGGGGCGAGCACCAGGGTCGGGCGCTGCAGGCGCTCGATCAGCCACGCGGTGGTGGCGCTCTTGCCGGTGCCGGTCGCGCCGAGCAGCACCGTGTTGCGGTCGCCGCGCCGAACCCGACGCTCCAGGTCGTCGATGGCGGCCGGCTGGTCGCCGGCCGGCTGAAACTCGCTGACGACCTGGAAGCGGCCGTCGAGCCGGGGAATGTCGAGCGCCATGACAGCAACGGTACGCCGGAGGTCCGACAGGAACGGCCGTCACGCCAGGTACGTGATCAGCTTCAATATTCCCATTGTGTGGCACATGTCACCGGGACTACCCTCTCGATGTAGGCCGCTCGCGGCGGCCGACCGGGCCGGTGGCCGGGCCGCTCATCTCGGCCGGCCGCCCCCGGCACTGCGGTCGCAGCACCCGGCTCGTCCGGCGTGCGCACCCGTGTGGTCGCGCTCGAGGCGCAGACCGGCCGCCGCGAGCGCCCCTGCTCGTCACCCCGGTGCCGCCCCACCCGTTTCACATCCGTGGACACCTCTGCGACCCCGGCACCCGACACCGACCCCGAGGACGCCGCCGACCCGGCCGTCGACGACGCCACCGGCCCGGCACCGGCCAGTCGCCGGCGCCGGATGGTGCTGCTGTTGCTCGGCCTGACCGCGCTGACGTCCGCCACGGCGCTGGTGATCGGCCTGCTGAGCTGGGCGCCGGCCCCGCCCGAGCCGACCCGGCCGTTGACCGTCGCGGAGAGCGAACGACTGGCCGCGATGCGGGTCACCAACCTGCGGGACCTGCGCGCCGGGGTCCGCGTCACGGTCGGCTCGGGCGCCGCCCGTACCGAACTGGTGGGTTGGGTGGACTGGTCGCGACCGCTGCTCTACCTCGACGTGGGTGGTCCGGGCGCGGGCGCCGAGCGGGGCCTGTTGCAGACCTCCGGCCCGGTCCTGGTGATCCGACCGGACCCGGCGGCGGTGCCCACCCCCGCCGCGCCACCGCTGGTGCCGCCCGCGGACCGCTGGCGGCTGCACCGGCTGGCACCCGGGGCGACCCTGGCACCGGTTCTGCACCTGCTGTTCGACCTCGCCGCCGACCGTCCGGACCCGGCCCAGCCGCTGCGCGACGGCGGTGCCCGCTGGCTCACCCAGGACACCGTCGGGGCCGGGCCGATGGACGTCCTCGAGGCGCCCTTGCCGGCCGGTACCGCCCCCGGCACCGGCAGCCCGGCACCGAGCGGCACGACACCGGCCAGCGCGCAACAGCCGACGGCCGGTGACGCGGACGGGCGGCCCCGCTACTGGCTCGACCAGGACGGCCGGCTGCACAAGCTGGTGGCCCGGCTGCCCGGCGTCGGCCCGATCACGGTGCTTCTCAACCGGGCGGACCGCCCGTCGCTACGCCCGGTGGACGCGCTCGGTGGCCGACCCGGCCTGCCCCGCGCACTGACCGGCGCCGAGCAGGACCGGCTGGACCGGCTGCCGGCCCGACTTCGCGCCCAGGGCGGCGCGGCGCTGACGCTGACCGCGCCGGTCGGCACCGACACCAACCTGCGCGGCAGCGGCTGGCTGAGCTGGACCGCCCGCACCGCCTACCTGGCGGTCGCCGACCTCGGCGTACCGGATCGCCGGACCCTGCTCCGCCGGGACGCCGCCGGCCTGGCCCGGTCGGACGTGTCGGCGGTCGTCGGCGGCGGTGGCACCGCGGAGGCACCGGGTCGACCCCCGTTGCCGCCCCCGGCCGGTACGTGGCGGTCCACCCGCTCCGGCGCGGACGAGGTGAGCCTGCTGCTCGACGCCGCGCTCGACGCCGCCCGGCCCGCCGGACAACGCGGCGCGGCCGTACGGGTCCGCGAGGACGTCGTCGGCGGACGGACCGTGGACGTCGTCGAGGTACGCACGGCCGACGCCCTGGTGCGCTACTGGATCGACCGGGACGGGCCGCTGCGGCGGCTGGAGTTGCGCACCGGCCCCGGCGCGTGGGCACAGCTCGACCTCACCCCCGCCTCGGTGCCCCGGTTGACCCCGGCGCCCCGGCCGAAGACCACCGCCCGACCGGCCGGCACGCCACGACCGCGCGCCGGCACGACCTGATCCCGGATGGTGCGCGAGCCTCGGCGACGCCCGGTCACGGCGTCCAGCCGGTCTGCGCGGCCCACTGCTCGGCCCGCAGGTACTCCTCGTCGAACCAGGGGTCCCGGGCCGTCCCGGCACCGCTGACCTCCGGCGCGGCGTCGACCAACTCCCGCTTGAGCAGCAGGTACGCCGCCCGCTGGTCCGGGTCGGCGCACAGGTGGTCGCGCATCAACAACGCGTACCGCCAGCCGGGTGAGTCGGCCGCCCGCACGTGCAGGCGTACCGGGCGGGCCGGGTCGGCGCTGCCGTGCAGCCGCTTCTCCCACCGACCGCTGCCGGCCGGGCGCGGGTCGTCCCACCACTGCCCCGGCACCCGCGGGAATCCGGCGTTCGCCAGCCGATCGGCCAGCACCCCGTCGGCGTCGGCGAGGTTCGGCACGGCCACCTGCACGTCGATGACGTCCTCGGCGGCGAGCCCGGGCACCGCGGTCGCGCCGATGTGGTCGATGCGCAGGTCGGCCGGGGCGAGCGCGTGCCGGATCCGGGCGGCCAGCCGTCCGTACTGCCGCGGCCAGCTCGGGTCGGTCTCGGCCAGGTCGACCCGGTGTGGCGGGACCACCCGCCGCTCCCGCAGGTTGTGCTCGTAGGGCGACAGCCGCTGCCGCCAGAGTTCGTCCACGGCCTCGTGCAGTGCCGCGAGGCTGCCGTCGTTGGTCAGCACCACGTCCGCGGCCGCGCGCCGCCGGGCATCGTCGGCCTGCGCGGCGATCCGCCGCTCGGCCTCCGCGCGGTCCATCCCCCGGTCGCGCGCCAGTCGTTCCAGTCGGGTCGACACCGCCGTCTGCACCACGACCACCAGGTGGTACGTCGGCGCGAGGCCGACCTCGACCAGCAGCGGTACGTCGTTGACGACGATCGCGTCGGGTGCCGCCGCGGCGGCCAGCTCGGCGGTACGGGCCCGCACCCGAGGATGGGTGATCGCCTCCAACCGGCGGCGGGCGGTCTCGTCGGCGAAGACCACCGCTCCCAGTGCGGCGCGGTCCAACGCGCCGTCGGAGTCCAGCACCTGCTCCGAGAAAGCGGCGACGATCTCGGCCAGCCCCTCGGTACCCGGCGCGACGACCTCCCGGGCCACCTGGTCGGCGTCGATGAGCACCGCGCCCTGCTCGACCAGCCGCGCGGCCACCGCGCTCTTGCCCGAACCGATCCCGCCGGTCAACCCCACCCTCAACACCGGACCAGTCAACCGGATCACCAGGCCCGCCGCCAAACCCGCCCCGCCGCGCGCCCCGCCCCGCCCCGCCCCGCCCCGCGCCGCGCCCCGCCCCGCCCCGCCCCGCTCGCGCC
>NZ_JBHSQS010000035.1:0-42079 GCF_042658605.1 Micromonospora vulcania | reverse complement strand
GGCGCGGCGGGGCGGCGGGCGCAGCGGGGCGCGGGCGCGGGCGCGGCGGGGCGCGGGGCGCGGCAGGGCGCGGCGGGACGGGAGGGAGAGCGGGGCTGGGTGGGGTTAGGGGAGGGGGTGGGTTACCTGTTCTGTGGTCAGGCGGGTGGGGAGGCGGGTGGGGTCGAGGTTGGCGCAGAGTACGACGCTGGCGGCCTGGGTCAGCGGCGCGAGCAGCCAGTCGACCGGGTCGGGGTATGCCGTGGCATTGACCAGGATCCGTGCGCCGCGCGTGATGCCCAGCTCCGCGGCGCGGGTCTGCGCGTGGGCGAGCAGGCGCTCGTCGGCGGGGCCGGGGCCGGGCTGCGGCGTGAAGTGGTCGCCGTGCCGGCGTACCTCGACCACGTAGTCGACGAACCCGGCCGGCGTCTGGCGCAGCGGGGCGGCGAGTGGGAGAAGCCCGAGCGCGTACCTGTCGCCGGTCGGCCAGGACTGTGCCTCGTCGGCCCGGTCGGCGGCGGCGAAGAGCACGTCCACGTCGCCCGGCTTGTCGAGCACGTTCAGCTTGGCCGACCAGCAGCCCAGCAGCACCGCTGCGGTCTGCCAGTGCGGTGGCAGCAGCGCTCCGGCCGGGTCGCCCGGGCCGAGGCCGACCTCGTCGACCAAAAGGTTGGCGGTCTTGGACACCCAGTTCGCCAGGGTCGCGCCGGATAGTTCGGTGCGGTCGCCGCTGGCATCGTCGTACCAGGTCAGCAGCGGTCGGGTCGGGTCGGTCGCGATCGCGTCGGCGAACACCCGGGCAATGTTGTCGGCCATCGGCGCGAACGATACGCCCCTGTGGGCCGTACTCGAAGACGATGACAAGTCGGCGTACCGTCGGGTCGCAGTCAGCGTCGGGACCGTGCTCCGGCGTAGGCTTGGCCCCCGGAGTGTTGTTCCCCACAGACCTGCCAGTGCAAGGAGTCGCCCCGTGACCGCCGGTCGCCCGCCCCGCGTGCTCATCGACGCCACGAGTGTCCCCGCCGACCGTGGCGGTGTCGGTCGCTACGTCGACGGCCTGCTCGGTGCCCTCGGCAAGGTGTGCGGTTCGGGGGTGGAGTTGGCCGTCGTCAGCCTCCGCACCGATCTGGAGCGGTACACTCGGATGCTGCCCGGTGCGGAGATCATTCCCGCCCCGGCCGCCGTGGCGCACCGCCCGGCCCGGCTCGCCTGGGAGCAGACCGGCCTGCCGTTGCTCGCCCAGCAGGTGGGTGCGCACGTGCTGCACTCGCCCTTCTACACCTGTCCGCTGCGGGCGGGCTGCCCGGTCACGGTCACCGTGCACGACGCGACGTTCTTCACCGAGCCGGAGCACTACGACAAGTCCCGCCGGACTTTCTTCCGCAGCGCCATCAAGACCTCGCTGCGTCGCGCGGACCGGGTGATCGTGCCCAGCAAGGCCACCCGGGACGAGCTGATCCGTCTGCTCGACGCCGACCCGACCCGGATCGACGTGGCCTACCACGGGGTCGACCAGGCCGCCTTCCACGCGCCCAGCGAGGAGGAGAAGGCCCGGGTGCGCGCTCGGCTCGGGTTGGGCAACAGCAGCTACGTCGCCTTCCTCGGTGCCAAGGAGCCGCGCAAGAACGTCCCCAACCTGATTCGCGGTTGGGCACAGGCGGTGGCCGACCGGGCCGACCCGCCGGCGCTGGTGATCGCCGGTGGTCAGGGGCACGACGACGACATTGATCGGGCGGTGGCCGAGGTCCCGTCCCATCTGCGGCTGCTGCGCCCCGGCTACCTGCGCTACGCCGACCTGCCCGGCTTCCTCGGTGGCGCGTTGGTCGCCGCCTACCCGTCCTACGGCGAGGGGTTCGGGCTGCCGATCCTGGAGGCGATGGCCTGCGCGGCCCCGGTCCTGACCACGCCTCGGCTCTCGCTGCCCGAGGTGGGCGGCGACGCGGTCGCGTACACCTCGGAGGACCCGGCCCAGATCGGTATCGATCTGGCCGCCCTGCTGGACGACGAGCACCGCCGGTTGTCGCTGGCGAAGGCCGGTTTCGACCGGGCCAAGGAGTTCACCTGGGAGTCCAGCGCCGAGGTGCACATCGCCGCCTGGAGTCGCGCCCGCTCCTGACCGTCGACACCCCGACGGCAACCCGCCCGCTCCTGACCGTCGACACCCCGACGGCAACCCGGCCACTCCGGCCGCGCTCGGTCGGGCATGATGTGCGGATGCTCTATGCGGTCATCCCGGCAGGTGGCAGCGGCACGAGGTTGTGGCCGTTGTCCCGCGCCGGCCACCCCAAGTTCCTCCACCCGCTGACCGGCACCAATGCTTCGCTGCTCCAGGCGACCGTGGAGCGGCTCGCGCCGCTGACCACACCGGACCGCACCCTTGTGGTCACCGGTGCCGCGCACGTCGCGGCGGTGGCCCGGCAGCTGACCGGGTTGCCCGAGGAGAACATCCTGGTCGAGCCATCGCCCCGGGACTCCTGCGCGGCGATCGCGCTGGCCGCCGCGGTGATCGCGCAGCGCGATCCGGACGCGGTGATGGGCAGCTTCGCGGCCGACCACCTCATCGGCGACCCGGAGAGCTGGGTGCGGACCGTCCAGGAGGCGGTCCGCGGCGCGGAGCACGGCATGCTGATGACCGTCGGGATCACGCCCACGCGACCGGAGACCGGCTACGGCTACCTGGAGACCGGCGACCAGACCGACGACGCCCCGTGGCGGCCGGTTGCCGAGTTCAAGGAGAAGCCGGCGGCCGAGATCGCCGAGGCGTACGTCCGTTCGGGCCGGCACCTGTGGAACGCGAGCATGTTCGTCTGGCGGGTGGACGTGTTCCTCGCCGAGCTGGCCCGCCAGCAGCCGGCCCTGCACGCCGGTGTCGCCACGATCGCCGCGGCCTGGGGCACGCCGGAGCAGGACGAGGTGCTCGGCACGGTCTGGCCGACCCTGCCGAAGATCTCCGTCGACTACGCGGTGATGGAGGGCGCGGCCACCGCCGGACGGGTTGCCACCGTTCCCGGCGATTTCGGGTGGAACGACGTCGGTGACTTCCACACCCTGGGCGACGTGCTGCCGGCCGACGCGACCGGCAACGTGGTGCTCGGCACCGACGCCAAGTCGGGTGTGCTGCTGCGGGACAGCACCAACCTGGTGGTGGTGCCGCAGTCCGGCCGGTTGGTGGCCGCACTCGGAGTGCACGACCTGATCGTGGTGGACACCCCGGACGCGGTGCTGGTGTGCCCACGTGACCGCGCCCAGGACGTCAAGGCCCTGGTCGACGAACTCAAGGAGCGGGGCGAAGAGGGCTACGTCTGAGTGCCGCGAGGGCCGGCTCGACAAGTTGTGCGGTCCCGCCGGCCAGCGGCTCAGGCAGCTGGTCCGGCGGGAACCAGCCCAGCGCCTCGGACTCGTCGCTGACCTGTTCCACGGCGGCGGGCGGGGCGAGTACGGCGAAGCGGACGTCGTAGTGGTGTGAGCCACCCTGGCAGCGCACCGGGTGCACGTCGATGTCGATCGGCACCGGGTCGATGCGCAGCCCGGCGATCCCGGATTCCTCGGTGGCCTCGCGCAGCGCGGCGCCGGCGAGGGTCTGGTCGACGGGCTCGCAGTGCCCGCCGAGCTGCACCCAGCGTCCGAATTTGCCGTGCAGGCAGAGCAGTACGCGCGAACCGGTCGAGTCCAGCACCAGCGCGCTGGCGGTCACGTGCCCGGGGACGTGTTCCCGGATCATCGCGATCGGGCCGGCGGCGAGCAGCGCGAGGGTGCGCTCCCGTGCGGCGGCAGCGGCCGGGCGGGTGGGCTGCCAGCCGTCGAGCAGCGCGGTGGCGTCGGCGTGCAGAGCCGCGTACGCCTCGGGGTCGGTCGGATGAGTGGGTCCGGTGATCGCGATGTCGGGCACCCCGTCACTGTACGAGCGGACCCTCCGTACCCTGGCGCGGTGACCCTGCGACTCCTCGAATTCGTGGTGGCCGGTAACGAGGCCAGTGACCTGCTACCGGTGCGGTCGGCGAAGCTGCTGCGGGCGTACGGCGCTCGACGGGGCTTCTGGACCGTGCTGGACGAGGGGCCGGTGGAACGCTGCCTGGCGCTGCTGCTGGAGCTGGACGACGGCGAGTGGACGGCCCGGCACGTGCTGGCGGACGCCGGTGTGGAGAACGGCCGGACCGAGGACGGTGAGGCGCTCGCCCACCACGACGGCTGGGTGTACGTCTTCGGCTCCCACTTTGGCTCGAAGGCCGGCCCGCTGCGCCCTCGACGTGCCTTCGTGGCCCGGTTCCGGGAGGACGACGCGGTTGCCGGCACGGTGCCGGTGCACGTGGTGCGCAACTCGTTTCGCCTGCACCGGGCGGTGAACGACGCGCTGGCCGCCTCGCCGCTGACCTCGTTGCCGCCGGGCAAGCGGGTGCGGGACCGGTTCATCGTCGAAACCCTGGCCCGGGGGACCGCCAAGGCCAAGAGGTGGGTACGCCGGCTGACCCCGGACGACCTGCCGCTGAATGTGGAGGCGGCGACCTTCACCCCGGCCGGCACGGTACTGCTCGGGCTGCGTTTCCCGGTCACCGAGGCTGGTGAGCCGATCCTGGTCGAGGTGGCCGATGTGCCGGGAATGTTCGCGGCGGAGCCGGTGTGGCCGCGTGCGCTGGGGGTGTACGCGCTGACCGGGGTGACCCCGTCGGGCGCGCTGACCGGGTTCCGGGCGATCACCCCGACCCCCGATGGCGGGTACGCGGCCGTGATCGGGTCGATCGACGCGCTGGGCAAGGGTTCGGTGCTGCTGGACGACCATCCGGGCGGGGGTGACGTGACTTCCCGGCATGTGCGGTTCCGGCTGCCGGCCGGCGAAGCGCGGGTCGCGGCCCCGGACCGGCATCTGCTCGCCGGTGTGGTGGTGGCGGACCTGGCGCCGTTCCACCACGTCGAGGGGTTGGCCGAGCTGGACGGGCGGCCCTTCTACGTCACGGACGAGGACCACCGGGTCGCGCTCTGGGTCGGCTGAGCCGGGCGGCGGCAGGAGGCGACGCGTGGATGACCGGGACGGCACCTCTGCGGAGAAAGAGCCGCAGACCCTCGTGGTGCCGCCCGGTCACCGGTCCTCCCCGGCCCCGGTGCCCCAGCGCCGGTGCGTCTGCGACGCGCCGGTGCCGTGTTCGGGCACTGGAAGCATGCCGAACCGCGCCCGGAGGCGTCGAGGTTTTTCAGCCCAGGCTTAAACGTGGAGATAACTGCCGGCCGAGTAGAGTGCGAACGGTCACCCGGCATCCCCCTGTCCGGTGGCACAGGAGCACTCCATGCTGAAGATCTACTTTTCTGGGGAGGACATCCTCCGGACCCGGGTTGCACCGGCGGCGGACCCGGTCTGGGAGTCGGTCCTCAGCCTGCACGCGTTGCTGGGCCGCAGCAGCGACCCGCTCACGGCGGCCTGGCGACGCACCGTGGCCCGGGAGCTGCGCCAGGACGCCGCCTCCGAACAGCTCCGGCTGCTCTTCGCGTTGAGCCCGCCGCGCGGATACTTCCCCGACTTCCTCACCCCGTACGCCAGCGTGGACGGGTTCGAGGCCGGGCTCGACGCGGTCCGCAGCACCCCCATCGAGCTGTTGAACCGCGACCTGAGCGTGCTGGCCACCGAGAACTCGCTGCCCTCCTCGGCCGCCGCACTGGCCCGGGGCGAGGTGGCGGCACTGCACCATCTCGCCGAATCCATGGAGCGGTACCGGTCACTGGCGATCAGCCCGTACTGGAGCCGGATCCAGGCCGCCGTGGCGGCGGACCGTACCCGCCGGGCCCGGGCCCTGCTCGACGGCGGGGTCGAGGGGCTGCTCACCAGCCTCCGACCGGCGATGCGCTGGGAGAGCGGCGTGCTTGAGGTTCGCGACTACCCGCAGAGCCGGGAACTGCACCTGGACGGCCGAGGGCTGCTGCTGGTGCCGTCGTACTTCTGCGCGAGCACCCCGGTGGCGCTGTTCGATCCGGCGCTGCCGCCGGTGCTGGTCTACCCGGTGGACCGGCTGGGCGGCCTGGCCCCGGCCGACGGCTCCGGATCGGCCGGTCCCGGCGCGGGCCGCGAGTCGCTCGCCGCACTGCTCGGCCGCACCCGCGCGGCGGTGTTGCAGGCCAGCGACGACGGCTGCACCACCGGTGAGGTGGCCCGCCGGCTCAACATCTCGCCGGCGGCGGCGAGCCAGCACGCCACCGTGCTGCGCAACGCCGGCCTGCTGGTCAGCCAACGGGACCGCAACACGGTGCTGCACACGTTGACGCCGCTGGGCCGGGCCATGCTGGACGCCTGACCCGGCCGGTCGTCAGAGGGCGAGCGTGCCGCTGGCCGGGCTGCCGGCGGGCGGGGGCAGCAGGGTGGACCCGATGCCCTCGGCGGCCAGGGCGACGCGCAACCGGTGCAGGTCGGCGCCGAAGCGGACCAGGTCCATCGGTTCGAGCGGCGCCGGTGGCGACCCGAGCACCAGAGCGGTGGCGTCGGCCGGCCAGCCGGGCACCTCGGCGATCAGGCCGGCGCGTACCTCTGCCTCGTCGACCAGGGTGAAGACCGTGCCGGGGGCGACCAGCCCGGCCACCGCGTCGATCGCCCGCCGCACCGCGGCCGGGTCGGCCGGCGTCGGGCCGGGGCCGTCCGCCAGGGCGGCGGCGTCGGCCAGCCCGGCGGCCCGGGCCTCGGCGGTACCGAGCGCGAAGAGGTCCTGCGCGGCATCGCGGACCAGCGCCCGCGCGCCACCCGAGTCGTCCGGGCGGGACGCGGAGAGGTAGCCGCGCACCACCGCGACCGGGACCTGGTCGCACTTGCCCTTGATCAGCTCGCCGGCGCCCGCCAGCTCGTCCACCACGGCCATCTGGGTCAGTTGCAGCTCGTTGCCGTACGGATCCACCTCGCCCCGGTGGTCACGGATGGCCGGCATCCCGGCGACCCCGAGCGCCACGTCGGTGAGCCCGTTGCGCCAGGGCCGGCCCATGGTGTCGCTGACGATCACGGCGACATCCAGGTCGTAGCGTTCCCGCAGCGCGTCGCGTAGCCCGCGCGCCGAGGCGTCCGGGTCGACCGGCAGCAGCACCAGCCGGGTCTTGTCCACGTTCGACGCGTCGATGCCGGCCGAGGCCATCACGAAACCGTGGTGGGTCTGCACGATCCGGGTCGGCCCCCGGCTGGCCACCACCCGGGCGGTCTCCGAGGCGAGCACCTCGTCCCGCGCGGCGAGGCGCTCGGGCCCGTCCGCCGGGACGTCGACCAGCCGCCCCTCGGCCTTCGAGACGATCTTGCTGGTGACCACCAGCACGTCGCCGTCGCGAAGCCAAGGCGCCGAGGTGGCGATCAGCGCCGCCAGGTCGTCGCCCTCGGTCACGTGGCCGATGCCCAGCACCGGCAGGATCTCCAGCCTCACGTCAACTCCACCGCGGCGCGGACCATCGCCGCCGTCGCCGCCTCGTCGGTCATCCGCAACGGCACCGCGCGGACCGTCACCTCCGGCACCACCGTGCCCGCGTCCTCCTCGGCGACCAGCCAGCCGTCCAGCAACCCGCCGGCCTTACGCCCCCCGTAGAGCCGGCCGACACCGGCCGCGCTGCACTCGACCCCGAGCACGTCGAGGCAACGGTCGGCCATCCCGCGCACCGGGGCACCACCGATGATCGGCGAGATGCCGACCACCGGCGCGGGCCCGTCGGCCACCGCCTCGCGTATCCCCGGCACGGCCAGCACCGGCGCGACGCTCACCACCGGGTTGCTCGGCGCGACCAGCACCAGATCGGCCGCGCCGATCGCCTCCAGCACCCCGGGCGCCGGCTTGGCCGCCTCGGCGCCGACGAAGATGAAGCGTTCGGTGGAGATGTCCGCCCGGTACCGCACCCACCACTCCTGGAAGTGGATCGCGCGCTGGCCCTCGTCGTCGTTCACGACCGCATGGGTCTCCAGCCGGTCGTCGGTCGCCGGCAGCAGGCGTACGCCCGGATCCCACCGGGTGGCCAGTGCCTCGGTGACCGCGTGCAGCGGGTAGCCGGCGTTGAGCATGGTGCTGCGCACCAGGTGGGTGGCGATGTCCTTGTCGCCCAGGCCGAACCAGGTCGGCTCCGCCCCGTACGCGGCCAGCTCCGTCTTGACCGTCCAGCTCTCCCCGACCCGGCCCCAGCCCCGCTCGGGATCGGCGCCACCGCCGAGGGTGTACATGACGCTGTCCAGGTCGGGACAGATCTTCAACCCGTGCAGCCACAGGTCGTCGCCGACGTTGACCACGGCGGTCACCTCGGCGCCGACCGCGCGGGCGTACGCCCGGACGCCGAGCAGGAACCGAGCGCCGCCGATGCCGCCGGCCAGAACCACGATGCGCATGTCGACCATCCTCGCGCACGTGACGCCTCCGGTCCGCCGCTGGTCGGGGAGACTAGGCTCACGTGCGCCCTGTCCGTCCACGCCCCGAGGGGGAGTTCGTGACCAGCCCCGCCGAGCCCGCGTCCACCGACGCGTCGCAGGCCCGCCAGTTGACCAAGCCGCTCCGCGAACTGGCAGCGCTCGCGCTGCTCGGCGCCAACGCCGTCTTCCTCTTCGTCGGGTTGCTCCGGCTGCTGGCTCCGAACGACTACAGCTCCTTCGACGACCGTTCGGGCAGCGCCTTCTTCGCGTTCATCGGCATCGAGGCGGTGGTCCTGCCGCTGCTGGCCGTACTGCTGGCCACCCACATCTCCCCGGTGCTGCCCAAGGCGAAGCTGATCACGCAGGTGGCCCTCGGCGAGTACGCGTTCAGCGCGCTCTTCGGCACCCTCACGATGCTGATCTGGACCGTGGGCCGGCTGGCCAAGGCCGAGGTGCTCGACGCGCTGCTCGGCGTGCTCACCCGGTTCGGCTGGCTGGTCATCTTCGCGGTCGCCGCCTGGGTGGTCTTCACGCTCTGGCGCACCCTGTACTACGTGCCCAAGCCCAAGCCCCAGCCGGGCGTCTACGGGCAGCCGCAGGCGGGCTGGCCGCAGCAGCAGGGTGGCTGGCCGGCGCCGGGGCAGCCCGGTGGCCAGCCGGGCGGTTGGCCGACCCCCGGTCAGCCCGGTGGCCCCGGTCAGTCCGGCGGCTACCCTCCGGCGCAGTTCCCCGGCCAGTACGGCCAGCCCTCGCCCCCGTTCCAGCCGTTCCCGCAGTCAGCGCCGCCGTTCCCGCAGTCAGCGCCGCCGTTCCCGCAGTCGGCACCGCCGGCCGGGCAGTCCGTGCCGGCGTACCCGGCGGCCCCGCAGTCCGCGCCGCCGGTGAATCCCGCGCCTCCGACGCCGTCCGCGCCGCCCTTCGGGCAGCCGCCGTCGGCCGACCCCACCCAGGCCATCCCGCGCCAGTCCGCCGACCCGACCGAGGTGATCTCCCGCCCCGCCGACGCGGACGACGACCGGACCCAGCAGATCAAGCCGGGCGACCACCCGGAGCAGCCGCGCTGACGTCTCCATGATCTAGGGGTCCGGCTGTATGGGAAGCGTGCCGATTCGCACCCTGCGGGCCGGGGTCGGTAAAGCGGTCGGGCGCAGCGCATAGGCTGAGCGGATGGTTGATCGCACCCACTCCGGCCCGAGCGACGCGAGCGTGCGGCGGGCCCTGGGCCGGGCCGCGACCGGGCGGGCGCTGGACGTCGACGAGGCGACCGCGTTGCTGGCCGCCCGCGGTGACGCGCTCGACGAACTGTTCCGGGTGGCCGGTGGGATCCGTGACGCCGGGCTGCGCGAGGCCGGGCGGCCCGGCGTGGTCACGTACTCCAAGAAGGTCTTCATTCCGCTGACCCGGCTCTGCCGGGACCGTTGTCACTACTGCACGTTCGCCACCGTGCCGCACCGGCTGCCGGCGCCGTTCCTGGATCGCGACGAGGTGCTGGCGATCGCCCGAGCGGGCGCCGCGCAGGGCTGCAAGGAGGCCCTGTTCACCCTCGGCGACCGGCCGGAGGAGCGCTGGCCGGCGGCCCGCACCTGGCTGGACGAGCGCGGCTACGACTCGACTCTGGACTACCTGCGCGCCTGCGCGGTCGCCGTGCTGGAGGAGACCGGGCTGCTGCCGCACCTCAATCCGGGGGTGCTGTCCTGGTCGGAGCTGCAACGACTCAAGCCGGTCGCGCCGAGCATGGGCATGATGCTGGAGACCACCGCGACGCGGCTCTGGTCCGAGCCGGGCGGTCCGCACTTCGGCTCGCCGGACAAGGAGCCGGCGGTCCGGCTGCGGGTGCTCGACGACGCCGGCCGGGTCGGGGTGCCGTTCACGACCGGCATCCTGATCGGCATCGGGGAGACCCCGGCCGAGCGGGTCGACGCGCTGTTCGCGATCCGCCGCGCCCATCGGGAGTACGGCCACCTCCAGGAGGTGATCGTGCAGAACTTCCGCGCCAAGCCGGACACCGCGATGCGCGGCATGCCCGACGCGGAGCTGCACGACCTGGCCGCGACGGTGGCGGTGGCCCGGCTGCTGCTCGGCCCGAAGGCGCGGATCCAGGCCCCGCCGAACCTCATCGCCGGCGAGTACGACCTGCTGCTGCGGGCGGGTATCGACGACTGGGGCGGCGTCTCCCCGCTCACCCCGGACCACGTCAACCCGGAACGCCCCTGGCCGCAGATCGACGAGCTGGCCCGGCACACCGAGCTGGCCGGGTTCACATTGCGCGAGCGGCTGACCATCTACCCCGAGTACGTGCGTGCCGGCGACCCGTGGCTCGACCCCCGGCTGCTGCCGCACGTCAGCGCCCTGGCGGATCCGGCCACCGGGCTGGCGGTCGAGTCGGCTCGGCCGCAGGGCCGTCCGTGGCAGGAGCCGGAGGAGGTGTTCGGCGGGCGTACCGACCTGCACGTCACGATCGACACCACCGGCCGTACCGATGATCGGCGCGGTGACTTCGACAGCGTCTACGGGGACTGGGCCGAGGTGGCCACGAAGGTGACCGCCGGGCCGACCGCCCTCGCCGGCGACCACGACCTGCGGGCCGGGCTGCGGCTGGCCGCCGACGACCCGGCAGCGCTGCTGGACCCGGGTCACACCGATGCCGCGCTGGCGCTGTTCGGCGCGGACGGTCCGGCGCTCGACGAGTTGTGCCGGCTGGCCGACGACGTACGCCGGGACGCGGTCGGCGACGACGTCACGTACGTGGTCAACCGCAACATCAACTTCAGCAACGTCTGCTACGTCGGTTGTCGGTTCTGCGCCTTCGCCCAGCGTGAGCGGGACGCCGACGCCTACCGGCTCTCCGTCGAGCAGGTCGCCGACCGGGCCGCCCAGGCGTGGGACGCCGGCGCCAGCGAGGTCTGCCTCCAGGGCGGTATCGACCCGAAGATGCCGGTCACCGGCTACGCCGACATCGTGCGCGCGATCAAGGCCCGGGTACCGGAGATGCACGTGCACGCGTTCTCCCCGATGGAGATCGTCACCGCTGCGGCGAAGGCGGGAGTGCCGGTTCGCGAGTGGCTGACCCAGCTTCGCGAGGCCGGGCTGGACACCATCCCGGGCACCGCCGCGGAGATCCTCGACGACGACGTGCGCTGGGTGTTGACCAAGGGCAAACTGCCGGCCGCCGCCTGGGTCGATGTGGTCAGCACCGCGCACGAGCTGGGCATCCGGTCCAGCTCCACGATGATGTACGGCCACGTCGACCATCCCGGGCAGTGGCTGGCGCACTTCCGGGTACTGGCCGGGGTGCAGGACCGTACCGGCGGCTTCACCGAGTTCGTGGCGCTGCCGTTCGTGCACACCAACGCCCCGATCTACCTGGCCGGCATCGCCCGGCCCGGGCCGACCTGGCGGGAGAACCGGGCGGTGCACGCGATGTCGCGGCTGCTGCTGCACGGCCGGATCGACAACATCCAGTGCTCCTGGGTGAAGCTGGGCGACGAGGGCACGGTCGCGATGCTCCAGGGCGGCTGCAACGACCTGGGCGGCACGCTGATGGAGGAGACCATCTCCCGGATGGCCGGCTCCGACAACGGGTCGGCGCGTACCGAGGAGCAGTTGCGGGCCATCGCGAAGTCCGCCGGTCGTCCGGCGCGCAAGCGCTCGACCGCGTACGGTCACGCCCGGCCCTGAGATCGAACCTTTCCCCGCCGCCGGCCGTACCAAGCGATGCCGGCGGCGGTCGCGGCGAGGATCGCCGCCGGTGTCCCCCAGGGGCCCGGCGGCGTCGGCAGGCGGCACCGGACCCGTCCGTCACCGCGGGCGCGTTCGCGCCGCCGCCGGAAAGGTTGTCCATGACCAGTGATCAGCGGAAGCGGCCCTGGCCGCGCCTGACCCGCCGGCAGACGTTGACCGCCGCGGCCAGCGCCACCCTCGGCGCCGCCGCGCTCACCGTGCCGGGCCTGTCGGCCGCGCAGAACGCGCCCGGCGCGGCGGCGCGCGCCGACGAGCCGATCGTCGTGCACCTGCGCGACGCCGCCTCCGGGACGATGGATGTCTTCGTCGGTGAGTCCCGGATCGAGGTACGAGACCGCGGCCTGGCGGACCGGCTGCGGCGCGCCGCACGGCGCTGACCCGACGCTCCGCCCGCCACCCTGTTTCCCGCTCAGTGAGGTTGGTCCGCCATGTCTTCACACCGCGAGGCCCCGGAGATAGCCAAGGATCCGGTCGCCGACAGCTCCGATCTGTACGCGTTCGTCAGCCCCGACCGCCCCGACTCGGTCACGCTGATCGCCAACTACGTGCCGTTGCAACTCCCGTCCGGGGGCCCGAATTTCTTCGAGTTCGGCGACGACGTGCGCTACGAGATCCACATCGATAACGACGGTGACGGTCGGCCGGATGTCACCTACCGGTTCGAATTCCACACCGAGATCACCAATCCGAACAGTTTTCTCTACAACACCGGTCCGATCGATTCGCTGGACAGCAAGAACTGGAACCGGCGTCAGTTCTACAGCCTGACCCGGGTGGCCGACGGTCGGGAGCACCGGCTGGCGCACAAGCTGCCCTGCCCGCCGTGCAACGTCGGCCCGCTGTCCACCCCGAAGTACGCCGACCTCGTCCGCCAGGCCACCTACTCGCTCTCCACGGGGGAACGGGTCTTCGCCGGGCAGCGCGCGGACGGCTTCTTCGTCGACCTGGGGGCGATCTTCGACCTCGGCACGTTGCGGCCGTTCCAGCAGCTGCACGTGGCCGGCAAGAAACTCTTCAAGGCCGAGGGGGAGCCGGTCAACGCCACCGACCGGATGAACGTGCACAGCCTCGCGCTACAGGTGCCGATGGCCAAGGTGCGCCGTCGCGCCAGCCGGTACGGCGCGGCGGACCCGGCGTCGGTCATCGGAGTGTGGACGTCCGCGTCCCGCCGGCAGGTCCGGGTGCTCGGCGACCGCGCGGCGGCGGACACCTCCACCGGCCCGTTCACCCAGGTCTCCCGGCTGGGCAATCCCCTGTTCAACGAGGTCATCGTGCCGATGTCCAAGAAGGACCTGTGGAACTCGCTGCCGCCGTCCGAGGACAAGAGGTTCGCGCAGTACGTCGAGCAGCCCGAGTTGGCGGCGCTGCTGCCGGCGCTCTACCCGGACGTCTTTCCCAACCTGGACAAGCTCACCAAGGCGAAGAAGGCCCGCGCGGACCTGGTCGCGATCCTGCTCACCGGCGTACCGGTCGGGCTGATCGACGGCTTCACCAACGCCACCGGTGACGTGCAGGCCGACATGCTGCGGCTGAACACGGCGATCCCGCCCAGCCGACAACCGGACCGGTTCGGCGTGCTCGGCGGTGACCTGGCCGGCTTCCCGAACGGGCGGCGGGTCGCCGACGACGTGGTCAGCATCGCCCTGCGCGCGATCGCCGGCCTGACCGTCCCGCTGGTGGACAAGACGTTCCGCCCGGACGCGGCGACCGCCGCGGTCACTCCGGGGCTGAGCGCCGCCGACGTGACCGCGCCGTTCCTGGCCAACTTCCCCTACCTGGGTACGCCGTACGACGGGTTCAACAACCCGCCGGCGGCGTCCTGAGCGGCGCGGGGGACGGCGAATGCACGAGCATGCGTACGGACCGTCGGAGACCGGCAGTGTCGTCCTCGATCTGGGCGGCGACACCGGCGCTCTGATCATCCACACCGGTCCGGACCTGCACGGCCGGGAAATCGAGATCAGCCGGGACGATGCGCGCCGGGTCCACTCGGCGGTACGGGAGCGTCGGGTGCGGGACGGATCGCTCCACACCGCGGTCTACCCCGGCCTGCCCGCCGGCTCATATACCGTCTGGTGGGACGACAGCACGCCTGCCGGCAAGGTTTCTGTCCATGGTGGAGCGATAGCCGAGTTCAATTGGCCGAGCAGCGGTTTCCGGGTCGCCGGCTGACCCCACGACACCTCCTTTCGGTCGCGCCCCGTCCACAATGTGGACGGGGCGCGACGGCTGTCCACGACTCGACGGGCGGTCTGGGCCGAGCCGCGTTAACCTGTCCCCCACCAAGATCAGCTTTGTGGGGAGGGGTCGTCGGATGCTCCTGGCGCCGTCGCGCCGGCGGCCTCTCGGGGGAGCGCCACGGCAGAAAAGTCGGGCAACTCGCCGGAGAGGGCGTTACTCGGCCGGGGTCTGAATCGATAGGGCAGGTTGCGAGGCCGGACGGTCCACGTGATCGACCGGGGGTGTCGGGAGGGCGACTCCATTATCAAGTTTGGCTTGACGGCGCACGCATTACACGCGTGTAATTTGAATGGGGTTGTTCGCACGGAACGCAACAAAACGGGACCGGACGGACAAGCACGCCTTTCGCGTGGGGGGTTGCAGCGGCGATGACGCCGGTGCGCGACAAGGAGGCATTTGATGGACGGCCAGCTCGAAGTGGCCGACCTGCTCGGAAACGCGCCGGAGTGGCAGGAGCGGGCGCTGTGCTCGCAGACCGACCCCGAGGCGTTCTTTCCCGAGAAGGGCGGCTCGACCCGCGAGGCGAAGCGAATCTGCTCGCGCTGCGAGGTCAAGACCGAATGCCTCGAATACGCTCTCGGGCACGACGAGCGTTTCGGGATCTGGGGCGGGCTCTCGGAGCGGGAGCGGCGCAAGTTGAAGCGGCGTGCCGCCTGAGCGGTTGACCGTCGAGGCGGCGCAGGTCGCCTGAGCGGTACGGAGTCAAGGCGGCGGGGGCCGCCTGAGTGGTGCGGAGTCGGGGCGGTGGGGGCCGCCCGGCTCGCCCGCACGGGGATGCTCGCGGGGGCGGCTCAGGCCAACTCGTCGGGGTCGACCCCGAGGAGGTTCGCCACCTGTTCGATGATCACGTCATGTACGAGGTCGGCGAGGTCCTCGCGGTCCATCGCCCGGAACTCCAGTGGCCGCCGGTACAGCACGATCCGCGGCGGCACCTCCTGTCGACCCGGACGGCCGGGCAACAGTCGGGCCAGCGGGACCTCACCGTCCTCCAGCACGTCGGAGTCGTAGACGTTCAGGTCCGGCGGAACGTCCTCGACCGCGAACTCGACGCCGGCCAGCTCCTTGGCGAAGCGACGCTCCAGCGTCTCGACGGTGTCCAGGACCAGGTCGTCGAAGACCTCCGCCTTGGTCCGCGCCAGTGGCACGGTGGCCGGCACCAGCCGCCCGCGCAGGCCGCGTCCGTGCCGGTCGCGGTGAGCGCGCCGGCCGGAGCCGGGGCGGCGGTGTTCCGGGCTCGTCATGAGGCAAAGGGTAGCGCCCGCGCCGGGCTGGCCAGCGGCAGCGCCGCTCCCGTGGCGCGGCGCGGACCGGCCGGCGAATTGTGATCACCACGACGGGCGTGTCGCAACGCGAAGCGATGCGCCGGACCCGGTAATGGAGATACCCTGCGCCCGTGAGGTCACCACGGCGCTGCTCCCGTAACGGCTGCCCCCGGCAAGCGGTCGCCACATTGACCTATGTCTACAACGAGTCGACAGCGGTCGTGGGTCCGTTGGCGGCGTTCGCCGAGCCGCACACGTACGACCTGTGTGAGCCGCACGCCCGCAGCCTGACCGCGCCGCGGGGCTGGGACGTCGTCCGGCACGAGGGCGAGTTCGAGCCCCCGCCGCCCACCACCGACGACCTGGTGGCACTGGCCGAGGCGGTCCGCGAAGCTGCCCGGCCGGCCCCCCGTCCCCCCGCGGACGACCAGCACCACGACAACCCCCACCAGACCGGCCGCAGAGGCCACCTCCGAGTAATCCCCCCGAACCACTAACCCCCGGCCCCCTCCTCGCCCGCCGCGTTGGTCATGAAGTTGCTGCCACGCCACGTCGCTGCGAGTGGCAACAACTTCATGACCAACTGTGGTCAGAGGCGGGCCCAGGCTTCGGTCAGTACGGTGCGGAGGATCTGCTCGATCTCGTCGAACTGCTGCTGCTCGGCGATCAGCGGCGGGGCGAGCTGCACGACGGGGTCACCCCGGTCGTCGGCCCGGCAGTAAAGGCCGGCCTGGAAGAGCGCCGTCGACAGGAAGCCGCGCAGCAGCCGCTCCGACTCGGCCTCGTTGAAGGTCTCCCGGGTCGTCTTGTCCTTGACCAGCTCGATCCCGTAGAAGTAGCCGTCGCCCCGGACGTCGCCAACGATCGGCAGGTCGTGCAGCTTCTCCAGAGTGGAGCGGAAGGCATCCTCGTTGGCCCGTACGTGCCCGATCAGGTCCTCGCGGGCGAAGACCTCCAGGTTGGCCAGGGCCACCGCGCAGGAGACCGGGTGGCCGCCGAAGGTCACCCCGTGGGCGAACATGCCGGTCTCGGTGAGGAACGGCTCCATCAGCCGGTCGCTGGCGATCATCGCGCCGAGCGGGGCGTACCCGGAGGTGATGCCCTTGGCGGTGGTGATGATGTCGGGTTGGTAGCCGTAGCGCACCGCGCCGAAGTATTCGCCGAGCCGCCCCCAGGAGCAGATCACCTCGTCCGAGACGAGCAGCACGTCGTACGCGTCGCAGATCTCCCGGACCCGCTCGAAGTAGCCGGGAGGGGGCGGGAAGCACCCGCCGGAGTTCTGCACCGGCTCCAGGAAGACAGCCGCGACGGTGTCCGGCCCCTCCCGCTCGATGGCCCGGCCGATCTCGTCGGCGGCCCAGCGGCCGAACGCCTCGGGCGAGTCGCCGTGCTCCGGCGCCCGGTAGAAGTTGGTGTTCGGCACCTTGATCCCGCCGGGCACCAGCGGCTCGAAGTCACTCTTGATGCCGGGTAGGCCGGTGATCGACAGGGCGCCCATCGAGGTGCCGTGGTAGGCGATGTACCGGCTGACCACCTTGTGCTTGTTGGGCTTGCCGGTGCGCTTGAAGTAGGCCCGGGCCAGCTTCCAGGCCGCCTCGACGGCCTCGGAGCCGCCGGTGGTGAAGAAGATCCGGTTGAGATCGCCGGGCGTGAGCGAGGCGACCTTCTCGGCCAGCTCGACGGCCTTCGGGTGGGCGTACGACCAGAGGGGGAAGTAGGCCAGCTCCCCGGCCTGCTTGGCGGCGGCCTCGGCCAGCTCGGTACGGCCGTGACCGGCGTTGACGACGAAGAGCCCGGCGAGCCCGTCCAGGTAGCGGCGGCCCTGCGCATCCCAGACGTACGCGCCCTCGCCGCGCACGATGGTCGGCACCTCTCCTGCGGAGTAGCTCGCCATCCGGGTGAAGTGCATCCAGAGGTGGTCGGTGGCGTTGGCCATGTCAGCCCCATCGGTCGTCGGGCCGGTCCAGGGGTGACGCCGGCCGCTCTGCCCACGGTTATCGCACAGGAAGCGCCCCCGAGGCAAGTGGTATCGGTGGTCCAAGGGCGCACTGGCGACGGATTTAGCGAACGGGTATCGAACTTGCAACGGAATCCGCATCGACCGATTCCGCGACTCGTCGCACTGGCCCCCTTGATCACTTTGTCGTGAGTAGTTGAAACGGGCTCTCGACAACTACTCACGACAAAGTGATCAAGGGGCTGGCCGGGACGGGCTGGGACACCTTCGGGGCCGTTGCGGGGCACCCGAGATGGTGCCAACACATCCCACCGCAACACGCCGGTAGACGGCGGACACGGACACGCAGCGTGGCTATCGTGCGCCGCAGTGCGGCATCGAGGAGTCGCATGCGCATCGAGCGGAGCCGCACTGTCACGAGCGGAGCCGCATTGTGGGCGCGGCGGAGGGGAGGACCCGGTGGCGAACGAGGCGTTGCGGGTGGCGATGGCCGAGGCGGGCGAGACGGTCGAGTCGCTGGCCGAGAAGGTGTGCGTCGACCCCAAGACGGCGGCACGGTGGCTCGCCGCGGGGCGCATCCCACATCCGCGTACCCGGATCGCGGTGGCCGACATCCTCGGCCGGGACGCGGCCGACCTCTGGCCCGAGCCGTTCCGCCGCCGCGACCTGCCGTGGTTCCGCCCCTGGGCCGAACTCGAACAGGACGCCACCTCGCTCCGCTATTACCAGCCGCTCGCGGTGCCCGGCCTGTTGCAAATCGAGGGTTACGCCCACGCGATGCTCCGGGTAGGCGGCGTGCTCGCCCCCGCGGACGTGGAGCAGGTCGTTGCCAGTCGGCTCAGTCGACAAGCGGTCCTGGTTCGGGACGACCCGCCGCAGGTCGTTGTCGTCATCGACGAGGTGGTGCTGCGCCGTCTCGTCGGGGGCCGGGCGATCATGTGCGAGCAACTGCGTCACCTCGGCGAGCTCGCGACGTGGCCGCATATCCAGATTCGGGTGATTCCCGCTGCCGGTCCCTGGCACACCGGACTGTCCGGCTCGTTCGTCCTTGCTCGCCTTCCGGACGCTGGCGAGGTTGCCTATCTGGACAATCAACTCCGTGGTCAGATCGTGACCGATCAGGCTGACGTTGCTAGCCTGGGCAGGAGGTGGGAGAGCGTTGCAGGTGAAGCGCTTCCCTGCCGCCGGTCGGTCGAGTTGATCCAGGAGGCGGCCGAGACATGGAGATAAGAGACGTTCGCTGGCGCACCGCGACCCGCAGCACAAACAACGGCGGGGACTGTGTCGAGGTGGCCGACAATCTGCCGGGCCGGGTGCTGGTGCGGGACAGCAAGGACCGCGACGGCGGCACGCTGACCTTCGATCCGACCGCCTGGACGTCGTTCGTGGACGCGCTGCGTCAGGCCGTACCCCAGGTGTAGGTCTGCTTGCGCAGCTTGAGATAGACGAACGCCTCGGTGGAGAGCACGCCGGGCACCGCGCGCAGCCGTTGCAGGATCTCCAGCAGGTGGTCGTCGTTGCGGCAGACCACCTCGGTGAGCAGGTCGAACGACCCGGCGGTGATGACCACGTAGTCGACCTCCTCCAGCTCGGCCAGCCGGTCGGCCACCGCTTCGAGGTCGCCGTCGGTACGCAGGCCGATCATCGCCTGTCGGGGAAAGCCGAGTTGGAGTGGATCGGTCACCGCGACGATCTGCATCACGCCGGCGTCGAGTAGCCGCTGCACCCGCTGGCGGACCGCCGCCTCGGAGAGCCCGACCGCTTTGCCGATGGTGGCGTATGGACGGCGGCCGTCCTCCTGAAGTTGTTCGATGATCCGCTTGGCGACGTCGTCCAGCAGAGCGTGATTGGCACCTTCACGGACAGCGACGCGTCGTCCGCCGTTGCCGCTCTCGTGCTGCCGGTTCGTCATCGTCCGCTCCCCATGTCCCGAATCGTGATGTCGTACGTGTGTCCCCGCGCAGTCTGGCGTATTTCGTCGTGCATTGCTATTCCCGCAACGGAATCCCTTGTAAGCGAGGTCGCCTCATGTCAGGATCAGTCGTCCTTGGCACCTGACCCCTAGGAGTCGTCATGCGTACTCCCCTCAGGCCCCTCTCTCGACGTGGACTACTCACCGGCACTCTCGGGTCGGCCGCGTTGCTCGCCGCGGGCGGCAGCCTCGCCGGCTGCGGCACCAAGGGCGCGCAGCAGACCGAGGCCGGTTGTGTCAGTGAGGACCTCTCCGGCACGGAGAAGAAGCTTGCCTTCTCCAACTGGCCGCAGTACATGGACGTCGACGAGAAGGACGAATCCAAGCGGCCCAGCCTGGACGAGTTCAGCACGAAGACCGGCATCCAGGTCACGTACGCCGAGGACATCAACGACAACAACGAGTTCTTCGGCAAGGTGCAGAACCAGCTCGCCGCGTGCCAGAGCACCGAGCGGGACATCATCGTGCTGACCGACTGGATGGCGGCCCGGATGATCCGGCTCGGCTGGATCCAGAAGCTCGACCCGGCGAAGATCCCGAACGTCCAGGCCAACCTGTTGCCGTCGCTGCTCAAGAGGTCCTTCGACGCCGAGAATCGGATCTCCATCCCGTGGCAGTCCGGGCTGGCCGGGTTGGCCTACAACGGCAGTGTCACCAAGGAGGTGCGCACCGTCGACGAGCTGCTCACCCGCCCCGATCTCAAGGGCAAGGTGACCGCGCTCAGCGAGATGCGCGACACGATGGGGCTGCTGCTCGGATCCAACGGGCACGACCCGTCCAACTTCACCGCCGCCCAGTTCGACGATGCGCTCAACAAGCTCAAGAAGGCCGTGGATTCGGGCCAGATCCGCAAGTTCACCGGCAACGACTACGCACCCGACCTGGCCAAGGGCGACATCGCCGCGTGCGTCGGCTGGTCCGGGGACGTCATCCAGCTCGCCAGTGAGAACGAGAAGGTCCAGTTCGTCGCGCCGGACTCCGGCGTGATGCTCTACAGCGACAACATGATGGTCCCGAACAA
Source organism: Micromonospora vulcania (assembly GCF_042658605.1). Classification (NCBI taxonomy): domain Bacteria; kingdom Bacillati; phylum Actinomycetota; class Actinomycetes; order Micromonosporales; family Micromonosporaceae; genus Micromonospora; species Micromonospora vulcania. The sequence goes on along the minus strand of NZ_JBHSQS010000035.1, from coordinate 21,562 downwards.
GTCCACCCACAGGGGCAACGCGGAAGCGTTGATCAACTATTACTACGAGCCGGCGGTCGCCGCGAAGCTCGCCGCGTACGTCAACTACATCTGCCCGGTCAAGGGTGCGCAGGCCGAGATGGAGAAGATCGATCCGGAGTTGGCCGCCAACCCGCTGATCTTCCCGAACGACGCACTGCTGGCGAAGTCCAAGGTGTTCATGGCCCTGGACGAGAAGCAGGAGCGGGAGTACGAGGGCAAGTTCCAGCAGGTCATCGGGGCGTGACGAGAATGGCACGCGAGACCCCGGCCGGTGACCTGCGCCTGGCCAACCTCACCAAGCGGTTCGGCATCTTCACCGCCGTCGACGATCTCAGCCTGACCATCGCCCAGGGCTCGTTCTTCGCCCTGCTCGGCGCGTCCGGCTGCGGCAAGACCACCACGTTGCGGATGATCGCCGGCCTGGAGGAGCCGACCAGCGGGCAGGTGCTGCTCGGCGACCGGGACATCGCCCGGCTGCGGCCGTACAAGCGGCCGGTGAACACGGTCTTCCAGAGCTACGCGCTCTTTCCGCACCTGAACATCTTCGAGAACGTGGCTTTCGGGCTGCGCCGTCGCGGCATCCGCTCGGTCGACGACGAGGTGCGGCGGATGCTGTCGCTGGTGCAGCTCGACGGCTTCGGCAACCGCCGCCCCGCCCAGCTCTCCGGCGGCCAGCAGCAGCGGGTCGCGTTGGCCCGCGCGCTGATCAACCGGCCGCAGGTGCTGCTGCTCGACGAGCCGCTGGGCGCGCTCGATCTGAAGCTGCGCCGCCAGATGCAGATCGAGCTGAAGCGGATCCAGACCGAGGTGGGTATCACCTTCGTGCACGTCACGCACGACCAGGAGGAGGCCATGACGATGGCCGACACCGTCGCGGTGATGAACGCCGGCCGGATCGAGCAGCTCGGCGCACCGGCCGACATCTACGAGTTCCCGGCCACCGCGTTCGTGGCGAACTTCCTCGGCCAGTCCAACCTGCTCGCCGGCGAAGCCGCCGGCACCGCCGGCGACGAGGTGGCGGTGACGGCGCACGGCGCGCGCTTCTCGGTGCCCGCCGGCCGCGCCCGGGCCGAGCATGGCCCGGTCCACCTGGGGGTACGCCCGGAGAAGCTGCATCTGGTCGGCTCCGCCGACCAGGTGCCCGTGGGACATCAACACGTCACCGGGACGGTCACCGACGCCTCCTACGTCGGGGTGAGCACGCAGTACCTGCTGCGTACCGGCTGGGGCACCGAACTGTCGGTCTTCGCGGCCAACAGCGGGACGGCGGCGCAACTGCCGGTCGGCGGCGAGGCGGTGGCGTACTGGGATCCGCGGCACGCGTTCCTGCTGCCCCGGGAAGCCGCCGACACCGACCGGACGGCACGGGTGCTGGACGAGTCGGTGGGTGCGTCGTCGTGACACTCCTGGCCCAGGTGCCCACCGGGTCGGGTCAGCCGACAACCGCGCCACCGGCAGCCCGATCCGGGCGGTACCGCCTGCTGCCGTACCTGCTGCTGCTGCCCGGTGCGGCCTGGCTGCTGCTGTTCTTCGCGGTGCCGCTGGTGCAGCTCGCGGCGGCCAGCCTCTACGACCCCAGCGGCTCGCTCTCCACCGGGTACGCGCTGACCTGGGCGTTCGGCAACTACCCGGACGTGTTGCAGGCGTACTGGCCGCAGTTCGTGCGCTCGTTCGGCTACGCCGGTCTGGCGCTCGTGGTGGCGCTGCTGCTGGGCTACCCACTGGCGTACGGCATCGCGCAGAAGGCCGGTCGGTGGAAGAACCTGCTGCTGGTCTGCGTGGTCGCGCCGATGTTCACCAGCTTCCTGGTCCGCACCCTGGCCTGGAAGACGATCCTGTCGGACAACGGCGCGCTGGTCGGTCTGCTGCGCGACGTGCACCTGCTCGGCCCGGACGGCCGGCTGCTGGCCACGCCGTTCGCGGTGGTGCTCGGCCTGACGTACAACTTCCTGCCGTTCCTGGTGCTGCCGCTGTACGCGAGCCTGGAGCGGCTGGACCACCGGCTGCTGGAGGCGGCCAGCGACCTGTACGCCGGCCCGGCGCAGGCCTTCCGTCGGGTGACCCTGCCGCTGTCCATGCCCGGCCTGGTCGCCGGCACGCTGTTGTTCTTCATCCCGGCCAGTGGTGACTACATCAACGCCGAGCTGTTGGGCACCCCGAACGAGCACATGATCGGCAACGTCATCGACTCGGCGTTCCTGGTCCGGCTGGACTACCCGCAGGGCGCCGCGCTGTCGTTCCTGCTGATGGCGGCGATCCTCGTGGTGGTCTTCGGCTACCTGCGCAGGGCGGGCACGGAGGAGGTGCTGTGAGGCTCTCGCGTTGGCTGGCCGACCGCTGGGTGATGATCGTGGCGCTGCTGGTGCTCGGCTACCTGGCGCTGCCGATCCTGGTGGTGGCCGGCCTGTCGTTCAACCGCCCGTCCAGCCGACTGTCGTACGACTTCAACGAGTTCACCCTGGACAACTGGCGTTCACCGTGCGCCACCTCGGACATGTGCGACGCGGTCCTGCGCAGCGTGCAGATCGGCTTTCTCGCCACCGTGGTCGCCACGGTGCTCGGCACCCTGATGGCGTTCGCGCTGGTCCGGCACCGCTTTCGCGGCCGGTCCGGCATCAACGTGCTGATCTTCCTTCCGATGGCAACCCCCGAACTCGTGATGGGCACCTCGCTGCTCGCGCTCCTCGTCTCCGCCGGGGTGCCGCAGGGCTTCTGGACCATCGTCATCGCGCACGTGATGTTCTGCGTGTCGTTCGTGGTGGTCACCGTCAAGGCGCGGCTGGCCGGGATGGACCGGCGGCTGGAGGAGGCCGCCATGGACCTCTACGCCAACGAGTGGCAGACCTTCCGACGGATCACCCTGCCGCTGGTGCTGCCCGGCATCGTGGCCGCCGCGTTGCTGGCCTTCTCGCTCAGCTTCGACGACTTCATCATCACGAACTTCAACGCCGGCACCACCGTCACGTTTCCGATGTACGTCTGGGGCGCCGCCCAGCGGGGCATCCCGCCGCAGGTCAACGTCATCGGCACCGCGATGTTCGCGATCGCGCTGCTGCTGGTCGGGCTCAGCTCACTGCGCGGTCGGCGGGCCCGCCGCGCCAACCTGCCGGTCGGGCCGATACGCCGGCCGTCATGACCCTCCCGCATACCGGCCGGGCGCTGGCCGGCAATCGGTTCCAGTACTACCGGCGGGAACACCCCGTTGACCGGGCTCGAAATGGTCCGCCGCAAGCCACTGCCGTTCCCGCCGGAACCCGTCCGCGCGGTCGGCATCAATCTCACCCGCTGGTCACTGGCCCGTGCCGACGCGCATGAGGGCCGGCGCGACCTCTGGCTCCGTACTCTCGATCGTCTCGGTTTGGGGTTTGATTCCTGATGCGTGTCCTGCTCGTCGGCGCCGGTGGCGTCGGCTCCGCCGCCGTAGCCATCGCCGCCCGACGTTCCTTCTTCGAGACCATGGTGGTCGCCGACCGTGATCCCGGCCGTGCCGAGCGTGCCGTCGCCGAGTACGACGACCGCTTCGTCGCCGCCCAGGTGGACGCGTCCTCGGCCGAGGCGGTCGCCACGCTCTGCCGGGAGCACCGGATCACCCACGTGCTCAACGCCGTCGACCCGCGCTTCGTCATGCCGATCTTCGACGGCGCGTACGCGGCCGACGCGGACTACCTGGACATGGCGATGTCCCTGTCCAGCCCGCACCCCACCCGCCCGTACGCCCAGACCGGGGTGATGCTCGGCGACGAACAGTTCGCCGCATCGGACGCGTGGAGCGCGGCCGGACGGCTCGCGCTGTGCGGCATCGGGGTCGAACCGGGCCTGTCCGACGTGTTCGCCCGGTACGCCGCCGACGAACTGTTCAGCGAGATCGACGAGATCGGCGTCCGCGACGGGGGCAACCTGACGGTCGACGGCTACGACTTCGCGCCCTCGTTCTCCATCTGGACGACGATCGAGGAGTGCCTCAACCCGCCGGTGATCTGGGAGAAGGACCGCGGCTGGTACACCACCGAGCCGTTCAGCGAACCCGAGGTCTTCGACTTTCCCGAGGGGATCGGGCCGGTCGAGTGCGTCAACGTCGAACACGAGGAGGTGCTGCTCATCCCGCGCTGGGTGCGGGCCCGGCGGGTCACCTTCAAGTACGGCCTCGGCGACGAGTTCATCGAGGTGCTCAAGACCCTGCACAAGGTCGGCCTGGACGCGGTCTCCCCGGTTCGGGTGCGCGGTGTCGAGGTGTCCCCGCGTGACGTGGTGGCCGCCAGCCTGCCCGACCCAGCCACCCTCGGGGAACGGATGCACGGCAAGACCTGCGCCGGCACCTGGGTGCGTGGCCTCGGCCCGGACGGGCGACCCCGTGAGGTCTACCTGTACCACGTGGTCGACAACGAGTGGTCGATGCGGGAGTACGGCCACCAGGCGGTCGTCTGGCAGACCGCGGTCAACCCGGTGGTGGCGCTGGAGTTGCTCGCCACCGGCGCCTGGTCGGGTGTCGGAGTGCTCGGCCCCGAGGCACTGCCCCCGCTGCCCTTCCTCGACCTGCTCACCGCCTACGGGTCGCCCTGGGGGATCCAGGAGCGCTGAGCGCTGACGACAACCCGACAGGACGGGGCCGATCGGCCCCGTCCTGTCGATCCGAGCGGTTGCCCGGCATTCGCCCACACCCGCGCCCCGACCGCCCGCCGCGCCCAACTGGTTCCAGCGGACCAGCCCGGCCGGCCGCCTCGCCGTGGTCCTCGGCTCGGTGACCCTGTCCGTGCTGCTGCTGTGCTGCGTCGGTACCGCCGTCATCAGCGCCGTGGTCGACGACCCGGAGCCGGCCCGGACGGGCACCTCGGCCGACAAGGCTGCGCAGCCCATCGTCGCGGCACCGGCCGAGCCGACCGAGGAAGCCTCGGCACAGGCCGAGTCGCCGGCACCCGAGCCCTCCGTCACCTCCGTACCCTCGACGGCGGCCTCGCCGACCCCGTCCAGTGCGGCGGCCGCGCCGGTGGTCCGGGTGACGACCGTGACGGAGCGGGCCGTGATTCGGCACGGCGAGCGGACCGTGAAGGACTCGTCGCTGGCCGAGGGCAAGCGGGTGGTCCGGACCAAGGGCTCCGACGGCGTACGGACGCTGACCTACGAGGTGACCACCACGGACGGTGTACGGACCGGCAAGAAGCTGGTCAAGAGTGTGGTGACCAAACAGCCGGTGACCCAGGTCGTCGCGGTCGGCACCAAGAAGCAGTCGAAATGCGACCCGAACTACAGCGGCTGCGTCCCGATCGCCAGCGACGTCGACTGCTTGCCCGGCAGTGGGAACGGCCCCGCCTACGTCCGCGGACCCGTGGAGGTCATCGGCGAGGACATCTACGACCTGGACCGCGACAACGACGGCTACGGCTGCGACTGATTCCGCGCAGATCTGCGACGCTCGCGCAGTGTCACCTCGCGCGGAGGTGTCGGGCGTCGAAGCGATATACCTCAGAGTCATACTTATGCCTCTGAGGTATATCGCTTACCGCACCAGGTGCTGCCGGAGCCCTACGGACCGCTGCCCGAGGCGGCCAGGTGGGAGCGGATGAGGAAGCGGACGCCCTCGGGGGCCTCCAGGGAGAAGCCGCTGCCTCGGCCGGGTACCACGTCGACGGTCAGCCGCGTGTGCTTCCACAGCTCCCACTGCGCGGTGGACATCCAGAACTCGACCGGCTCCGGCACCCCGTCGACCGTGAGCGCGGCGAGCAGCACGTCGGACGAGCCGGTGCGGAACTCGCCGGCCGGGTAGCACATCGGGGCGCTGCCGTCGCAGCAGCCGCCGGACTGGTGGAACATCAGCGGCCCGTGCTGCCCCCGCAGCGACCGGATCAGTTCGGCCGCCGCGGGGGTGACGGAGACGGCGTCCATCAGAAGAAGCCGAGCTTCTGGGTGGAGTAGCTGACCAGCAGGTTCTTGGTCTGCTGGTAGTGCTCCAGCATCATCTTGTGGTTCTCCCGGCCGATGCCGGACTGCTTGTACCCGCCGAAGGCGGCGTGCGCCGGGTACGCGTGGTAGCAGTTCGTCCACACCCGTCCGGCCTGGATGGCCCGCCCAGCCCGGTACGCGGTGTTCATGTCCCGGCTCCAGACCCCCGCGCCCAACCCGTACAGGGTGTCGTTGGCGGTCTTGACGGCGTCGTCCAGGTCGGCGAAGGAGGTCACCGAGACCACCGGCCCGAAAATCTCCTCCTGGAAGATCCGCATCGAGTTGTCGCCCTCGAAGATGGTTGGCTCGACGTAGTACCCGCCCGACAGCTCGCCACCCAGGTCGGCGCGGGACCCGCCGGTCAGCACGCGAGCGCCCTCCTGCCTTCCGATGTCCAGATAGGACAGGATCTTTTCGAGCTGGTCGTTGGACGCCTGCGCCCCGATCATCGTGTCGGTGTCCAGGGGATGCCCGGCGACGATCGCCTTCGTGCGCTCGACGGCAGCGGCGAGGAAGTCGCTGTAGTGGCCCTGCTGGATCAGCGCCCGGGACGGGCAGGTGCAGACCTCGCCCTGGTTGAGCGCGAACATGGTGAAGCCTTCGAGCGCCTTGTCGAAGAAGTCGTCGCGGGCCGCGCTGACGTCGTCGAAGAAGATGTTCGGGCTCTTGCCGCCCAGCTCCAGGGTGACCGGCTTGATGTTCTCACTGGCGTACTGCATGATCAGCCGCCCGGTGGTGGTCTCGCCGGTGAACGCCACCTTGGCCACCCGAGCCGAGGATGCCAGCGGCTTGCCGGCCTCCACTCCGAAACCGTTGACGATGTTGAGTACGCCGGGCGGCAGCAGGTCCGCCACAAGCGACAACCAGTAGTGGATGGACGCCGGGGTCTGCTCGGCGGGCTTGAGCACCACGGCGTTGCCGGCGGCCAGCGCCGGCGCCAGCTTCCAGGTGGCCATCAGGATCGGGAAGTTCCACGGGATGATCTGCCCGACCACGCCGAGTGGTTCGTGGAAGTGGTACGCCACGGTGTCGTCGTCGATCTCGCCGAGCGAGCCCTCCTGGGCCCGGATCGCCCCCGCGAAGTAGCGGAAGTGGTCGATGGCGAGCGGGATGTCGGCGGCCAGCGTCTCCCGGATCGGTTTGCCGTTCTCCCAGCTCTCGGCGATGGCCAGCGACTCCAGGTTGTCCTGCATCCGGTCGGCGATCCGGTTGAGGATCAGCGCCCGTTCGGCCACCGAGGTGCGTCCCCAGGCGTCGGCCGCGCCGTGCGCGGCGTCCAGGGCCTTCTCCACGTCCGGCGCGGTGCCCCGGGCGACCTCGGTGAAGGTCTGCCCGGTGACCGGGGTGGGGTTCTCGAAGTAGCCGCCACCGTGCGGCTTGACGTACTCGCCGCCGATGAAGTGGTCGTAACGGGACTGCCAGTGGGTGGGCGCGTCGTAGCGCGTCATGGTTACCTCCGCCGTCGTTGTGCGGGTGTGCCGACGGCGACGGTAGTTTCAAGAACGTTGCAGCCACGTTGCGCGCGGTAACGCGTACTCCCCGGCGAGCTGGTCGATGCGCGCGAGCGCGAGGGGCCGGCGTGGCGCGCCCACCGGCAACGCCCGCGCCAGGGCCTGCCACGCGACCAGGTCGTCGGTGCCCGCGGCCGTCGCGGTCCAGGCCGCCAGCAGCGCCGGGTCCGCGGCGACCAGCACGGCCGCGCGGAGCTGACCGTCGATCAGCCGGCGGAGTCGCGTCACGCCCGGTGCGTCCGAGCCGGGCAGCAACGGCCCGGTGTACGCGTCGAGCGCGCCCGCCGGATCGCCCTGGTCCAGCCGTTCGGCGACGGTGGTGAAGTCGGCCCGGATGGCACCGCGCAGCCGGTACGGGCGGGAGTCGAGCAGCTCGGGGCCGAGCACCCGGCGCAGCCGGGACAGCTCCGCGCGCAGGGTCACCGGGTGCAGCCGGTCGTCGCCGTACAGGTCGAGGCCGAGCTGTTCGCCGGTGCGTCCCTCGGGATGGTGCAGCAGCAGTACCAGTAGTTCACTGTGCCGTCGGCCGAGCCGGATCCGCCGACCGTCGAACCGTAGTTCCGCCTCGTCGCGGCCGAGCGCGGTCACGGTGGTGACGCCGGGCTGCACCGGTCGGTCGGTGGCGAGCTGCGCCTCGGCGGCCCGCGCGGTGGCCCGGACCAGCGCCAGGCTGTGCGGGTTGGCCAGGTGGTCGCCGCCGGTGATGTCGACCGCGCCGAGCAGCCGCCCGGTGGCCGGGTCGTGGATCGGCGCGGCGGCACACGTCCAGCGCTGCACCGGCCGGCTGAAGTGTTCGGTGGCGAAGATCTGCACGCTGTGGTCGAGGGCCAGCGCGGTGCCCGGGGCGTTGGTGCCGGCGTGCGTCTCGTCCCAGCGGGCACCGGGCACGAAGTTCATCCGCTCGGCGTGCCGGAGCACCCCGGGATGGCCCTCCACCCAGAGCAGCCGCCCGTACGCGTCGCACACCGCCATCAGGTGCGCGCCGTCCTGGGCGATGCCGCCGAGCAGGTCCCGGAACAGCGGCAGTACGCGGGCCAGCGGGTGGGTGCCGCGGTAATCGGCCAGCGCGTCGTCGGTCAGGTCCACCGGTGGGGTGGCCTCCGGGTCGAGCCGTGCCGAGCGTTCCCACGACCGGCGTACCACCTCCCGCACCCGGTCCGGTATGGCACCAGCCGCGAGGAACGCCTCGTGGGCCGCGCCGACCTGCGCGATCCGCTCCGCCGGATCGACGCCGAATTCCAGGGCGAGCCACGGGTCAGCCATCGGGCGACCTCCTCGCCCCCATGGTGACGCAGCTCACCTCTGATCGCCAACCACGGTTCGGGGCGGGACGGACGGCGCACGACGTACGGGCCGGGGAGGAAGCCGGCACAGCCTGGCTTGCACTGGTTTGTCCGGCGGACGGTGCCGTGGAGGATGGCGTTTGCGGGTGCTTACAGAACCCTTAACCCCGGTCTGCGACCGTATGCCGGGCCACTTGGAAGCAGGGGGAGCGAAAGCGTGCGGGTGTTGGTGGCGGACGACGAGCGGTTGTTGGCGGACACGGTGGCCGAAGGGCTGCGGCGTCTCTCGATGGCCGTCGACGTCTGCTACGACGGCGACGGCGCGCTGGAGCGGATCGGTGTGAACCGGTACGACGTCGCGGTGCTGGACCGGGACATGCCCGGGCACACCGGCGACGAGGTGTGCCGCAGCATCGCCGGCTCCGCCGTGGGCACCCGGGTGCTGCTGCTCACCGCCGCCGCCGGGATCCGCGACCGGGTGGCGGGTCTCGACCTCGGCGCGGACGACTACCTGACCAAGCCGTTCGCCTTCGCCGAGTTGGTCGCCCGGGTGCAGGCCCTCGGCCGGCGGTCCGCCCCGGCGCTGCCGCCGGTGCTGGACCAGGACGGCGTCGTGCTGGACGTGGCCCGGCACGTGGCCACCCGGGACGGCCGCACGCTCGCGTTGAGCCCCAAGGAGTTCGCCGTCCTGCACGTGCTGCTGCGCGCGGGCGGGCAGGTGGTCAGCGCCGAGGAACTGCTGGAGCAGGCCTGGGACGAGTTCGCCGACCCGTTCACCAACGCCGTACGGGTGACCGTGATGACGCTGCGCAAGAAACTCGGCGACCCGCCGGTCATCCACACCGTGCCCAAGGCCGGCTACCGAATCGGTGGGCCCGCGTGAGTTGGACCCCCCGTCGCCGGGTGCTGTTGGTCGGCCTCCTGGCGCTGCTGGCCGGCCCCCTGCTGCCGTCGGCCGGCAGATGGCTGACCGGGCTGATCTGGGCCCGCGGCCGGCAGATCTGCGTCCTGCCGCTGCCCGGCCTATGGGAGTCCTGCGTACAGGCACGCCAGGGCGAGACCCTGCTGCCGTTGGCGGCCGTGCTGCTCGTGACCGTGGCCGCCCTGGTGGCCCTGTGGCTCGGCGCGGCGTGGTGCCTGCGGCCGGTGCGCGATCTCGCCGAGCCGATCGGGCACCTCGGGCCGCAGAACCTCGGGCACCGGCTTCGGCCCCGGGGCCGCGACGAGCTGGCCCAACTGTCCCGGGCCATCGACGCGATGATGGAACGCGTCTCGGCCGGCTACGAGGGCCAGCGGCGGTTCGCCGCGAACGCCTCGCACGAGCTGCGCACCCCGCTGGCGGTGCAGCGGACGCTGATCGAGGTCGGGATGGCCCGGGCGCTCACCGCCGAGCAACTGGAACTGCTGACCGGCCAACTGCTGGAGACCAACGAGCGCAACGAGCGGCTGATCGAGGGGCTGCTGGCGCTCAGCGAGAGCGATCAGGGCCTGCGTTCGAGCACGCCGCAACGGCTCGACGAGATCGCCGGCGCGGTACTCGCCGGCTACCGGGACCGGGCCCGCGAGGCCGGGGTGACCATCGACACGCACCTCGCGCCCCGGGTCGTGGGCGGCGAGCGGGTGCTGCTGGAACGCCTGGTCACCAACCTGGTGGAGAACGGGATCAAGTACAACCGGCGCGGCGGCTCGCTGACCGTCGTGATCGGCAGCGCGCCGGCGCTGTCCGTGGTCAACACCGGTCAGCCGGTGCCGGCCGAGGCGGTGGCCGGGCTGTTCGAGCCGTTCCGCCGCCTCGCCCGGGACCGCACCGCACGCGACGGCGGCGCCGGGTTGGGCCTGGCCATCGCCCGCTCGATCACCCAGGCGCACAACGGCATCATCGCGGCCCGGCCCGCCGAACATGGCGGCCTGCGGGTCGACGTCCACCTGCCCACGCCGCCCTAGAGCGTCCCTGTTCGCTGCCCCCAGGGGTCCGCGTACCGCGGCTCCCGACCTGCGGCGTGCCCGCAACTCGGCCGACAACCGGGCTGTCCACCCGGCTCCGGCCACCCGCAACAGAAGGAGAGTTCCATGTCCCGCACGGCTGCACCGGCCGGTCTGCACCGCACCGACGTCGAGGAGGCCGCGCGCTGGCTGTCCGGTCGGGTGGTCCGTACGCCCGTGCTGCGGTCCCCGGTGATCGACCAGTTGGCCGGGGCTCGGGTCCTGTTCAAGGCGGAGAACTTGCAGAACGGCGGCTCGTACAAGATGCGGGGCGCGCTGCGGGCGGTCGGCCGGCTCGCCTCCGCCGGCCACGCCGGGGTGATCGCGCAGAGCACCGGCAACCACGCGGTGGCGGTGGCGCTGGCGGCCCGGCAACACGGGCTCGCCGCCATCGTGGTGCTCCCGGTCGACGCGGCGAAGACCAAGGTCGAGCGTGCCCGGGCGGCCGGGGCGCGGGTGGTGTTCGCCGGCACCGACGTCCAGGAGCGGGTGGCGGTCGCCCGGGAGCTCAGCGACGAGACCGGTCACCCCGTCATCGACGCGTACGACCACCCGGACGTCATCGCCGGGCAGGGCAGCGCCAGCCTGGAGCTGATCGAGGAGGCCGAGCGCGCCGGCACCCCGCTGGACGCGCTGGTGGTGCCCGTCGGCGGTGGCGGCGGGGTGGCGGGCGCCTGTCTGGCCGCCACCGGCTCCGGCATCGAGGTGTACGGCGTGGAGCCGGTCGGCTGCGACTCGCTGGCCCGCAGCTTGGAGGCCGGTGAGCGGGTACCGGTCTCGCCGGCAGCCACGATCGCCGACGGCCTGCGGCCGTCCTGCGTGGGCGAGTTGCCGTTCACCATCGCGCGTACCGCCGTGCGCGGGGTGGTCCGGGTCGACGACGAGGAGATCGCGGGGGCGTTCCGGCTGCTCCTGATGGAGCTGAAATTGCTCACCGAGCCGTCCGGTGCGGCCGGCCTGGCCGGCGCGCTCCGGCTCGGAGCCGAGGCGGGTACGGCCGGAGCGGGCGTTGGTCCCGAGCGGCAGCGGACGGTCGGCGTGGTGCTGACCGGCGGAAATGTGGAAGCGGCACTGGTGGCCCGGTTGACGGTCCAGCGGCTCGCCGAGCTGACGACTGTGGAAGGAGCGGCGGCATGAGCGCGCCCATTCGGATCGGAATCCTGTTCGGTGGCCCGTCGGCGGAGCACGAGGTCTCCTGCGCCTCGGCCCTCGGCGTGGCGCGGGCGCTGGCCGGCGGCGGGTACCGCACGGTCGCCATCGGCATCACCCGTACCGGCGGCTTCCGGCTGATGCCCGACGCGGTGCTGGCCGAGCTGCGGGACCGGCCCGCCGCCGAGCGGGCCATCGACGACCGGCTGACGGTGACCGGGCCGGCGGTCGAGCTGCGGGCCGGCCCCCGCCCGGGCGTCGTGCAGGTGTCCGCCGGCAACGCCCCCGGCGCGGTGCACGCCGAGCTGGACGTGATCTTCCCCGTCCTGCACGGCCCGTTCGGCGAGGACGGGGTGGTGCAGGGGCTGCTGGAGTCGCTGAACGTGCCGTACGTCGGGTGCGGCATCCTCGCCTCCGCCGTGGGCATGAACAAGGTCGCGATGAAGCGGGCACTGCGCGCCGAGGGCGTTCCGGTCACCCCGCAGGTCTCGTTCGACGAGCAGACCTTCCGCGCGACCGACGACCCGGAGAAACTGGTGCTGGGGCTGCGCCGACCGCTGTTCGTCAAGCCGGCCAGCATGGGCTCCTCGATCGGCATCTCCCGGGTCGCCGACGGCGACGACCTGGCCGCCGCCGTGGAGGAGGCGCTCCAGCACGACCAGCTCGTCGTGGTCGAGCAGGGCGTCACCGGCCGGGAGCTGGAGTGCGCGGTGCTCGGCGGCTGGCGTCCCGAGGCGTCGGCGGTGGGCGAGGTGCAGGTCAGCGGGGGCTGGTTCGACTACCAGCAGAAGTACTTCGGCGACGCCGACCCGATGATCGTTCCGGCCGTACTGCCGGACGAGGTGACCGAGCGGATCCGGGACCTGTCGCTGCGCGCGTTCGCCGCCATCGGCGGCTGGGGCCTGGCCCGGGTCGACTTCTTCTATGACGAGGCGACCGGCGACCTGTACGTCAACGAGCTGAACACCATGCCCGGCTTCACGGCGCACTCGATGTACCCGAAGGTGTGGGCGGCGGCCGGCGTCAGCTACCGGGAGGTGGCGGACCGGCTGGTCGAGCTGGCCCGTACCCGGCACGCGGAGCGGGCGGCGACCGCCGGAGGAAACGCTCGATGATCCTGCTCTCCGATCCCCGGGTGGCGGCGGTGCCGAGCGCCGACGACGGCGATCCGCTGGTGGACCTGCGCGAGGTGCCGGAGCTGCGCCTGGACGGGCGCGCGGCCGACCTGACCGGGGCGTACGCCCGGCTGCGTGCCGGTGTGGTGGACCGGTTGCTGGCCGCGCAGCGCGCGCTGCCCAGCGGGGTGCGTCTGCTGGTCGTCGAGGGGTACCGGCCGTACCAGGCCCAGTTGACCATCTTCACCGGCTACCGCGACGAGCTGCGTCGGCGGTACCCGGAGTGGTCGCCGGAGCGGCTGCACCGGGAGACCACCAAGTTCGTCTCGCCGGTCGAGGTGGCCCCGCACAGCACCGGCGGGGCGGTGGACCTGACCCTGTGCACCGACGACGGTGTCGAGCTGGACCTGGGCACCGCCATCGACGACACCCCGGAGGACAGCGCCAACGCCTGCTTCACCGATGCCCCCACCATCGGCGCGACCGCGCGGCGGCACCGGCAGCTCATGGTGGACGCGCTGGGCGGTGCGGGGCTGGTGAACTACCCGACGGAATGGTGGCACTGGTCGTACGGGGACCGCTACTGGGCGTTGATCACCGGAGCTGCCTGCACCCGCTACGGGCCGGTGGACCTGGCCGCCACCGCGATCGGTACGCGTACCGGCTGAACGGTCGGGCGCTCGCATCCGTACCAGTCGTCGACACCACCGAGGACGGGAGTGAACGGCGATGAGGGTGCAGCGCAGGCACGTGCTGGCGGCGACCGTGGCGGTGCTCGCCGCGGCGGGCGTGGCGGTGGGGACCGGGTTCGGGTTCGCCGACACCGCCCCGGCGCGGCAGTCCGTCTGCTCCGGCTCGGTCACCTTCTCGGCCGAGGCCGGGTTGCCAGCGGCGACCAGTGACCGCTTCCCGGTCGGGACCCGGCTGCGGGTGACCAACCTGGACAACAACCGGGCCGCCACGGTGACGGTGACCGGCCCGTCGGGCAGTTGCGTGCTGCTCAACGCCGCGGCGATGGAGCTGGTCCGGGAGCCGGGCAAGAACGTGATCCGCCGCAACGTGGTGGAACGGCTGGACGGCGATGCGGCACCGCCCGCCGCCGGTACGGTCCGCCCCGGCGTCGCGTCGCCCGGCGTGCCCGGCCCAGCGCCCCGCTCGGCCTGCTCCGGCTCGATCACCTTCTTCGCGGAGGCGGGTGCGCCGGCGGCGACCAGCGGACAGTTCCCGCTGGGTACCCGCCTGCGCGTCACCAACCTGGACAACAACCGGGCGACCACGGTGACGGTGACCGGCCCGTCGGGCAGTTGCGTGCTGCTCAACACCGCCGCCATGGACCAGATCCGCGAGCCGGGCAAGAACGTCGTGCGGCGCAACCTCGTCGAGGTCGTGCGCTGAGCTCAGCCCGTTAGGAAGGGCCCCTTTTAGTGCACCAGGCGTTAATAAGGTGCCCTTCCTTCGCTGAATGCGGCGGTGAGGATATTGGCGCCACGGGTGAGGTGGTCGTCGGGGATCACCAGGGGCGGTAGGAAGCGCAGCACGTTGCCGTACGTGCCGCAGGTCAGGGTGAGCAGGCCGGCGGCGTGACAGGCCGCCGACACCGCCGCGGTTCCAGCCGGGTCGGGGACGAGGGTGCCCGGCTGGACCAGCTCCACGGCGAGCATCGCGCCCCGTCCGCGTACCTCGGCGATCCGCGGATCCCGCTCGGCGATGGCCCGTAGCCGGGGCACCAGCACCGCCTCGATCCGGCGGGCCGCGCCGGCCAGGTTCAGCTCGTGCATGGTCTCGATGGTGGCCAGCGCGGCGGCACAGGCGATCGGGTTGCCGCCGTAGGTTCCGCCGAGGCCGCCGACGTGCACCGCGTCCATCAGCTCGGCCCGGCCGGTCACCGCCGCCAGCGGCAGACCGCCGGCGATGCCCTTGGCCAGGGTGACCAGGTCGGGCTCGACACCCTCGTGCTGGCAGGCGAACCAGTCGCCGGTGCGGCAGAAGCCGGTCTGGATCTCGTCGGCGACCAGGACCACCCCGGCCGCCGTCGCCCAGGCGCGCAGCGCCGGCAGGAAACCCGGCGCGGGTACGACGAAGCCACCCTCACCCTGGATCGGTTCGATCAGCAGGGCGGCGACGTTCTCCGCGCCGACCTGCTTCTCGATCATCTCGACCGCCCGGGCGGCCGCCTCGGCACCGGAGAGCCCACCGTCGCGCAGCGGGTACGACATCGGCACCCGGTAGATCTCCCCGGCGAACGGCCCGAACCGGTGCTTGTACGGCATGTTCTTCGCGGTCAACGCCATGGTCAGGTTGGTCCGGCCGTGGTACGCGTGGTCGAAGACCACCACCGCCGGCCGTCCGGTGGCGTGCCGCGCGATCTTGACGGCGTTCTCCACCGCCTCGGCACCGGAGTTGAACAGCGCCGAACGCTTCTCGAACCCGCCCGGCGTCAGGGCGTTGAGCTGCTCGCACACCGCCACGTACGACTCGTACGGCGCGACCATGAAGCAGGTGTGGGTGAACCGTTCGACCTGTGCGCGTACCGCCTCGACGACCTTCGGGGCCGAGTTGCCGACGCTGGTCACCGCGATGCCGGCGGCGAAGTCGATCCACTCCCGGCCGTCCACGTCGGTGATCGTCCCGCCACCCGCATTGTCCACGTAGGACGTGATGACACTGCCGACGCCCCGGGCGACGGCACCGCCGCGCCGCTTGTGCAGCTCTTCGCTGGACGCCACGGCTCAGCCCTCGATGTTGTGCATGACGTGCTTGATCCGGGTGTAGTCCTCCAGGCTGTAGACCGAGAGGTCCTTGCCGTGCCCGGAGTGCTTGAACCCGCCGTGCGGCATCTCCGAGACGAACGGGATGTGCGTGTTGACCCAGACGCAGCCGAAGTCCAGCCGCCGGGTCATCCGCATCGCCCGGCCGTGGTCCCTGGTCCAGACCGAGGCCGACAGGCCGTAGTCGACGCCGTTGGCCCAGCGCACCGCCTCGTCCTCGTCGCTGAACCGCTGCACGGTGATGACCGGCCCGAACACCTCGTCCTGGATGATCTCGTCGGCCTGGCGCAGCCCGGAGACCACGGTCGGCGCGTAGAAGTAGCCGCGCTCGCCCTGGCGGGACCCGCCGGTCTGGATCGCCGCGTGGTCCGGCAGTCGATCGACGAAGCCGCTGACCCGGGCGAGCTGGTTGGCGTTGTTCAGCGGGCCGTAGAGCACGTCGGCGTCGTCCGGGGCCCCGGTCCTGGTGGCCCGGGCCTGCTCGGCGAGCGCCGCCACGAAGTCGTCGTGGATGCCCGGGCCGGCCAGCACCCGGGTGGCCGCCGTGCAGTCCTGCCCGGCGTTGAAGTAGCCGCCCAACGCGATGGCCTCGGCCGCCGCCGCCACGTCCGCGTCGTCGAAGAGCACCACCGGGGCCTTGCCGCCCAGCTCCAGGTGGGTCCGCTTCAGGTCGGGGGCAGCCGCGCTGGCGACCTCCATGCCCGCGCGGGTCGAGCCGGTGATCGACACCAGCTGCGGGGTCGGGTGCGAGACGAGGGTACGACCGGTGTCCCGGTCGCCACAGACCACGTTGAAAACACCCGGAGGGAAGAACTCCGCGGCGATCTCGGCGAGCAGCAGCGTCGACATCGGCGTGGTGTCGGACGGCTTGAGCACCACCGTGTTGCCGGCGGCCAGTGCCGGGGCGATCTTCCAGACCGCCATCATCAACGGGTAGTTCCACGGCGTGACCTGCGCGCAGACGCCGATCGGCTCCCGCCGCACGTACGAGGTGTGCCCGGCCAGGTATTCCCCGGCGGAACGCCCCTCCAGCAGCCGGGCGGCCCCGGCGAAGAAGCGGAACTCGTCCACCGCCGGCGGCAGCTCCTCCTCGGTGGTGAGCTGGCGCGGCTTGCCGGTGTTGCGGACCTCGACGTCGACCAGTTCGGCCGCCCGGGCCTCCACGGCGTCGGCGAGCTTCAACAACGCCCGCTGCCGTTCGGCCGGCGTGACCTCCCGCCAGCTCTCGAACGCGGTGGCGGCGGCGGTCATCGCCGCGTCCACGTCGGCGGCACCGGAGACCGGGGCCTGGGCGAACACCTCGCCGGTGCAGGGGTCGATCAGGTCGGCGTAGCCGCCGTCGGCCGGGTCGACGTAGGAGCCGTTGACGAAGTTGCGCAGCTGCTGCTGGTCACTCATGACGGGATCTCTCCGAGGGGGCCGGGGGTGCGGTTCTGCGGCGGTTATCGCAATCTGTCTGCCATCTTGGCTACTGGATTCGTGGCAGACAAGGGTTAAGGCGACTGTTTCCGTCGACTGCTCTCTCGTCTACGCTGCTCGATGTGGAGCCCGTCGCCTTCTTCGTCGCTTCCCGCCCCGCGCACGGCGAGGGCGAGCTGACCGTCCACCATCCGTACGACGGTCGCCCGGTTGGGCGTACCACTCTCGCCACGGCCGACCAGGTCGAGACCGCCGTCGCGGCAGCGGCCGGGGTGGCCGCGCAGGCCGCGGCCCTGCCCGCGCACGCCCGTGCGGCGGCCCTGGACCACGTGTCCCGGCGGCTCGCCGAGCGGGCCGAGGAGATCGCCGCTCTGATCACCGCCGAGAACGGCAAGCCGCGCAAGTGGGCGCGGGCCGAGGTCGGCCGGGCGGTGTCCACCTTCCGGTGGGCCGCCGAGGAGGCCCGACGGTTCTCCGGGGAGCTGCAACGACTCGACACCGACCCGGCCGCCAGCGGGCGGATCGCACTGGTCCGGCGGGTGCCGAAGGGGCCGGTGCTGGGCATCGCACCGTTCAACTTCCCGCTCAACCTGGTCGCGCACAAGGTGGCACCGGCCATCGCGGTCGGCGTACCGATCATCGTGAAGCCGGCCCCGGCGACGCCGCTGTCCGCGCTGCTGCTCGGCGAACTCCTGGCCGAGACCGAGCTGCCGGCGGGCATGTTCTCGGTCCTGCCGCTGCCGAACTCCCGGGCCGCCGAGCTGGTCACCGATCCCCGGCTGCCGGTGGTGTCGTTCACCGGGTCCGGGCCGGTCGGCGCGGCCATCCGCCGGCAGGTGCCGGAGAAGCAAGTGACGTTGGAGCTGGGTGGCAACGCGGCCGTGGTGCTCTGCGCGGACTGGACGGCCGAGGAGGACCTGACCTTCGCCGCGCAGCGGATCGCCACCTTCGCCAACTACCAGGCCGGCCAGTCGTGCATCGCGGTCCAGCGGGTGTACGTGCACCACACGCTCTATGCCGACTTCCTGCCCCGGCTGGTGGCGGCGGTGCGCGCGCTGCGTACCGGCGACCCGGCCGACGAGCTGACCGACGTTGGTCCGTTGGTGTCCGTGGACGCAGCCCGCCGGGTCGAGACGTGGGTGGCCGAGGCGGTCGCGGCCGGCGCCACCGTCGAGGTCGGCGGTGACCGCGACGGCGCGAGCTACCCCCCGACCGTGCTCACCGGCGTCCCGGCGGGGGCCAAGGTCGTCGCCGAGGAGGTGTTCGGGCCGGTGCTGGTGGTCGCCCCGGTCGCCGACGACCAGGCCGCGTTCACCGCGGTCAACGACTCGGCGTACGGGTTGCAGGCGGGCGTGTTCACCCGACGCCTGGACGTGGCCTTCACCGCCGCACGGGCGCTGGAGGTGGGCGGGGTGATCGTCGGTGACGTGCCGTCGTACCGGGCCGACCAGATGCCGTACGGCGGGGTCAAGGGCAGCGGCGTCGGCCGGGAGGGGCTGCGCAGCGCGATGGACGACTACACCGAGCCGCGGGTCATGGTGCTGACCGGGCTGGCGCTCTAGTCGGCCCCGCGCTCTAGTCGGCCTGCCAGGTGCCGTCGTCGCGGACCCGGGCGGGGGCACGGCCGAGCAGCAGCGTGGTCAGCGCGGCGTCGATGGTGTCGCCGAGGAACCACTCGCCGGCCTGGTCGAGCGCGAAGACCAGGCCGCGTTCGTCCACCGCCAGGATGCTGTCCTGTTGCTCGGTGCCGATCGGGAAGAGCCGTACGCCCAGCACCGCGCCGAAGTCCGCGAGCGTGTCGGCGGTGTGCGCCATGGTGTGCGGGCGGATGTCGAAGCGGGAGATCCACACCTGTTCGCCGGGGCCACGGCGGGCACCCACCAGGCTGGGGAACGCGGTCAGCGTCGCCATGGCGGCGGGGAACTCCGCGTGCCGGTGCACCTGCCCGCGTACCGCGGTCACGTCCCGCACTGCCGCAGCGGCCATGATCCGGTCGCCGATGTGCGGTCGCCAACCGGCCGCCACCAGCGCGTTGGCCACCTCCGGCGGGAAGCGGCCCGGGTCCGGGTCGGGCTCGGCCTCCGGGTGCCAGGACTGCGTGAAGGCCCGCTGCGACAGCGGCAGCACGTTGGCGTGCACCAGGAAGTTGATGCACGAGTCGCAGGGACGGTCGGCCGGGCCGCCCGCCGGGTCACCCGGCTCGCGGAGCCGGATGGTCTCGAACCGGGCGTCCTCCAGCAGCGTCGCGGCCTCGCCCGGGCCCATCGGGGCGATGCCCTCGGCGGCCCGCCGGTGGTCGTACTCGTGCAGCACGTCCGAGACGACGATCAGCTCGGCGTGCCCGGCCCCACCGCGGACCAACTCGCCGGCCGGCAACCCGTCGAGGTAGGCCTGGACCAGCGGATGATGGCGCAGCGGCACGTCACCCTTGGCGCCCTGGGCCGTGAAGATCTGGCCCGCCACGCTCAACTGCGCGACAGTGTCCGGGGTGGGCAGCCGCCGGATGTCCCGCAGCAACCGGGTCTCCGGGTCCACCGTGCGTGGCGCTGCGGGACCCTCGGGCCGGCTGCGCCGGTAGAGGTCGGCGACCACCTGGGTCGGCACCCGGGGCCAGGTCGTCACCTCACCGGTCTGCTTGTCGACGACGGTGGTCGGCAGATCCCCGGGAATCGTCTTCGCCCCCGACGACACAGTGGACGAAATGACGTAGCCGAGGTCGAACTCGTCGACCGCCGGCGTGCACACGTAGCCGAGGCGCAGCGAATCCCGTTGGGCCCAGACGGCCGCGAGCTGCTCGGCCTGTTGACGGTCGATCACGCACCGAAACTACCGGACCACACGGGTTGGTGGCGCCCGGTATGGTTCGCCCTACCGACTGTGACGGGAGGGGCGGCGGTGGACGAGCATGTGGACCGGGGCGCCAATCGCGAGCTACGGGCCCGATTCGACGACGTGTACGGCCAGTACCAGCAGCTCAGATCCAGTCTGGACGGGCTACAGGCCCGGCTCGCCGAGCTGCGGGTGACCCGTCGGTCGGCCGACGGGCAGGTCAGTGCGACGGTCGGTGCCAAGGGCGAACTGATCGCCATCGAGCTGGACCCGGCCGTCTACCGGCAGCGGGACGCCGAGGCGCTCAGCCGAAAGATCACCGAGACGGTGCAGGCCGCCACGACCGCCGCCACGGCCGCCACCCGCGACCTGGTGGCCGAGTGCGTGCCGGCCGGCTCGGGGTCGGTGGAGTTCCTGCGTACCGGCGACTATGGCGCACTTCTCGGCCGGGCCGACGCCGTGCTCGGGCGGCCCGAGGGGTCGACATGAGCGACGGGCAGCTCTGGCTCGATCCGTCCCGCGCCCGCCGGGGCGGTGCCGACCTGGCCCTCGCCGGCGAGGCGGTGACGGCTCGCCGCGCCGCCGAGGGCGGTGAGATCGAGGCCGCCAGCGGTGCCCGGCCGTGGGGCCGGGACGACATCGGCGCCGCCTTCGAACGGAGCTACCGGGGGTTCGAGCAGACCGTGCTGCGGGCCTGGGCGGGTGTCGGTCACCGGCTCACCGAGTTGGGCGCTGACGTGACCCGTGCGGTCGACGCGAGCGTACAGACCGACGGGGTCAGCGCCGCCCGGCTCGACCGGGCCGCCGACCAGCGCTGACGGTGGGGCGATCCGGATGAGCCTGCTGCCCAGCCCGATTCCCCACCCGCTCGACTACGCGCCCTGGGACGTGCCCGGCTGGATCTACGACGCCCTCGACTGGGTGGTCGGCGTGCAGTGGCCGGAGGGCAACGAGCGGGCCGTCTGGGACCTCGCCGACCAGTGGTACGCGGTCGCCGCCGTGCTCGCCGGCCCACACACCGACGCCGCCACGGCCGCCGCCGAGGTACGCAGCGGATACGGCGGCGTGGGGGCGGTCGGCGAAGCGTTCGAAGCCGCCTGGCGGGCCATCGCCGAGGCCGAGGACGCGCCGCTGCCGGTGCTGCTCGCGGTCACCGCCGACCTGGGCCGGCTCGTCGAGGAGTGCGGCTGTGACATCGAGGGCGCCAAGATCGAGGTCTGGCTCGAGCTGGGCATCCTGGTCATCGAGCTGCTCACGCTGGCGGTGGTCGCGGTGCTCACCGCGGGTGCCGCCTCCCCGGCCGCCGGCGCGGCGATCACCGCCACCCGGATGGTGATCCAGCAGATCTTCAAGCGGCTGATGGGTCAGCTGGCCAGCAAGTCCCTGCGGCGTGGGCTCAAGGAGGCCGGCGAGCGGGCGGCCAAGCAGGTCGCCAAGGGCGGCGTACGCGGGCTCTCCCGCCGGGCGGCACTAGGCCGTGTTTCGTAGGGCGTTGATGTTGGGGCGTGGCGGTGGTCGCTAATTGAAGAGGTCTCCGGTAGTTGGTT
>NZ_JBHSQS010000034.1:6848-47423 GCF_042658605.1 Micromonospora vulcania | reverse complement strand
TAGGGCAAATCATCGTGGATTGAGATCCACTAGCAACGATTTGCCCTAGATCGACGGGGAGAGGGGTGCGCGGAGGGGCGGGCGGGGAAAGGGGGGCGCGGGGCGGGGAAAGGGGGCGCGGGGCGGGCGGGGAAAGGGGGCGGGCGGGGGCGGGGGCGGGGGTTAGCGGGGGGCTAGGCGGGCGGCTCGGGCTGCGCGCTTTTCTTCGAAGCGGGTGGCGGCGGTCTGCAGGGTGTCGAGCTGGGCGGCGAGCTGCTCGCGGGCGGCTTCGCCGTCGGCGTCCAGGCCGGTCACGTTGAAGACGTCCCACTGGCGCAGCACCGGCAGCAGCACCTCGTCGCGGTGCTGGCGCAGGTCGTAGATGCCGGCCAGGGCGATCGCCACCGACTTGCGGGCGAAACCGTCGATGCCGTTGCCCGGCATCTGGAAGTCGGCCACCACGTCCGCGACCGCCCGCATGGCCTGACTCGGCGCCAGCTCGAACGCGGCGGCGAGCAGGTTGCGGTAGAAGACCATGTGCAGGTTCTCGTCGGCGGCAACCCGGGCGAGCAGCGCCTCGCAGGCGGGGTCGCCGGTGGCCTTGCCGGTGTTGCGGTGCGAGATCCGGGTCGCCAGCTCCTGGAACGAAACGTACGCCAGCGAGTGCAGCACCTCGTCGTCGTGCACGTTGACGTAGCCGGCGGACATGTGCGTCATCCGGGCCCGCTCCAGCGCCACCGGGTCGACCGCCCGGGTGACGGTCAGGTAGTCGCGGATCGCCGTGCCGTGCCGGCCCTCCTCCGCGGTCCACCGGTGCACCCAGGTGCCCCACGCGCCGTCCCGGCCGAACAGGGTGGCGATCTCGTGGTGGTACGAGGGCAGGTTGTCCTCGGTCAGCAGGTTGACGATCAGCGCGGTACGCGCCACGTCCGGGATGGTCGAGTCGGTCGGCGACCACGCCTCACCATCGAGCGGCCCGTCGAAGGTGCGCCCCTCGCTCCACGGCACGTACTCGTGTGGGAACCACTCCTTGGCGATCGCGAGGTGGCGATCGAGGTTGCGCGCGACCACGGGCTCCAGTTCGAGGAGCAGTGCGGTCTGACTCAGTGTGGTGCTCACGGTCACGAGAAACTCCCTACGGTGGCGTAACTTACGCCACCGTAGGTCGCTTCGGCCGTACGCGCCAGTAGTGACGCTCAGCGAACCTGCGGTTTGAGGTCCTCCGCGGCTGGCGTCCAGTCCCCCGCAGTGGCCGTGACCTGCTCGCCCGAGCGGATGTCCTTCACCTCGTCGGGCCCGCCGTCGGCTCCCGGGAACCAGACGTACGGGATGCCACGTCGCTCGGCGTAGCGGATCTGCTTGCCGAACTTCGCCGCGCTGGGCGACACCTCGGTCGCTATCCCGCGCCGGCGCAGCGCCTCGGCCACCCGGTTGCTGGCCGCACGCCACTCCTCGCTGGTCACCGCGACCAGCACGGCGGTCGGCACCTCGCGGGAGACCGACAGCGCCCCCGCGCCGAAGAGCAGCCCGAGCAGCCGGGTCACGCCGATCGAGATGCCCACTCCGGGGTACGAGACGTTGCCGGCGGTGGCCAGGCTGTCGTACCGACCGCCGGAGCAGATCGAGCCGAACCGCTCGTACCCGCGCAGCTGGGTCTCGTAGACCGTGCCGGTGTAGTAGTCCAGACCGCGGGCGATGCGCAGGTCCGCCACGCAGAGGCCGGGCGAGTGCTCGGCGGCGGTCTCCACCACGGCGACGAGTTCGGCGAGCCCCTCGTCGAGCAGCGGGTGCTCCACCCCGATGGCGCGGACCGCGTCGGCGATCGAGCCGTCCGACCCGCGGAGCGTCGACAGGGCCAGGCATGCCTTGGCCTGTGTGTCGGTGGCACCCGCGGTCTCGACCAGCAACTCGGCGACCCGGTCCGGGCCGATCTTGTCGAGCTTGTCCACCGCGCGGAGCGCCGCCTCGGGGTCGGTCAGCCCGATGCCCCGGTAGAAGCCCTCGTTCACCTTGCGATTGTTCACCTGGATCACGACCGGCGGGATCGGCAGCGAACGCAGCGCGTCCCCGATCACCAACGGCATCTCCGCCTCGTGGTGCGGGGCCAGGGTGTCCCGGTCGACGATGTCGATGTCGGCCTGGACGAACTCCCGGTAGCGCCCCTCCTGCGGCCGCTCACCCCGCCACACCTTCTGGATCTGGTAGCGGCGGAACGGGAACTGCAGCTTGCCGGCGTTCTCCAGCACGTACCGGGCGAACGGCACGGTGAGGTCGAAGTGCAGGCCGAGCTGGTCGTCGCCGGTCGCACCCTCGGCGTCGGCGTGCAGCCGCCGGATCACGTAGACCTCCTTCGAGGTCTCGCCCTTGCGCAGCAACTGGTCCAGGGGCTCCACCGCGCGGGTCTCCAGCGGGGCGAAGCCGTACAGCTCGAAGGTGGCCCGAATGCGGTCGAGCACGTACTGCTCGATCATCCGCTGGCCGGGCGTCCACTCCGGGAAGCCGGAGATGGGCGTGGGCTTACTCATCACGTACTCCTTGCGGTCCCGCGTCGCGACGCGGTGCGGTCGTGGGTCCGCGCGCGGCGCGGACGGATCTAGAGGCCCCGGGTGGGCGCCGAGGGCAGGCCGCCGCCGACCTCCGCCACCTCGATGAGGTACGGGTTGCTGGCGCGCTCGCGGCCGATGGTGGTGGTGGGGCCGTGGCCCGGCAGTACGACGGTGTCGTCGGCCAGCGGAAGGATCTTGTCGCGCAGGCTGGTGAGCATCGCCGGCATGCTGCCCCCGGGCAGGTCGGTGCGGCCGATCGAGCCGGCGAAGAGCACGTCACCGGAGAGGCAGATCTCGTCCGCCTCCCAGCTCGACCCCGCACCGGGCAGCCGGAACAGCACCGACCCGCCGGTATGGCCCGGGGCATGGTCGACGGTGATCTCCAGGCCGGCGAGCGCGAGGCTGGCGCCGTCGGTCAGCTCGGCCACGTCCTCCGGCTCGGTGTAGGTCAGCCGGCCACCGAAGAGCGCGGTCAGGTCGGCTGAGAGGCCCCTGACCGGGTCGGCCAGCATCTCCCGGTCGCCGGGGTGGACGTACGCCGTGATGCCGCGGGCGCCGCAGACCGGCGCGACCGAGAAGGTGTGGTCGATGTGGCCGTGGGTGAGCAGCACGGCGGCCGGGTGCAGGCGGTGCTCGGCGAGCAGCGCGTCGAGCTGGTCGAGCACCCCGATACCGGGGTCGACCACCACGCACTGCTCCCCCGGCGCGGTGGCCACCACGTAGCAGTTGGTGCCGAAGGCGTCCGCGGGAAAGCCGGCCACGAGCACGGGCGCTGTCCTTCCGTCGAGCTTGTCGTCCTGCCCAGCAGCCTAACCGGCCCGGCGAACCGGTTTGGCCCGTCCGTCCCTCGCGCCCCGCCGGGCACAGTGACATCTTCCGATAAGGGCTGCTCGTGGCGGGGTGGACCTCGTACACCACATTCCCAGTCGCTAGCCGTACACTCTGGCGGGCGTGTGGCGCGGCACACGTGACGCCTGACGGGCCGGGACGCCCGGCCGCCGGCGACGACCAGGTAGACGAAAGGGGAGCACGGGTGGCTTCCAGCAGGGACCGGCAGCGCAAACTGGCGCGGGCCAAGCTCGACCGGCAGATGGCCCGCAGGGCCGCCACCGTGCGGCGCCGTCGGCGGATCCAGGCCGGCGCGGGCGCCGTCCTGGTCCTCGTGCTGATCGTGGCCGGCTCGGCCTGGGCGTTGGGCGCGTTCGACTCCGAACCGAAGCAGAACGCGGCCGCCGAGGACATCTGCCTCTGGACGCCGCAGGATGCCACGGCCAACACCAACCTCAAGGACGTCGGCACCCCGGAGACCAAGGGTCTGCCCACCGACGGCACCCGGGCCATGACCGTGAGCACCAACCAGGGTTCGCCGATCACCGCCGAGCTGGACCTGACCAGCTCCCCGTGTGCCGCGGCGAGCATCGCGCACCTGGCGAGCCGGTCGTTCTACGACAAGACCAACTGCCACGAGATCACCGCCGACGGCGCGCTGCGCTGTGGCGACCCCAGCGGCACCGGCCTGGGCGGCCCGACCTACTCGTTCTACGACGAGAACGTGCCGACCGTGCCGTCGCCCTCGCCGTCGGCCAGCCCGGCACCCGACCAGCCGCCGACGTACCCGAAGGGGACCGTGGCGATGATCGCGAACCCGCCCGGCGCCAACGGCAGCCAGTTCCTGATCTTCTTCAAGGACTTCACCACCACCGACCCGAAGTTCCCGGTCATCGGTCGGGTCACCGGCGGGCTGGACGTGGTCGAGAAGATCGGCGCCCTGCCGACCGTGGACAATGGGACCGGGGCCAAGGTCAAGCCCAAGACCGACGTGGTGATCCAGAGCCTCACCGTCGGTGAGCCGGTCACCGCCGCGGCACCGGCGCCGTCGGCCTCCGGCACCCCGGCCAGCAGCCCGAGTGCCGGCTGACGGTCGCCCAACCCACCCAGCGGCACCCAGAAACAGACAGCCAGGAGGATCCAGGCGTGACGTCCACCAGAGAGCGGCAGCGCGCGGCGGCACGCGCCCGGCTCGAGAAGGATATGGCCGAGCGCGCGGCCAAGGCCCGCAAGCGCCGGCAGACGCAGGCCGTCGTCGCCGCGGCCGCCGTGCTGTTGCTCGTGGTCGCCGGCACCGTCTGGCTTGCGGTGACCCTCGGCGGCGACGACGACAAGACCGACAACGCCGCCTCGGCGCCCGGCGCGTCCGAGTGCGTCTACAACCAACTGCCCGCGGAGCAGCGGACCAAGCAGATCAAGGACGTCGGGGTACCGAGCAACGAGCAGTCCGGCACCGGTGTGCAGACCATGACGATCACCACCAACCTGGGCCCGATCACCGCCAAGGTCGACCGGTCGCTGGTGCCGTGCACGGCGGGCAGCTTCTCCTACCTCGCCGGCAAGGACTTCTTCGACAACAGCAAGTGCCACCGCCTGGTGACCGAGGGCATCAAGGTGCTGCAGTGCGGTGACCCGAGCGCGACCGGCAAGGGCTGGCGGGACACCGACGGCACGGGCGGCCCGAGCTACCGGCTGCCCGAGGAGAACCTGCCCACCGACAAGCGGCCCCCGTACCCGGAGGGCGTCATCGCGATGGCCAACTCCGGCCAGCCGGGCAGCACGGGCAGCCAGTTCTTCATCGTCTACGGCGACTCGCCGCTGGACGCCGCGTACACCGTGCTGGGCACCGTCACCGGTGGCCTGGACATCGTCAAGGACGTGGCGAAGGCCGGTGACGACGGGGCGTTCGCCCAGCAGGCCGGTGGCGGCCACCCCAAGAAGGAGGTCGTCATCACCGACCTCACGATGGGCCCGCCGCAGAGCTGACGCCCGAGCAGACCACACAGCGCCCGCCGGCTGAGCCGGCGGGCGCTGTCGTGTGTCCGGGGTACGGGGCGGGTGCGGTCAGGCGCCGGAGGTGACCCGGTAGGCGTCGAAGACGCCGTCGACCTTGCGGACCGTGGCCAGCAGGTGGCCCAGGTGCTTCGGGTCGGCCATCTCGAAGCTGAACCGGCTCACCGCCACCCGGTCCCGGGTGGTGGTGACGGTGGCGGAGAGGATGTTGACCCGCTCGTCGGAGAGCACCCGGGTGACGTCGGCCAGCAGCTTGTGCCGGTCCAGTGCCTCCACCTGGATGGCCACCAGGAACGTCGAGGCGGAGGTGAGCTTCCAACTCACCTCGACCACCCGCTCGCTCTGCGCCCGCAGATCCTCGGCGTTGGCGCAGTCGTCGCGGTGCACGCTCACCCCGCCGGAGCGGGTGACGAAGCCGAAGACCGAGTCCGGTGGGACCGGCGTGCAGCAGCGGGCCAGCTTGATCCAGACGTCGCTGACGCCGCGGACCACCACGCCGGGGTCGCTGCTGCTCTGCCGGCTGCGGGGCGGCCGGGTGGCGACGGCGGTCTCGGCGATGTCCTCCGCCGCGCCCTCCTCGCCGCCGTACGCGGCCATCAGCTTCTGCACCACCGACTGCGCGGAGACCTGGCTGTCGCCGACCGCCGCGTAGAGCGACGCCACGTCGGCCAGGTGCAGGTCCCGAGCGATCGACATCAGCGCGTCGGAGGTGAGCATCCGCTGCAACGGCATGCCCTGCTTGCGCATCGCCTTGACGATCGAGTCCTTGCCGGCCTCGATCGCCTCCTCGCGCCGCTCCTTGTTGAAGTACTGGCGGATCTTCGTACGCGCCCGCGGGCTCTTGACGAAGCCCAGCCAGTCCTGCGTCGGGCCGGCCGTCTCGGACTTCGACGTGAAGATCTCGATCACGTCGCCGTTGGAGAGCGTCGACTCCAGCGGCACCAGCTTGCCGTTGACCCGCGCGCCGATGCACTTGTGCCCCACCTCGGTGTGCACCGCGTACGCGAAGTCCACCGGCGTCGACCCGGTCGGCAGCGGGATGACGTCACCCTTGGGGGTGAAGACGTACACCTCCTGGCTGGACAGGTCGAAGCGCAGCGCGTCCAGGAACTCGCTGGGGTCGGCGGCCTCGCGCTGCCAGTCCAGCAGCTGCCGCAGCCAGGTCATCTCGTCGATGTGCGCCGGCGGGCCGACGATCTGGGTGCCCTTGTGCTCCTTGTACTTCCAGTGCGCGGCGATGCCGAACTCCGCGGTGCGGTGCATCGCGTAGGTGCGAATCTGCATCTCCACCGGCTTGCCGGTGGGCCCGATGACCGTCGTGTGCAACGACTGGTACATGTTGAACTTGGGCATCGCGATGTAGTCCTTGAACCGGCCGGGCACCGGCTGCCAGTTGGCGTGGATCACGCCCAGCGCCGCGTAGCAGTCCCGCACCGTGTCGACCAGGATCCGCACCCCGACCAGGTCGTAGATGTCGTTGAAGTCGCGACCTCGCACGATCATCTTCTGGTAGATCGAGTAGAGGTGCTTCGGCCGGCCGGTGGTCTCCGCCTTGATCTTGGCGGCCTTGAGGTCGGTCTGCACCTTCTGGGTCACCTGGCGCAGCAGTGCCTCACGCTGCGGCTGGTGCTCCCCGATCAGTCGGTTGATCTCCTCGAAACGCTTCGGGAACAGCGTGCCGAAGGCCAGATCCTCCAGCTCCCACTTGATCGTGTTCATACCCAGCCGGTGGGCCAGCGGGGCAAGGATCTCCAGCGTCTCCTTGGCCTTCTGCTCCTGCTTGGGGCGGGGCAGGAAGGTCAGCGTGCGCATGTTGTGCATCCGGTCGGCCAGCTTGATCACCAGCACCCGCGGATCCTTGGCCATCGCCACGACCATCTTGCGGATCGTCTCGGCCTTGGCCGCGTCGCCCAGCTTGACCTTGTCCAGCTTGGTGACGCCGTCGACCAGCAGGGCGACCTCGCCACCGAAGTCGGCGCGCATCTGGTCGAGCGTGTATTCGGTGTCCTCGATGGTGTCGTGCAGCAGCGCGGCGACCAGCGTGGTGGTGTCCATCCCCAGGTTGCCCAGGATGGTGGCCACCGCCAGCGGGTGGGTGATGTACGGGTCACCGGACTTGCGATATTGCCCCGAGTGCCACCGCGCGGCCGTGTCGAAGGCGCGCTGGAGCAGCCGGGCGTCGGCCTTCGGGTGGTGTTCCCGGTGGCTCGAGATGAGCGGCTCCAGCACCTCGCTGACCTGCGAGGTCTGCCACGGAGCGTTGAACCGGGCCAGGCGGGCCCGCACCCGGCGGCCGGTGGGCGCGTTGGACAGCCCGAAGCCACCGCTCGGCGACGGGTCGATGCCGGCGTCGGTCGGGAACGGGACGACGACCCCGTCGGCGTCCGGGGACGCCTCGGCGGTCGGTGTGCCACCGCTGGACAGCACCGCGCCCTCGACCGGGGCCTTGCCGGAGCCCGTCACCCGGGCCGGCGCGTCCTCGTTCCGGTCGGTCACCGAGCCGTCAGCGTCGCCTGTCGGGTGCACCGTGCCCTCCACCGGAGGGACGACATCGTGGGACACCGGCCTCCTCACCGCTCGCCGGAAACACACCGGCCGAACCTCGGCCGGCCTGGTCTCGCGCCGCCGGACGGCGTACCGCCGGCGTCAGCAATGGGCAATGCTACCCGCACGCACGGTCCCCTGCCGCTCCGCCGGACGGTCGGCGCCCGGTCCGCCCGACGGCTTCGGGGTCAAACGGTCAGCAGGGCATGGACCGGACGCGGGGCCAGCCGCTGACGCGCCCCCAGGAAGCCGAGTTCCAGCAGCACGGTGAAGCCGGTGACGGTCCCCCCGGCCCGCTCGACCAGGTCCAGCGTCGCCTCGGCGGTGCCACCGGTGGCCAGCACGTCGTCGACCACCAGCACCCGGTGCCCGGCCGTGAAGGCGTCCTCGTGCACCTCGAGGGTGGCCTCGCCGTACTCGAGGGCGTACGAGACCGAGTGCGCCGGGCGGGGCAGCTTGCCGGCCTTGCGTACCGGCACCACGCCCACCCCGGCCGCGTACGCGACGGCCGCCGCGACGACGAACCCGCGCGCCTCGATGCCGACCACCACGTCGAAGCCGTCCCGCCCGTGGTACGCGACGATCCCGTCGATGACCTCGCGGAACGCGACACCGTCGGCGAACAGCGGCATCAGGTCCTTGAACAGGACACCGGGCTTGGGGAAGTCGGGCACGTCCAGCACCCGGCTGGCGACCAGCCGGGCGGCCTCCGGGCCGCTGTCCCCGCGTGCCGCGGTGCTGTGGGTCTCCGTCACGACTGTCTCGCTTTCCCTTCACACGACGACGGCGTCCGGCGATGCTGCTCGCACAGCATGCCGGACGCCGTCCGGGCGTTTCCTCCCGGGTCAGCCCCGGGGCCGATCAGCGCCGCTTGGCGCCACCCGGCCGGTTGCCGCCGCCAGCCGGGCGACCGCCCCGGGTGCCGGTCGGCCGCTTGCCCGCCGGCCGAGCGCCCACCTTGGGGGCGGCACCGGCCAGCGCGGCGGACTCCGGGTCGAGCGGGGCGTCGCCCGCGTCGGCCTGGGCCGGGCTCGGCGCACCCTTCGAGGTGACCTCGCCACGGGCCAGCGCACCCCGGCGGGTCAGCACCCGCTTGTTGTGCGCCTGGATCCGCGGGTCGTAGTTCTTCAGCAGCACCAGCAGCGGCGACGCCACCAGGATGGAGGTCAGGAACGCCACCGCCATACCGACGAACAGCACCAGGCCGAGGTCCTTCAGGGTGCCCGCACCGAGCAGGCCGGCACCGATGAAGAGCAGACCGCCGACCGGCAGCAGGGCGACCACCGAGGTGTTCAGCGACCGCATCAGGCTCTGGTTGACGGCCAGGTTGGCCGCCTCGCCGTAGGTCTGGTTGTTGTTGGCCGTGATGCCCCGGGTGTTCTCCTGCACCTTGTCGAAGACCACCACCACGTCGTAGAGCGCGAAGCCCAGGATGGTGAGGAAGCCGATGATCGTCGACGGGGTGACCTCGAACCCGACCAGCGAGTAGATGCCGGCGGTGAGGATCAGGTTCATGAACAGCGAGGAGACCGCGGCGACGGCCATCCGCCACTCGAAGCGCAGGATCAGGTAGACCATCACCAGCGCGATGAAGATGATCAGGCCGAGGATGGCCCGCTCGGTGACCTGGCTGCCCCACGCCTCGCTGACCTGGTTGCCGCTGATCTGGTCCGCATTGATGCCGAGGTCATCGGCGATCTGGGCCTTCACGGCGGTGGCCTGCTCGGGGGTGAGCTGCGGCGTGCGCAGCTCGTAGGTGTCGCCGCCGGGGCCGCCGACCTTCTGGGCGGTGGCCACCGTGACGCCGGTGTTCTCGGCGGCGAGGGCCGAGTCGACCTCCCGCTCGGCATCCTCAAGGGTGCCGACGCTGGCCGGCACCTGGAACGAGTTGCCGCCGGCGAACTCGATGCCGAGGCTGAAGCCACGAACCGAGAAGCTGAGGATCGCGATCAGGACCAGGACCCCGGCGACGCCGAACCAGAGCTTGCGCCGGCCGACGATGTTGAGGCCGGCCTCACCGTTGTAGAGACGGCTCGCCAAACCGTTTGCAGCCATCTCAGGCCTCCTTGGCGCGCGGGTTGCGGGGCTGGGTCTGCTGGGTGCGGGCCGGAAGCGCCCGACCCAGACCGCTGACCCGCGGGGACAGGAACGCCCGGGTGCGGGCGAACATCGTCATGATCGGGTGCCGGAAGAGGAAGACCACGACCAGGTCCAGCACGGTGGCCAGACCGAGGGCGAACGCGAAGCCCTTGACCGTGCCGACCGAGACCACGTAGAGCACCACCGCCGAGAGCAGGGTGATCGCGTTGGCCGAAATGATCGTCCGACGAGCCCGGATCCAGGCCCGCGGCACCGCGCTGCGCGGGCTACGACCTTCCCGGATCTCGTCCTTCAACCGTTCGAAGTAGATGACGAACGAGTCCGCCGCCACACCGAGCGAGACGATCATGCCGGCGATGCCGGCGAGGGTGAGCGTGAAGCCGATCGACCGGCCGAGCACCACCAGCGCGCCGAAGACCAGCAGCGCGGAGAGGATCAGGCTCAGGAAGATCACCGAGCCGAGCAGCCGGTAGTAGAAGAACGCGTAGATGATGACCAGCAGCATGCCGATACCGGCGGCGAGCAGACCGGCCCGCAGGTGGCTGGCACCCAGGGTCGCGGTGACGTTCTGCGACTCCTGCGGCTCGAAGGTGATCGGCAGCGCGCCGTAGCGCAGCTGGCCGGCCAGCGCGCTGGCGTCCTTCTGGGTGAAGTTGCCGGTGATCTGCGAGTTGCCGGTCAGCACACCCTGGATCTCCGGAGACGAGACGATGGTGTTGTCCAGCACGACGGCCACCCGGCACTTGCCGTCCTGGCCCAGCGCGGTCGCGTCGCAGCCCCCGCCCTCGTTCCGGAACGCCTCACCGGTGAGCGCGGTCCACTTGTCCTGGCCGGAGCCGGTGAAGTCCAGGCTGACCACCCAGGAGTTGGTCTGGTCCAGCACCGCGTCGGCGTCGTCCACGTCGGTGCCCAGCACCTTGGCCTGGTCGAGCAGGTATTTGGCCGCGCCGTCCTCGCAGGACACCACCTGCTGCTTCGGGTCCGAGATCGACGCCGGCGGGCGCTTGT
Organism: Micromonospora vulcania; assembly: GCF_042658605.1. Taxonomy (NCBI): domain Bacteria; kingdom Bacillati; phylum Actinomycetota; class Actinomycetes; order Micromonosporales; family Micromonosporaceae; genus Micromonospora; species Micromonospora vulcania. Next base: position 36,405 of record NZ_JBHSQS010000034.1, on the reverse strand, counting down.
CGAGCTGCGCACAGCTGATCGCGGGGACGTTGAACTGCATCTGCGCCGGAAGGACCGCGACCTCCTGCGGCGACAACGCGCCGAAGGGCTTGAGCTTGTCGCCGAGCGACGGGTCGGCGGTCAGGTCGGCCGGCGCCTGCAGCGCGCTGGCGGCCTGCCAGGCGGGAGCGCCGACCTTCTGCTCGACGGCCTTGCGCTGCTGCTCGATGCTGGCCGGCACCGGCTCGGAGCTGGCGCTGGGCGACGGTGCGGCCGCGCTCGGCGAGGCCGAGGCCGACGGGGTCGGCGTGGCGCTGGGCGACGCCGGGGCCATCCCACCCTGGCCGCCGCTGGGCGACGAGGTCACCTTCGCCGCGGGGCTGCCGGACGGGGTCGCCTTCGGCGAGGCGCTGCCCGACGGGGTCGGCGACGCGCTGCCGGACGGGGTCGGCGTGGCGGCCGGCGGCGCGGCGACCGCACCGCTGCCGTCGGCGGCCTTGAGTACCTTGCGGAAGCGCAGCTCGGCTGCGCTGCCCACCTCGTCGAGGTTCCGGTTCTCACCGGGCAGGGAGATGACGATGTTCCGGTTGCCCTCGGTGACCACCTCGGCCTCGGCCACGCCGAGCCCGTTGACCCGGTTCTCGATGATCTGCCGGGCCTCCTCAAGGTTCTCGGCCGTCGGGGGCTTGCCGTCGACGCTGTTGGTCGCCTCCAGCGTCATTCGGGTGCCGCCGATGAGGTCCAGGCCGAGCTTGGGCTCGAGCCGGTCCTTCAAGCCGCCGCTGGCGCCGCCCGAGAAGAACACCAAAAGATAGAGGACGACGAAGATGAACCCGAGCACGGCGAGCTGCCGCCCGGGGCGCATCTGTCCCTGAGGTGGTGCCACGGCTGTCCTGTCTCCCTGTACGGTCGCGCCGCTGGGTGCAGCGGCGACGGGGGTCGGGCCGGGGGTCCCGGCCGACGGGTCTGACCTGGGCCGACGAGGTGCCGACACGATGGCCGGACACGCCGGCGCGAAACGCCGACGGTCACGGGGACGTGCCGACGCCCGGCGTCGGCCCAACTATCCAGTTTTCACGTCGAATCCGCTGCCCCGTCGGGCGCGGTGGCCCCGAAGGCCGGTCGACCGGCCGTACGCCGGACCCGCCACCCCCGGGAGGAAGGGGTCACTCCTTGACGGTGTCCGCGTCCTCGGTGACCGGCTCGCTCGGCAGCTCGGCGCGGGTGACGACCCGGGCGATGGCCGGACGGGCGTAGCGCTCCTGCACGCCCGGGGCGACCTCGAGCAGGACGGTGTCGTCCTCGACGCCGGTGACGGTGCCGTAGAGCCCGCCGATGGTGACCACCTCGTCGCCCGGACCGAGCGCGGACTGCATCGACTCCGCCTCGCGGCGACGCTTCTGCTGGGGGCGGATCATCATGAAGTACATGACACCGAAGAGCAGGGCGATCATGAGGATCGGCGTGAAACCGCCGGCTCCCCCACCCGCTGCTGCGTAATGCACGGTTACTGACCTTCCCATTGACCACCTGTCCGGCACGGGGGGTGCCGGAGCGGAGGCGGATTCTCACATCCTGTACAGACCGCGGCGAAGTCTAATCCCTGCACCTGAGAACACCGAATGCGGCACAGATCACGTTCACGTCACGGCCGATCGGCGTCCAACGAGAACAGATCGGGCGCCGGTGGGACATCAATCCCAAATGTACCATTCGGTGGGGTACGCCCCAGGTGCCGCCAGGCTGCCTCGGTCGCCACCCGCCCACGCGGGGTGCGGGCCAGCAGACCGGCACGGACCAGGAACGGCTCACAGACCTCCTCGACCGTGTCCGGCTGCTCCCCTACCGCCACGGCCAGGGTGGACAGGCCGACCGGGCCGCCCCGGAACGAGTCGACCAGCGCGGTCAGCACCGCCTTGTCCAGCCGGTCCAGGCCGAGCCCGTCCACGTCGTACACCGTCAGAGCGGCACGGGCGGTCTCCAGGGTGACCACCCCGTCGGCCCGGACCTCGGCGTAGTCGCGGACCCGGCGCAGCAGCCGGTTGGCGATCCGGGGGGTGCCCCGCGAGCGGCCGGCGATCTCCGCCGCGCCCTCGCCGGTGATCGGCACGCCGAGGATCCGTGCCGAACGGTGCAGCAGCGTCTCCAGGTCCGCCGGAGCGTAGAAGTCCAGGTGCGCGACGAAGCCGAAGCGGTCCCGCATCGGCCCGGTCAGCAGACCTGACCGTGTCGTGGCGCCGACCAGGGTGAACGGCTCGACGTCCAGCGGGATGGCGGTGGCCCCCGGCCCCTTGCCGACCACCACGTCGACCCGGAAGTCCTCCATCGCGCTGTAGAGCAGTTCCTCGGCCGGCCGGGCGATCCGGTGGATCTCGTCGATGAACAGCACGTCGCCCTCGGCGAGGCTGGTCAGGATGGCCGCCAGGTCGCCGGAGCGCTCGATCGCCGGGCCGCTGGTCACCCGGATGCCCGCGCCGAGCTCGGCGGCGACGATGTTGGCGAGGCTGGTCTTACCCAGACCGGGCGGGCCGGAGAGCAGGATGTGATCCGGCGGTGACCCCCGGCGCATCGCGCCCTGCAACAACAGGTCGAGCTGGTCGCGGACCCGGTCCTGGGCGATGAACTCGGCCAGCCGTCGTGGCCGTACGGTGGCCTCCGCGTCCCGCTCGGCGTCACTGACGTACGCCGAGATGAGACCGTCGGTCTCGCTCATCGGGTACGCCCGAGCAGGCGGATGGCCTGCCGGAGCAGTACCGGCACCTGCGGGGTCTCGCCGTCCACGGTCTCCGCCACCGCGGCCACCGCCTGGTCCGCCTGACCGGCCGTCCAGCCCAGCCCGACCAGCGCCTGGCGGACCTGTTCGGGCCAGGCGCCACCGGTCACCCCGCCGACGCCGTCGGCGCCGATCGACACCGGGCCGATCCGGTCCCGGAGTTCCAGTACCAGGCGCTCGGCGCCCTTCTTACCGATCCCCGGCACCCGGGTGAGCGCGGCGGTGTCGGCGTTGGCGATCGCCTTGCGCACCGCGTCCGGCGTGTGCACGGCCAGCACGGCCTGGGCCAGCCGCGGGCCAACCCCACTGGCGGTCTGCAGCAGCTCGAACAGCGCCTTGGCGTCGTCGTCGGCGAAGCCGTAGAGGGTCAGCGAATCCTCCCGGACCACCAGACTGGTGGCCAGCCGGGCGGTCTGACCGACCCGCAGGTCGGCCAGCGTCCCGGGGGCACAGTGCACGGCCAGGCCGACCCCGCCGACCTCGATCACAGCCTGGTCCGGACCCGTCGCGGTCACCGTGCCGCGCACGCTGGCGATCATCGTGCTCCTCCTCGTCGTACCCGGTCGGCCGCCGCGGCCAGCTTGGAGCGGGTCCCGCCGCGCCACACGTGGCAGATGGCCAGGGCGAGAGCGTCGGCGGCGTCGGCCGGCTTCGGCGGCTCGGCCAGCCGCAGCAGCCGGGTCACCATGGCGGTCATCTGCGCCTTGTCGGCCTGACCGGAACCGGTCACGGCCGCCTTCACCTCGCTCGGGGTGTACGTCTGCACCGGCAGCCCGGCGCGCGCCCCGGCGAGCACCGCGATGCCGCTGGCCTGCGCGGTGCCCATCACCGTACGGACGTTGTGCTGGCTGAACACCCGCTCGACGGCGACGCTGTCCGGACGGTGCTCGGCGACCAACTGCGTCAGCGCCCGGTCCAGGTGCAACAGCCTCGTCGGCAGCTCGTCGGCGGGATCGGTGTAGACCACGTGGTAGGCGACCAGGGTGCAGGGCCGGCCGGGCACGCCCTCGACCACGCCCACCCCGCACCGGGTCAACCCGGGGTCCACTCCAAGCACCCGCACGCCGCCCCTTCCCCACCCGTCAGCAGTACGTGTGTTCGACACCCTACTGCCCGCTCCCCCACGAGCCCCAACAGACACGCCCGCCCCTGTGGATCATGAAGTTGCCGTGGGTGACAGAGGGCCCGAACGCCCAGCGACCGGGCACCACGACTCCATGATCGACCACGGTGGAGGTCGGGGGCGGGGCGGGGTGGGGGCGGGGCGGGCACACAGGTTTGGGTTGGAGTATGTGTTGCTGGCCCATGTGCCGGGGGCCACACAGCTCGTAACTTCTTGCGCCATGACGGCAGAACCCGTGGCGGTCCCCCACGTCGTACAGGTCGACCTCGCCGGTCGGACCGCCCTGGTCACCGGGGGCGGCAGCGGCATCGGGCGGGCGTGTGCCCTACGGCTGGGCGCGGCCGGCGCCAAGGTGCTCGTGGTGGACCGCAACCTGGAGGCGGCGAAGGCGGTGGCCGCCGAGGCCGGTGGCCGGGCCGAGGGGGTGGACCTGGCCGACGCGGCGGCGGTGGACCAGCTCGACGTGGACGTGGACATCGTGGTGAACAACGCCGGGCTCCAGCACGTGGCGCCGCTGCAGGACTTCCCCGTCGAGCGCTTCGAGTACATCCAGCGGGTGATGGTCGAGGCGCCGTTCCTGATCATTCGCCGCGCGCTGCCACACATGTACGCCCGGGGCTGGGGTCGGATCATCAACATCTCCTCGGTGCACGGGCTGCGCGCCTCGCCGTACAAGGCGGCCTACGTCTCGGCCAAGCACGCCCTCGAGGGCCTGTCGAAGGTGGTGGCGCTGGAGGGCGCCGCGCACGGTGTGACCGCCAACTGCATCAATCCGGCGTACGTGCGTACCGCGCTGGTGGAGAGCCAGATCGCCGACCAGGCGGCCAGCCACGGCATCGGCGAGACCGAGGTCGTCGAGAAGATCATGCTGGCCCGGGCCGCGATCAAGCGACTGATCGAGCCGGAGGAGGTGGCCGAGCTGCTGGCGTACCTCTGCTCGCCGCCGGCGGCGTTCATCACCGGCGCGTCCATCGCGCTCGACGGGGGCTGGACGGCCAACTAGTGGGGCTGCGCACAATGTCGACCATGTCGTCGCCGGTGGAGTTCCTGGAGCTGCTCGCACGCGAGGCCGCGGCGGTGGAGTTCGAGGGGCCGCTGGTGGCCGCGCGGGCCGCCGGGGTACCCGCCGCCCGGCTGGCCGAGCTGGAGCAGGCCAAGACGGTGGCACTGCGGGTACGCGCGCTACTGGAGCGCCGGCGACGCCGGGAGACCGAGCTGTCCGGCCTGTACGACACGGTCAGCGACCTGGCCGGGCTGCGCGACCTGGACGACGTGCTGCGGGCGATCGTGCACCGGGCCCGCAACCTGCTCGGCGCCGACGTGGCCTACATGACGCTCAACGACGACGAACGCGGCGACACCTACATGCGGGTGACCGACGGGTCGGTCTCGGCGCGGTTCCAACGGCTGCGCCTGCCGATGGGTGCCGGCCTCGGCGGTCTGGTGGCGCAGTCCGGCGCCCCGTACGTCACCGCCAACTACGGCGAGGACGCGCGCTTCCACCACACCGGGGAGATCGACGCCGGGGTCGGCGAGGAGGGCCTGGTGGCGATCCTCGGGGTGCCGCTGCGGCTCGGCTCCACCTCGATCGGGGTGCTCTACGCGGCCAACCGCTCGGCCCGACCGTTCGCCCGGGAGGAGGTGACGCTGCTGGTCTCGCTGGCCGCGCACGCGGCGGTGGCGATCGACACCGCCCGGCTGCTGGCCGAAACCCGCTCGGCGCTGGCCGAGTTGTCCGCGGCGAACACCACCATCCGGGCGCACAGCAGTTCGGTGGAGCGGGCCGCGGCAGCGCACGACCGGATGACCGCCCTGGTGCTGCGCGGCGGCGGCGTGGAGGACGTGGCGGCGGCGGTGACGGAGGTGCTGGGCGGGGCGCTGCTGGCGCTGGACTCCGAGGGACGTCTGCTGGCCCGGGTCGGCGAGATCGACGAGCCGGACCGTTCGGACATCGTCGAGGCGGTTGCGGCGTCCCGGACCGAGGGGCGCAGCGTACGCCGGGGGCCTCTCTGGTACGCGGCCGTGGTGGCGGGCGCCGAGAACCTGGGCGCCCTGGTGCTGCGCCCCGACGACGAGCTGGTCGACGCCGACCAGCGGATCCTGGAACGGGCCGCGCTGGTCACCGCGCTGCTGCTGCTGTTCCGGCGGACGGTCGCCGAGGCGGAGGGGCGGGTGCGCGGCGAACTGCTGGACGACCTCATCGCCCGGCCGCTGCGCGACACCGACGCGCTGCGCAACCGGGCCCGCCGGCTCGGGGTGGATCTCGACGCGCCGCACGTGCTGGTGGCGGTGGGCGACGACGCGATCGCCGCCACCGGCTCGGCCCGGCAGCGGGTGCTCTCCTGGGCCACCACGTACGCCTCGGCACGCGGCGGGCTGGCCGCGGCGCGCGACGGACGGGTGGTGCTCATGCTGCCCGGGCAGGACGCCGGTGGCAGCGCCCGGGCGGTGGCCCGGGACCTGGCCCGGGTGACCGGCCGGCCGGTGACCGCCGGGGCGAGCGGCCCCGCGGACGGGCCGGCGTCACTGGCCGGCACGTTTCACGAGGCGGACCGCTGCCTCACCGCGCTCGGCGCGCTGGGCCGCTCCGGTCAGGGTGCGAGCACGGCCGAGCTGGGCTTCGTCGGGCTGCTGCTCGGCACGGTCGGCGACCAGGGCGACCGGGACGTGGCGCAGTTCCTCACCGCCACCGTCGGTCCGGTGGTCGACTACGACGCCCGGCGGGGCACGGCGCTGGTACGGACGCTGGAGGCGTACTTCGGAGTGGGTGGCAGCCTGGCCCGGGCCGCCGAGCAACTGCACGTCCACGTCAACACGGTGACCCAGCGGCTGGAACGGGTCGGTCAACTACTCGGCGCGGACTGGCAGAAGCCCGAACGGGCACTGGAGGTCCAGCTAGCGCTGCGCCTACACCGCCTACGCGCCCCAGCCACAACCTAACCACCACCCCCACGCACCCACCCACGCCCCCGCCCCGCGCGTCGAGCCCACGCCCCCACGACCACCCCCACCCCCACCCCCCGCGTCGATCTAGGGCAAATCGCTGCTTGTCGATCTCCATCAGCAACGATATGCCCTAGATCGACGCGGCAGGCGGGGCGCGCGCGGGGCGGGGCGCGGCGCGGCGCGCGGCGCGGGCGGGGCGGGTTAGCGGGCGCGGATGCCCTCTAGTACGGCGTCGACTACCTGGCCGGGGAGGGTTTGCTCGTCGAGTTCCGGGTTCCATTGCAGTACCCGCTGGATCAGCATCGGCCCGGTGAGCAGCGCCATGGTCACTTCGAGGTCCGTGTCGGGCCGGAGGGATCCCTCGCTGATGCCGCGCCGCAGCACCTCGCGCATCAGCTGCCGGCGTGGGGCGATGATGTTCTGGTAGAGCTGGAACTGGTCCTTGCTGCGGTTCACCGCGGGCACCAGGCACGGCATGATTTTCGCCGCTCGCGGATCGGCGTTCTTGCCGATCGCGCCGACCAGCAGCACCAGGTCGTCCCGGACGGAGTGGCCGGCCGGCTGCGGCATGATGCCCTTGAGCCGGCGCAGCGCGTCCAGCAGGAGCGCGTCCTTGCCGGCCCAGCGGCGGTAGATGGTGGCCTTGCCGACCCCGGCGCGGGCGGCGATCGCCTCGATCGAGAGCGCCTCGGTGGTGGTGCCTTCGGCGAGCAGATCGAGGGTGCCCTCGATGATCGCCTCATCGGCGCGGATGCTCCGCGGTCGCCCGGGCGACCGCGGAGCATCAGCAGTAGACGTCATGTCGGACATTGTCCCCGAACCTATGCCGTCTCGGCCAACTCGGGCTCGGCGGCCGGCATCGCCGAGGCGGCGGCCGGGGCCTCCCGGCCCGGCATCCAGCGCAGCACCACGAGGATCCCGAGCGCGGCGACCACCGCGGAGAGCCCGGCCGCCCAGTGCATGGCGGTGACGAACGCGTCGTTGGCCGCCGCGATCAGCTTCGGCGCCGCCGGGCCGAGCTGCCCGGCCGCCGCGTACGCCCCGGAGATCGACTCGTTGGCCGCGTCGCGGGCCTGGGCGGGCAGGCCGGTCAACGCGTCGCCGATGTCGCTGCGGTAGACCGCGGAGAGCACCGAGCCGAGGACCGCCACGCCGAGCGCGCCGGCCACCTGGCGGACGGTGTTGCTGACGGCGGAGCCCACGCCGGCCTTCTCCCGGGGCAGCGCCGACATGATCGACTCCGTGGCCGGCGCCATGATGTTGGCCATCCCGGCGCCCTGGAAGAAGAAGACGACCAGCACGATCCAGATCGGGGTGGTCGCGCCGATGAAGATGAACGCGGCGAGTGCCGCCGCGGTCAGCACCAGCCCGGTGGCGGCGACCGCCCGACCGCCGAAGCGGCGGACCATCGCGGCGCTGCGCGGTGCGAAGATCAGCTGAGCACCGGCGAAGGGCAGGAAGAGCAGACCGGTCTGCAGCGGGCTGTAGCCGCGTACCAGCTGCAGGTAGAACGATCCGAAGAACATCGAACCCATCGCGGCGAAGAAGACCAGGCCCACGATGGCGACCGGCGCGGCGAAGCGCGGCAGGCGGAACAGCCGGACGTCCAGCGACGGGTGGTCGCTGCGCCGCTCGTGCTGCACGAACCAGGCCAGCACCGCCAGGCCGACCAGGATCGAACCCCAGGCCAGCGGCCGGTCGAAGCCGTGCTCGCCGCCGTCGATGATGCCGTAGGAGAGGGCGACCAGGCCGACCACGGAGAGCAGGACGCCGAGCACGTCGACGCGGCCCGGACGCGGATCGCGCGACTCGGGGACCAGCAGGGCGACCAGGACCACGCCGGCGACCACCACCGGCACGTTGATCAGGAAGACCGAGCCCCACCAGAAGTGCTCCAGCAGCGTGCCGCCGAGGACCGGGCCGATCGCCACCGCGAGGCCGACCGCGCCGGCCCAGACACCGATCGCCCGACCACGCTCACGCGGGTCGAAGACGTTGGAGATGATCGAGAGGGTCACCGGCATGATCGCCGCGCCGCCGACGCCCATCAGGGCGCGGGCCGCGATCAGCTGGCCGGGGCCTTGCGAGTACGCCGAGAGCAACGACGCCAGGCCGAACACCGCCAGCCCCACCATCAGGAAGCGCTTGCGGCCGAGGCGGTCGCCGAGCACCCCGAAGGTGAACAGCAGCCCGGCGAAGACCAGCGTGTAGGAGTTGATCGCCCACTCCAGCTGACCCTGGCTGGCGCCGAGGCCGTGCACCGGGTCGGCGAGGGTCCGCAGTGCGACGTTGAGGATCGTGTTGTCGAGGACGACCACCAGGAGGCTGATCACCAGCACCCCCAGGATCGCCCACCTCCTCGGGTGTCCGGTGTTCTCGTGCAGTTCCATGCCCAGTTCTCCCCCGGGTTCACCCGCCGCGCAATACGATACGGGTCAGACTCGTAACTCGGGACAGCGTACGACCGGCATTAACGATACGACACCGATCCGTATCGAATGTGGTGGGCGTCACCCCCGGAGGAGCGGCTGGCGGCCAGGCAGGCGTCCACGGCGGCCGGCAGCGTACGCAGGTGGAGCGCCGGCTCGCTGAGCGGCTCGATCCAGCCCGGCCCGGCGCCGTACACCCGCAGCACCGGGAAGTCCCGGGCGAAGCGCACCAGGCGGTACGCGCGGCCGGTGACCGGCGTCTGCGCCCAGAGCACCACGGTGTGCGGGCGGGCCCGGCGCACCGCGCTGGTCAGCGCGGCCCACGGCAGCGCCGGGCCGAGCAGCAGACAGCCGCGACCCTGCTCCCGCAACGCGGCGGCGAGCACGTGCAGGCCCAGGCAGTGCGCCTCCTGCTCGGCGCCGGCCAGCAGCACCCCGCCGGCGGGCAACGACCGGCCCGGCTCGCGGCGGTACACGTCCAGCCCGACCCGGACTCCCTCGCAGAGGGCGTGCTCGACGGCGATGTCGGCGGGCGTCCGGCCGCGCAGTCGGGTCAGCAGCGGTTGGCAGACCTGCTCCCAGAGCGTCGGCACACCCCAGGCGTCGGCCAACTCCAGCAGCACGGCGGCGACGTGGGTGTCATCCAGGTCCTCGGCCGCCAGCGAGACCCGCTTGTGCGCGGCCTGGACGGCCTCGGCCGGCATCGGATCGGTCAGCACCAGACGTACCCCCGGGAAGTTTTCACTACCCGGGGGTTCGCTGGAACGACGCGCGGTGGATGCGCCTGGGTCGGAATTACCGGCGGCGCGCCGCCAACCGGTGCGCCAGCGCGGCGGCGCTGCCCCAGAGACCGCGCCGGAACAACACCACGACCAGGACGAAGATGCCGCCGGTGACCAGGCCGATCGCCTCGAACCCGGAGAACGACAGCCAGTCCTCCAGCCGGACCACGATCGCGGCCCCGAGCACCCCGCCCCAGAGCGTGCCGATCCCGCCGAGCACCACCACGATGACGGCCTTGCCGGAGGTGGTCCAGTGCAGCACGTCCAGCGAGACGAACCGGTGCCCGACCGCGAACAGCCCTCCGCCCAGACCGGCGATGAAGCCGGAGAGCACGAACGCGGTGAGCTTGTAGCGGTGCACCGGGTAGCCCAGTGCCCGGGCACGGGCCGGGTTGTCCCGGATGCCGACCAGCACCCGACCGAACGGCGAGTGCACGATCCGCCAGGCGGCGGCCAGCCCGAGCAGCACGATCGGCAGGATCGCGTAGTAGAAGTAGTAGTCGTCGGTGAGGTCGGCACCGAACAGCTCGCGCGGCACGCCCTGCAGGCCGTTCTCACCCTGGGTCACCGAACGCCAGTCGTTGGCGATGTAGTAGACCATCTGCGCGAAGGCCAGGGTCACCATGGCGAAGTAGATGCCGGTCCGCTTGACCGCCAGGTAGCCGATCGGCACCGCCAGCACGGCGGCGGCGAGCGCACCGGCCAGCACGGCCACCGGGAACGGCAGGCCGGCGTGGATGGCCACCAGACCGGTGACGTACGCCGAGGTGCCCCAGAACGCGGCGTGCCCGAACGACATCAGCCCGGTGAAGCCGAGCAGCAGGTCCACCGCGACGGCGAACAGCGCCCAGCAGAGGATGTCCACCGCCACCGCCGGATAGAGGCCGTTGGGCAGCCACGCGGCGACGGCCAGCCCGACGGCGAGCAGCGCGTACCGCACCCAACCGGGGGCGCGGGCCACGGCGACCAGCCCGGACGGCGGCGCCGGTCTGCTCGCGTCGGGCGGGGTGTCCACGGTGCTGGTCATGCCGGCGCCTCCTCACGACCGAACAGGCCGGCCGGGCGCCACAGCAGCACGGCGGCCATCACCAGGAAGACGATCGTCTGCGACACGATCGGAAAGTCCGACAGGTACGCCTCGCCCCACGACTGGACCAGGCCGATGCCGAAGCCGGCGGCGACCGAGCCGAAGATCGAGCCCAACCCGCCGATCACCACCACCGCGAAGACCACGATGATCAGGTCGGCGCCCATCAGCGGGTTCACGGCCCGCATCGGCGCGGCCAGTACGCCGGCGAGCCCGGCCAGCCCGATCCCGAAGCCGAAGACCGGCGTCACCCAGCGGCTGACGTCGATGCCGAACGCCCGGGTCAACTCGGGCCGCTCGGTGGCCGCCCGGACCACCATGCCGATCCGGGTCCGGCTGAGCACCCACCACACCACGACGCAGAGCAGCACCGCGAAGCCGAGGATGAACACCCGGTACGTCGGGAAGTCGAAGAGCCCGAAGTCCACCGTCCCGCTCAACTGCGACGGGGTCGCGTACGGGCTGGACTGCACGCCGTAGCGCAGCTTGACCAGGTCCTGCAGGATCAGCGTCAGGCCGAAGGTGAGCAGGAAGTTGTAGAGCGGGTCCAGTTTGGTCAGCCGGTGGATCACGACGCGCTCCAGCGCCATGCCGAGCAGGCCCAGCCCCACCGGCATGATGACCAGGGCCGCCCAGAACGGCACGCCCGCCTCGGTGAGCAGCACGTACGCGCCGAACGCGCCGAGCATGTAGAACGCGCCGTGGGCGAAGTTGACCACCCGCAGCATGCCGAAGATGACCGCGAGCCCGAGGGCGAGCAGGGCGTAGAACGCCCCGCTCACCAACCCGTTGAACGTGTTCTGGGCGAATCCGCTCACAGCGTCATCCTTGTTCGCGACTGCGGGGCTCGCAGAACCGGCGCACTCCTCGCGCTCACAGCTTGCAGTCCGCCGACGGCGCCCGGAACGCCTCCGCGGCCGGGATCGTCTTGAGCACCTTGACGTAGTCCCACGGCTCGGCGACCTCGGACTGCGGCTTCACCTGCGCGAGGTACGCGTCGTGCACCACCCGGTGGTCCTCGGCGCGGATCTTGCCGTTGCGCAGGAAGACGTCCTCGACCGTCTTGCCCTCCAGGCCCTTGACCACGGTGTCCGCGTCGTCGGTGCCGGCGGCCTGCACCGCCTCCAGGTACTGCAGCGCGGCGGAGTAGTTGGCCGCGTGCGCGAAGGTGGGCCGGGTGCCGGTCTTCTGCTGGAACCGGTCGGCGAACTCCCGGTTCTTCGCGTCGAAGTTCCAGTACCAGGCGTCGGTGTAGGTGGTTCCGGCCAGCGCGGCGGGGGTGAGCGAGTGGATGTCGGTGAGGAACATCAGCCCGACCGCGAGGTCGACGCCCTTCTCCCGCAGCTTGAACTCGTTGTACTGCTTCACCACGTTGACAAGTTCGGCGCCGGCCTGCATGGTGCCCAGCACGTCCGGCTTCGGGGTCAGGTTCGGCGCCTTGAGCAGGAAGGTGGAGAAGTCGCCGCTGGTGTTCGGGAACGGCGCGCCGTCCTTGCCGACCACCTTGCCGCCGGCCGCCGTGATGGCGGTCGAGAAGCTCTTCTCCATGTCCTGACCGAACGCGTAGTTCGGGTACAGGATGTACCAGTTCTTGCCGATCTGCTCGGTGGTGGTCTTCCCGGTGCCGTTGGCCAGCATGTACGTGTCGTACGCGTAGTGGAAGGTGTACTTGTTGCAGCTCTTGCCGGTCAGGTCGGTGGTCGCCGCGCCGATGTTGAAATAGAGCTTCTTCTTCTCCTTGGCCACGTCGGCGACCTTCAGCGCTGCCGACGAGGTGGGCACGTCCAGGATCAGGTCGACGCCCTTGCGGTCGTACATCTCCTGGGCCTTGGAGTTGGCCACGTCCGGCTTGTTCTGGTGGTCGGCGGTCTCCGCGGAGATGTTCTTGGTCACCGCCTTGTCGCCGTACTTCGCGGTGAAGTCGGCGATGGCCATCTCCACCGCCGTGACCGAGTTCTTTCCGGACAGCTCCGAGTACACCCCGGACTGGTCGTTGAGCACGCCCAGCACGATCTTGTCGCCGGTCAGCTTCTGGTCGCCGCCGGACTGGGGACCACCGCCGCCGCAGCCGGCGACCAGCACCACCGCGGCCGACGCCGCGGCCACACCCACCGTCCTCCGCATGCCCACTCCATCCATTCCGCGCGTCGCGCGGGTCGTCGTTGCGAGAAAAAATCAGATCCCGAGGTACGCCAGCAGCTCGCGTTCCCGCGAGCGCACCTCGGAGTTGTCCATCGCCTCGGCGACGCGTCCCTCGGCCAGCAGGTAGTGCCGGTCGGCGACGCCGGTGGCGAAGTGCAGGTTCTGCTCGACCAGCAGCACGGTCACCCCGTGCTTCTTGGCCTCCCGCAGCAGGTCACCGACCTGCTGCACCAGCAGTGGCGAGAGCCCCTCGGTGGGCTCGTCGCAGAGCAGCAGTCGGGCGCCCATGCGCAGCACCCGGGCCAGCGCGAGCATCTGCTGCTCGCCGCCGGAGAGCATGGTGGCCGCCGAGTCGCGCCGGGTGTAGAGCGCGGGGAACGCCTCGTACACCCGCTCCAGCGACCACGGGTCGGGACCGACCGTGGGTGGCAGGGTGAGGTTCTCGGTGACGGTCAGGGTGGCGTAGCTGCCCCGGTCGTCGGGCACCCAGCCCAACCCGAGCCGGGCCCGCCGGTGCGCCGGGAGCCGGCCGATGTCCCGTCCGTCCAGCTCCACCGTGCCGCGTTGGCCCGAGTGCAGCCCCATCACACAGCGCAGCAGGGTGGACTTGCCGGCGCCGTTGCGCCCCACCAGGGTGACCACCTCGCCGGCGGCGACCTGCAGGCTGACGTCGCGCAGCACCTGCGCCTCGCCGTACCAGGCGGAGAGGTTCTCAATGCGCAGCATCAGCGGCTCCCAGGTAGGCGGCGATCACACGCTCGTCCGCGCGGACCTGCTCGTACGGGCCCTCCACCAGGACCTTGCCGGCCTGGAACACGGTGACCGTGTCGGCGAGCCGGCCGACCACGCTCATGTTGTGCTCGACCATCACCACGGTCCGGCCGGCGCGGACCCGGCCGATCAGCTCGACGGTGCGGTCGACGTCCTCCAGCCCCATCCCGGCGGTCGGCTCGTCGAGCAGCAGCACCTTCGGGTCCAGCGCCAGGGCGATGGCCAGCTCCAGGGCCCGCTTGCGTCCGTACGCCAACGACTCGGAGGGTGCGTCCGCCAACTCGGCCAACCCCACCATGCCCAGCAGTTCGTCGGCCCGTTCGGTGTAGCGGCCCATCAGCTTCGCCGAACGCCAGAACCGCCAGCCCAGGCCGCTGGAGGCCTGGAGGGCCAGCGCGACGTGCTCCCGGGCGGACAACTGCGGAAAGAGGCTGGTGATCTGGAACGAGCGGGCCACACCGAGTCGGGCGACCTGCTCCGGCGGCAGCCCGGTGACGTCCCGGCCGGCCAGCTCGATCCGCCCGCCGCTGGGCCGCAGAAAGCCGGTGAGCAGGTTGAACAGCGTGGTCTTGCCGGCACCGTTCGGCCCGACCAGCGCGTGCACGCTCTCCGGTGCGACGTCGAGGTCGACGTCGTCGACCGCTCGGAAGCCCCGGAAGTCGCGGGTCAGCCCACGGGCCGACAGGAGCGCTTGCCCGGCCATCGCCTCATCCTCCGCAGGGTCTCGGCGACGGTCGATTCGGTGACCGTGGTCACAGGCCCGTCGCGTGGAGGAAACCTACGGCGGGTTCCGCGAGTCGAGCCATGTCGATCGACTCCATATTCAGCCAGCGAAGGACGTGCGCGCGCCCCACTCCCCGGCGTCGCCCGCTTGACCGGGCCTCCTAGGTTGATGATCCACACAGCCCAGCGGAAGGTCCTCACCCCATGCCCGTCGGCTTCACCATGGCGATCGTGTTCGCCGTCGCCATGGCGGTCAGCGCCGTCCTGGCGCTCGTCGCCCCCAGAAGTGCCGTGAAGCGGACGGCCGCCCTCGCGGCGCTCGCCCTCCTCGCCGGGACACTGTTGCTGGGCATCACCTCCAGCGCCCACTCCGTGCCGATCCGCTCGGTCGGCATCGTCACCAGCTTCGGCAAGCCCACCGGTGAGGTGACCGGCTCGGGCCTGAAGTGGGTGGCACCCTGGCAGAAGGTCGGCGAGTGGGACGCCGGCCGCCAGAAGTACGACCACATCGGCGGCAACAGCTGCGTACGGGTCCGTACCGGGACGCTCGCCGACGCCTGCGTCGAGGTGCTCATCGAGTGGCAGGTCAAACCGGAGAACGCGCCGAAGCAGTTCATGGACTACAAGGGAGACTTCGACAGCTTCCGTGGCCAGCGGGTGGGCGTACAGCTCGACAGCGCGGTCAACGACGCGTTCGCCGCGTACAACCCGCTGGAGAAGATCGACGCCAAGACCGGCGACCTCAACGTGGACCTGAAGCCGTTCGCGGCGAACATCAAGGCCAGCGCGGACACCCGGCTCGCCGTCGACGTCGACATCCTCTCGGTGACCATCACCCGGGTGAACCACGACGACAAGACCGAGGCCAACATCCGGGCCTTCCAGGACAAGCTCGCGCAGACCCGCAACCTGGAGCAGGACCGTAAGAACGCGGAGATCTCCAAGCAGATCACCGAGACCAACGCGAAGGTCGACAAGGTGACCCGCTGCCTGGAGATCGCCGAGAAGAACGGCGCCAACCCGGGGCTCTGCATCAACCCGGGCATCGTCACCGGCAAGTGACCGGACCCGGCCCACCCACACGGGTGGGCCGGTCAGCCGTACCTCAGTCGAGGGTGACCACCCAGCGAGCGCCCTCGCCCCGCGCCAGCCGGTCGAACGCCGTCGGCGCTTCCTCCAGCGAGATCGTGCCGCTGACCAGCACGCGCAGGTCCAGTGCGCCCTCGGCCAGTTCGGCGGCCAGCACCGGCACCTCGCGGTCCGGGTCGGACGAGCCGTACACCGAGGAGCGCAACGTGCGGGCGGAGTGGAAGATGTCCAACGCGCCGAGGCTGACCATGTCGTCCTTGGCACCCATGCCGACCACGGTCACCGCTCCGCCGCGCCGGGTGAGCCGCCAGGCCGCCCGGATGGTGGCGGCCCGGCCAACGCACTCGAAGGCGTGGTCGACGCCGCGGCTCTCGGTGCGCGCGCGTACCTCCTTGGAGAGCCGGTCGTCGGAGAGCAGGAAGTCGGTCGCCCCGGCGGCGAGCGCCAGGTCCCGCTTCGCCTCGGCGACGTCGATGGCCAGGATCGTCGTGGCACCGGCCCGGCGGGCCGCGCTGATGAGGGCGAGCCCGACGCCACCGAGCCCGACGACCGCGACCGACTCGCCGGGCGCTACCCGGGCGGTGTTACGGACCGCGCCGACGCCGGTGAGCACCGCGCAGCCGAGCAGTGCGGCCTGCTCGGGCGGCAGCCCGGCGGGGATCGGGATGACGGCGCGCTCGGGTACCACCACCGCCTCGGCGAGCGCGCCGAGGCCGAGGGTCAGGTGCAGCGGGACGCCGTCGTCGGTCTCGCCGCGCGGCACGGTGGGGGCCGTGGTGGCGGCGCAGAGCCACGGCTCGCCGCGCCGGCACCACCAGCAGGCCCGGCAGGCCGGCGCCCAGTTGAGCACCACCGGCGTACCGACCGCCAGCCGGCTGCCCGGCCCGACCGCGGCCACCACTCCGGTCGCCTCATGCCCGAGCACCAGGGGGAACCTCGCGGCGAGGGTGCCGTTGACCATCGACAGGTCGGAGTGGCAGACGCCGGCCGCCCTGATCGTCACCCGCACCTCGCCGGGGCCGGGCGCGGGCAGGCGTACCTGCTCGACCCGCAGCTCAGCACCGGACCCACGCGCGACGAGCGCGCGGACGGTGACCGGCGTGCCCGCCGGCTCGGTGCCGCCGGGCGAGGCGGCCGGGGACAGCTCGGTGCCGCTCATCGCTGGATCGCCTTCAGCTCGCAGAACTCGGCGAGCCCGTGCACGCCCAACTCCCGGCCGAGGCCGGACTGCTTGTAGCCACCGAACGGGGCGAGCGGGTTGAACGGGGCACCGTTGATGTCGACCGCGCCGGTACGCATTCGCCGGGCCACCGCGAGCGCGGCGTCGGTGTCGGTGGACCACACCGCGCCGGCCAGCCCGTACCTGGAGTTGTTGGCGATGGCCACCGCCTCGTCGGTGTCGGCGAACGGGATGACGGCGAGCACCGGGCCGAAGACCTCCTCCTGGGCGAGGGCGCTGTCCGGGTGTACGTCGGCGAAGACGGTCGGTGCGACGAAGTGCCCCTGGGCCGGCACCGGGGCGTCCGGGCCACCGGTGACCAGTCGGGCACCGTCGACGAGCGCCCGGTCGACGTGGCCCCGGACCCGCTCGGCCTGGGCGGCGGACACCAGCGGGCCGAGCCGGGTGGCCGGGTCGAACGGGTCGCCGAGGCGGTAGCCGGCCACCGCCGAGGCGATCAGGTCGAGCGCCTCGGCGTACCGGTCGCGGTGCACCAGCATCCGGGTCCAGGCCGTGCAGGTCTGCCCGGAGTTCATCAGCGCGTTGCCGACGCCGACCTTGACCGCGGTGGCCAGGTCGGCGTCGGGAAGGATCACGTTGGCCGACTTGCCGCCCAGTTCCAGAGCGACCCGGGCGATCCGGTCGGCGGCGAGCCGCATGATCCGCCCGCCGGTGGCGGTGGAGCCGGTGAACGAGACCAGGTCGACGTCGGGGTGCCCGGCCAGTGCCTCACCGACCACCGGACCGGTGCCGGGGACCAGGTTGAGCACACCCGGCGGCAGCCCGGCCTCGGCCACGGCGTCGAAGAGCAGGTAGGCCGTCAGCGGGGTCAGCTCGCTGGGCTTGAGCACCACCGTGCAGCCGGCGGCCAGCGCGGGTGCCAACTTGGCCATCACCTGGTGCAGCGGGTAGTTCCACGGGGTGATCGCGCCGACCACGCCGATCGGCTCGTGGACCACCAGCGAGTTGCCGATGGCCTCCTCGGCCTCCTGCCGGGCGGCGAGCGCGACGTGGTCGCGCAGCACGATCAGCGGCAGCCCGACCTGCACCCGGGTGGCGAGCTTGAGCGGGGCGCCCAGCTCCACGGCGATGGTGCGGGCGAGGTCGTCGGCGCGCGCGGCGAGCGCGGTGTGCAGCCGGTCGAGGTGGGCGGAGCGCTCGGCGGGGGCGGCGGCCGACCAGCCGGGGAAGGCGGCGCGGGCTGCGGCCACGGCACGGTCCACATCGGCCGGCGTACCGGCCGGCACCTGCCCGATCGGCACACCGGTGCTCGGGTTCTCCACCTCGATCACGTCGTCGGCGGTGGACTCGGTCCACTCGCCGGCGATGTGCAGGTGGTGCCGGAGGCGCAGGGCGTCGGACAGCGGCTGCGACGGCGGGGCGGCGAGATCCATGTCGTCCCTTCGGGGGTGGGCGATGGGCGAGGAAACTAGCGCTGGGAGTTTCGACGCTACCCGTTGGGCCGTCCGGACTCCACCGGGCCCACGGTGCGGGCGTACTCGGCGGCCAGGCCGTGCAGCAGCGCGTCCAGGCCGAGGGCGAAGGCGCCCTCGTCCACGCTCTGCTGGTGCTCGGCGAGCCGGTGTGCCTGGCGCAGGTGCGGGTAGTGGGCGGCGTACAGCTCGGGGTCCTCGACGAAACCGCGGGCGAACGAGCCGAGCGCCGACCCGGCCACGAAGTAGCGCAGCGCAGCGCCGATGTGGGTGGCCCGGGCCGGTGGCCAGCCGGCGCGGACCAGCCCGCCGTAGACCGCGTCGGCCATGGCCAGGGCGGCCGGTCGACGGCCGGGCCCCTGGGCCAGGTACGGCACGATGTTCGGGTGCGCGGTGAGCGCCCGCCGGTAGGACCAGGCCCAGTCGCGCAGTGCGGTGACCCAGTCCCGGCTGACGAAGCCGCTGGTGTCGACGGCGGCGGTGACCGTGTCGGCGACCGCGTCCAGGATCTCGTCCTTGGTGGCGAAGTGGTTGTAGAGCGAGGGACCCTGCACGCCGAGCGCGGCGGCGAGCCGACGGGTGGACAGCGCCGGCAGGCCCTCGGCATCGATGACCGCGGTGGCGGTCTCGACGATGAGCTGGCGGGTGAGCCGGGGCTGACGTGGTCGGGGCACTGCGCTCCTCGCGGGTCTCGGCCGTGGGGTCTGGACGCGGCAAAACTTACACCGCTAGTTTAAGGGTGACCGGCAGCACCGACGCCAGGAGGACCACCGTGGACTTTTCGCTGACTGACGAGGAGCGGGCTGTACGGGACACCGTCCGGTCGTTCATCCGCCGCGAGGTGATGCCGCTGGAGGCGGAGGTGCTCCGCCGCGAGCGCGCGCACCAGCCGGGCCTGGACCACTCGGAGCTGCGCGAGCTGCAACTCAAGGCGCGCAAGTTCGGCTTCTGGGGGCTGGCCACGCCGGAGGAGTACGGCGGGATGGCCCTGCCGGCCGTCCTCCAGTCGTTGATCTGGACCGAACTGGGCCACACGTTCGTGCCGTTCCGCTTCGGCGGCGAGGCGGACAACATCCTGTTCCACGCCACCGAGGAGCAGAAGCAGGAGTTCCTGATCCCGACCATCGAGGGCGAGCGGCGCTCCTGCTTCGCGATCACCGAGCCGGGGGCCGGCTCGGACGCGGCGAACATCCGGCTGTCCGCCCGCCGCGACGGCGACGACTGGGTCCTCGACGGTGAGAAGACCTTCATCACCGGCGGCCACGACGCCGACTTCGCGATCGTGGTGGCGGTGACCGACCGGGACAAGGGCGCCCGCAACGGCGGGGCCACCGCGTTCCTGGTGGACCGGTCGATGGGCTGGCGCTCGGAGTTCATCCAGACCATGGGCGAGGGCGGGCCCGCGTCGCTGATCTTCGACGGCGTACGCGTGCCGCACCGCAACATCCTCGGTGAGATCGGGCAGGGCTTCACGCTCGGCATGGAGTGGATCGGCAAGGGCCGCTACACCATCCCCTCGCACGCCATCGGCATCGCCGAACGGGTCCTGCAAATGGCGATCGACTACGCCAACACCCGGGAGACCTTCGGCGCGAAGATCGGCACCAACCAGGCCATCCAGTGGATGATCGCCGACTCGGAGACCGAGTTGGAGGCGGCCCGCTGGCTGGTGTTGAAGTCGGCGTGGACGGTCGACCAGGGCCTGGACCCCCGGCACGCCTCGTCGATGGGCAAGCTCTACGGCGCGGGCATGGTCAACCGGGTGGTCGACCGGGTGCTCCAGATCCACGGCGGCATGGGCTACACCCGGGAGCTGCCCATCGAACGTTGGTACCGGCAGGTCCGGCTCTACCGGATCTTCGAGGGCACCGACGAGATGCAGCGACTGATCATCTCCCGGGACCTGCTGCGCGGATACACGAAGATCGGCGGTCACCTGGCCTGAGCTGCTGCGGCGCGGGCCGGCTCAGCCAGCCCGCGCCGCGTCGGCCTAGCTCGTCAGCGCCGTCAGCGCGGCGTCCACATCGGCCTCGGTGGAATAGACGTGGAAGGAGGCCCGGACCCGCCCGGCGCGTACCGCCGCCCGGATGTTGGCCGCCGCCAGCCGCTCCTGCGCCCCGGGCACGTCGACCGTGACGATGGCGCTCTCCCCCGGCGGTTGGCCCAGCCCGGTCAGGAACCGGTTGGCAAGCGCCACGTCGTGCTCACGGATCGCCGGCACACCGATCTCGGCGATCAACTCCAGGGCCGGTACCGCGCCGACCCAACTGAACCAGGCCGGCGCGATGTCGAACCGGCGGGCGTCATCGGCCAGTCGCAGCGGCGGGCCGTAGTAGGAGTCGTGCGGGTCGCGACCCGCGAACCAGCCGGCGGCGTCCGGGCGCAGGCGGTCGCGCAGCGCCGGGGCAAGATAGGCGTACGCGCAGCCGCGCGGGCCCATCAGCCACTTGTAGCCGCTCACCACCACCACGTCGGCCAGGCTCCCGTCGAACGGCAGCCAGCCACACGCCTGGCTCGCGTCGATCACCACCAACGCGTCGTGCGCACGGGCCGCGGCCACGATCTCGTCGTACGCCGCGACCGCGCCGTCGGACGACTGCACCAGGCTGAACGCGACCACGTCGGTCCCGCCGTCGATCGCGTCGACCAGCCCGTCCGCGGGCACGGTCCGGACCTTGACGCCGCGATCCTCCTGCACCAGCCACGGAAAGAGATTCGAGGTGAACTCGACCTCGGGGACCAGCACCGTGGTGCCTCCCGGCAGCGCCGCCGCGACCGGCGCGAGCATCTGCGAGGCGGTCGCGCCGACCGCCACATCACCGGCCGATACGCCGATCAGACCGGCGAACGCCACGCGGGCCTGCTGCACCGAGTCGCCCCAGCCCTCCCACGACGTACGGCCGACCCGCCAGTCGGCCAACGCCTCCTGCATGGCCGACCACGCAGGGTCGGGCGGCAACCCGTAGGAGGCGGTGTTCAGCCAGCCGGGCTCCGGCCGCCACAGCTTCTGCGCCTGCTCGATATCCATGGCGTCGACGCTAGGCCAGCGGTACGCGTACCGGCACGGCCAATCGACGACCGGCGGTCTGCGGCGCAGCAGCGAGGGGACGAGCTTCCTGACATCATGCGAGCCATGCGGGACGCGGACCTGGTCGGGCTGTGGGACAGCGGCCCGTACGACTACGGCTCGATGGAGTCGAGTTGGCTGTGCCTGCGCGGCAACGGCACCGGCTGGACCGCATGGGCCAACGCCGCGGGCGGCGCCTCGGTGAGTCAACTGACCTGGAGTTGCCCGCACGAGGCGGAACTGGAGCTGCGGTACACCTGGACGGCCTCGGGCACCGGTTTCCCTGGCACACCGCCGACGTTCGTCGAGGTCGACGAGGAGGGCCCGGACGACGCTTTGGTGCGTACCCGCTACCTGGTCCGTATCGACACACCGCCGTTGAGCCAGGTGCCAGCCGTGAGCCTCGACCTACAAGAGAGCGTCGAGTTCGCCCGCCGCTTCGCGCTCGTCACCCGGGATCCCACCGATCCCGACAGCGCCGGGCCTCCGCGTTGAGGACCACGACGAGATCTTGGACAGTTACCGTTCGGCGCTAGCGGTAACTGTCCAAGATCTGCGGAGCTTGGGCCGTTGGGGTGATGAGTAACCAGCAGGGGGAGCCGTGACCGGTCGGATCGTGCGCGAGGAGGACCTCGCCGGCTTCACCGCGGGCCAGATCCTGGACGTGCTGAAGGCCCTCACGGTGATTCTTGCCCTGCCGCAGTCGGCTGCCGAGCAGGTCGACGCCCTCGCCATCGCGAGCGGTCAGGGTGAGGAATGGCGCTTCAGCCATGCGATCCGGAGCTGGGAGGCCAACCCCGACCTGCGTCACCTGCTGGTGGCGAACGGGAACCCGGCCGAGAAGACCTACGTCGAGATCACGCTCGACTACCTGCGGGGCTTCGGCCTCCGTCGTACCGAAGGCGTCTGCTTGCAGGCCGAGCCGGCGCCCAACACCGGCCTGCAAGCAGCGTGGATCGCCGACCAGGTGCAGGGCCTGGGCATCGCCAGCCTCGGGCTCGTCGTCTCGCCCTATCACCTGCCCCGCGCCTACCTCACCGTCCTCAAGGCGCTCGACAACGGTGGGTTGCGTATCCCCGTAATCCCGGTCCCGGTGGCCGTCGCACCGGACGCGCCCGTCCCGGAGACCGGAGCCGACACCTACGACCTCATACCGGGAGAAGTGACCCGCATCCTCAGCTATCAGGACAAGGGATGGGTGGCCACCTCCGAGGAACTTCAGCAGTATCTGCGGTGGCTGTGGAGCCACCACGCACCCCTACTCGTCCCCTTCGTGAGCACACGAGGACCTGCTCGTATCGCCACGACAACGGGGTAAGCCGTCCTACGCTGCGAAAGATGAGGCCCGCTCGACCTCCGGTCAATGAAAAGCGGATAGGGAGGCACGTATGGCCGTCAAAACCAAGGCACGTACCGATATCCGGCCATTCACTGTAGAGATTCCGCAGGCGGAACTCGACGATCTGCGCACGCGCGTCGCGGCCACACGCTGGCCCGACAAGGAAACCGTCGCGGACCAGTCGCAGGGCGTGCCGCTCGCGACGATTCAGGCACTCGCCCGCTACTGGGAGAAAGAGTACGACTGGCGCAAGGTCGAGGCGAGACTGAACGCCGTGCCGCAGTTCATGACGGAAATCGACGGACTGGACATTCACTTCATCCATGTCCGTTCGAAGCATGAGGACGCGATGCCGCTCATCGTCACGCACGGGTGGCCCGGCTCGATCATCGAGCAGATGAAGATCATCGAGCCGCTGACCGACCCCACGGCACACGGCGGCAACGCATCGGACGCCTTCCACCTGGTGATCCCGTCGTTGCCCGGCTACGGCTTCTCGGGCAAGCCGACCGCCTCCGGCTGGGGCGCCGAGCACACCGCGCAGGCCTGGACCGAGCTGATGAAGCGCCTGGGCTACACGCGGTTCGTGGCGCAGGGCGGCGACTGGGGTGCGCTCGTCGTCGACCAGATGGCCCTGCAGGCGCCTCCGGAACTGGCCGGCATCCACTCCAACATGCCCGGTGCGGTCCCACCCGAGATCGACAACCTGTTCCAGTCCGACACCACCGGCGCGAACGACGCGCCCGGCAAGCTGCCGTCCAACCTGTCCGCCGACGAGAAGCGCGCGTGCGAGCAGTTGAACTACGTCTGGAAGCACGTGGCGTACGCCCTCATGATGGCGACCC
The DNA here is from genome assembly GCF_042658605.1 of Micromonospora vulcania. NCBI lineage: Bacteria > Bacillati > Actinomycetota > Actinomycetes > Micromonosporales > Micromonosporaceae > Micromonospora > Micromonospora vulcania. Next base: position 12,658 of record NZ_JBHSQS010000034.1, on the reverse strand, counting down.
GACCGCAGACGTTGACCGGGTTGGTGGATTCGCCGGTCGGGCTGGCGGCCTTCCTGCTCGACCACGACGCGGCCAGCCTGAAGCTGATCTCGCAGGCCTTCGACGGGAAGACCGTGGGCCTGTCACGGGACGACATCCTGGACAACATCACGCTTTACTGGCTCACCAACACGGCGATCTCCTCGTCCCGCCTGTACGCGGAGAACAAGCTCTCCTTCTTCGCCGCGAAGGGCGTCTCCTCCGTCCCGGTCGCCGTGAGCGTCTTCCCCGACGAGCTCTACCAGGCCCCGCAGAGCTGGGCCGAGCAGGCGTATCCCAATCTCATCTACTACAACAGGCTCGACAAGGGCGGGCACTTCGCCGCCTGGGAGCAGCCGGCGCTCTTCACCCAGGAACTGCGTACCGCGTTCCGGTCGCTTCGGTAGATGGCCGTGCACCTGCCGTCGTTCGGCGGGGCGACCGAGTGGCTCAACTCCGAGCCACTCGGCCCCGCCGAGCTGCGCGGCCACGTCGTCCTGGTGAACTTCTGGACGCTGACCTGCATCAACTGGCTGCGCCAGGAGCCGTACGTCCGTGCCTGGTCACAGGCCTACCGGGGTGACGGGCTGGTCGTCATCGGGGTGCACACACCGGAGTTCTCGTTCGAGTACGAGACCGACCGGGTACGACCGGCGGTCGCGGCGCGAGCGATCGACTACCCGGTCGCGATCGACACCGACTACGGGGTCTGGAGTGCCTTCGACAACCACTACTGGCCGGCGCTCTACTTCGTCGACCGAGACGGTGTGATCCGGGACCAGCACTTCGGTGAGGGACGCTACGAGAAGTCCGAGCGTGTCATCCAGCAACTGCTCGGCATCGAGCGCGAGCCCGTTCCCGTCGCCGGGGTCGGCGTGGAGGCCGAGGCCGACTGGAGCAACCTGCGTACGCCCGAGACGTACCTCGGTTACGGGCGCGGCGAGCACTTCGCGTCGCCGGGCGGTGCCGCGCTCGACGAACACCGCGGCTACGAGGTCCCCGAGCGCCTGCGCCTCAACCACTGGGCCCTGGGTGGCGAGTGGACGATCGGGTCGGAGAACGTCCTGCTCGACCGGGCTGGCGGGAGCCTCGTCTGCCGGTACCACGCACGCGACGCGCACCTCGTGCTGTCCTGCGGGGCACGCGAGCCGATCCCCTTCCGGGTGCTCGTCGACGGGGCGGCTCCGGGCCCGGCACACGGCGTCGACGTCGACGAGGACGGCAACGGCGTGCTCCGCGACGGTCGCCTCTACCAGCTCGTACGCGAGCCCGGCGCGGTCCACGAACGGACCCTGGAGATCACCTTCGGCGGGCCCGGCGCCGAGGCGTACGCCTTCACCTTCGGTTAACGGACCTCACCGGCGGATCCGGGCCAGGCCGGCGGCGAGGCTGGCGAGCCACCCGTCGACCTCCACCAGATGCCGGACCGCGGTGTGGGAGTCGACCTCGCCGAGCAGTGGACGGATCCGGTCGAGTTCGTCGACGCACCCGACCGGGGTGGGCATCGGACCCGGGGGCCGGCCGTCCGCGACCCGGTCGGCCAGGTCGTCGTACGCCGATCGCAGTTCCGCGGCGGAGCGGCGCAGCAGCGTCGCCGCGGCCGGCCAGCCGGCGAGGCAGCCGGCTGGGTTGCGCCGCAGCAGTGACTCCGCGCCGGACAGCACGTGGTGCCCGACGCCCAGCGACGCGTCCCAGTCCACCCGTCGGTTGGCCGGGTGGTGCCGCTCCAAGTGGTACTGGCAGCGGGACGAGTCGACCAGGATCATCCGCTCCCGGACGCGGCCGAGGACGTCGTCGGGCGGAGCGCCGCCGAGCACCGCCCGGACGGTCTGCTCCACCGCGTCCCCGCTGACCGTCAGGTAGCGGGCGGCGTTGCGCCGCAGGTCGTGGCTCGCGCCGCGCGGCCACATCGCCACGCCGACCAGCACACCGATCACCGCGCCGAGCCCGACGTCCACCAGACGAGCCTCGGCGAGCCGCCACCCTTCGGGGCTGAGCTGGACGAAGACGACCGTCAGCAGCAGCGTGAACAGCGCCTGTTGCCAGAGCGGCCCCAGCAGCCGCCCGACCCCGAAGGCCAGCATCACCGTCACCGGCAACGCGACGGCGTAGACGATCGGCTCCTCGATGACGAACAGCAGCAGGCCGCTGACGGCGGCACCGGCGATCGTGCCCAGCACGGCGGGCCGCAGCGCCATCCGTGTGTCCGCCGCCGACGTCCGCAGAACGGTGAGGGTGGCCAGCAGCACCCAGAAGCCGTGGGTGAGCTGGAACGCTCCGGCGGCCACCCGGGCGATCGCCAGCGCCACGGCCAGCCGGAGCGCGCTGTGCAGGTGCGCCGAGCGGGGTGCCAGGTGGGCGCGGAACTGTCGCCAGTACAGCGTCCAGGGGCCGTGCCGCGCGTACTCGAACACCCCCGCGTCGGTATCCGCGCCGCCGGGCCGCGACCCGGCGGCCACCTGGGCGCCGACGGCGAGCACCCGGACGTGGTCGGCGAGGGCCAGCGCGGTCGCGTCCCGGCACAACCGGGGTACGTCCGGCAACTCACGCCGGTTGTCCGGCCCCACGGGGTACGCCGCCTCGGCCCGCCCGATCGCGGCGTCCAGCTCGCCGAGGTCGACCGGCGGCGCACCGGGCGACATGCTCCGGCCGGCGGCACGGGTCGTATCGGCGCAGGTCCGCAGCAGCCGTACCGCCGCCAGAGCCGGGATCGGCTCCGGCGGGACGTCCGCCGCCAGCCGGTCCGCCTCGCCGAGCACCTCGCGCAGGGCCGCACCGCAGATCCGCAACGCCCGGTCGCGGGCGTCCGCCGCGGTCGGCGCCAACTCGGGAGAGGTACGGTCCAGCGACAGCCCGGCCACCACGTCGTACGCCCGCTGGCGCCGCGCCTCCCGACCGGGCCGCGGGTTCGTCAGCTCCTCGGCCGTGGCGTCGAGGTACGCCGCGACGCCTTGCGCCGCGTCGGCGATTCGTCGCCGGTACGAGATCGGCACCGGATCGGGCCACAGGAACACCTCGGCCAGGGCGAGCAGCACGATGGCGATGGTGACCCCGACCAGCCGCTCCGGCAGGGCGCCCGGCTCGTACGGCGGAAAGGACGCCAGGATGTAGAAGAGCTGGAACGCGCTGGCCAGTCCCACCAGGCGCGGGTTGCCGACCCCGGCGAACGCCACCAGGAACCCGATGACCAGCATTCCCCCGGCGGCCGCCCAGGTGTTCCATGCCAGCAGCGTGCCCGCGGCGAGCAGCGCCCAGACCACCGGCAGCGCGGTGACGAGGATTCGCGCCCGCTGCGGCGCAGGGCCGGGCAGCTGCGCGAACGCCCCGGCGGCGACCGCGCCGAACAGCCCGTAGGTGGCGAGCATCGGGCTCCCGACGCCGTAGCGACAGGCGTAGAAGACCCCGGACGCGACGAGTGTCAGCCGTGCCGCACGCCGCAGGACGGCATCCCCGGGGTCACGGCGACGAAGCCGGCCCAGGAGGCTGGTTCCGAGCACGCCTGGTTCCCCCGGGTTCGTCGCAGCCCCTCCCCCTCCCCCGGCCAACCATTCTCCACCGAGCCTTGCGGCGGGGGCGCGTTTCGCGGCGATCGGCCACCAGCTGGCGTCCCGACCAGCACCACCGGCCGATGGGCGGCCGTTGCTCTGATGCGGTTCAATGGGCGGTCAGCCTCAGGTGAACCGATCGTGGCGGAGTGTGATCGCGTTGACGACGAGCAGTCGGGGTCAGCGATGGTCGAGTCTGTTCGTAACCCTGCTGTCCGCCCTGGTGCTGGTCCTGATCGCGGCCGTGACGTCGGTGGTGGCACTGGCGGTCAACGAGGCGAGTAGCGGCGAGAAGAGATGGCCGTGGGGATTGCACGTGATCCAGGACTATCCGTTCCCCGCGCTGCTGGTGCTGACGATTCTGTTCGCCGCGTTGAGCGTCATGGCGATGTCGGTCAAGCGGGCGCCCACCGCCACGCCTCCCCCTGATGTCGCTGCGGTGCTGCCTGCCCCTGAGGACCGCAGCCTGCCGGGCGGTACCGGCCTGGTGGATGCGCCGGTGGGTGAGCTGCCGTTGGTGGTCCGGGGCCGCGACGGTCTGGTCGGAGACCTGCTGGCGCCGCCCACCGCCGGCTCGTCCCGGGTACGCGTGGTGGCGGGGATGGGTGGTCGCGGGAAGACGACGGTGGCGTTGGCGGCAGCCCGAGAGGCGCGCACCGCCGGCTGGCGGGTGTGGTGGGTGTCGGCGGCGGACCAGTCGACGCTGGTGGCTGGGATGTCGGCGGTGGCCCGGGAGGCGGGGGCGGCCGAGAAGGAGGTGACCGGGGCCGATTCAGATCTGGCCCTGGCCGGGCTGGTGTGGCGGTGCCTGGAGCGGATATCGGGCCAGTGGCTGCTGGTGATCGACAACGCCGATGAACCCGCCTTGCTCGCCCCGGGCGGCACGAGTGTGGCCGGGGGCACGGGTTGGCTCCGGTCGGTCGAGCGGGGAATCGTGCTGGTGACCAGTCGGGTGACCGACCGGGGCACCTGGGGTCAGCGGGCGGCCTGGTTCCCGTTGCGGGATCTGGACGAGCAGCCGGCGGCGTTGATGCTGCTGGACCGGATGGCGCGCTCCGATGAGCCGGAGTTGGTTCCCGCAGCGACCGAGGTGGTGAATCGGTTGCAGCGCCTGCCGTTGGCGGTGCACCTGGCGGGCTCGTACCTGGGCTCCGGGATGGCCGAGGTCGGCCTGGAGGGCTACCTGGGCCTGTTGGAGAGGCGATCCGTGAGCCTGCTCAACCAGGGCGCCCCGGGCTGGGGCGAGCAGGATCCCCGCCGGCTGGTGATGTCGACGTGGGAGATCTCGCTGGATGCCCTGGAGAAGCAGGGCCGGACGCGGGCACGGATCCTCTTGCGGGTGTTGTCGTACCTCGCGGCCGGGTCGGTCATCCCGGTGTCGATGGTGGACGCGGCAGTGCTGTCGGAGTTGGGGCTGCTTGCCGAGGGGGAGGAGGGACGCGCGGAGTTGTCCGGCGGGCTGGCGGGGCTGCGGGCCGTGGGTCTGTTGGAGAGCGCACCGACGGGAGTGGGCGACGGTGGGGACGGGTTCGTGGTGCATCCGCTGGTGGCCGAGGTGTCCCGCTGGTGGGCAGATCGGGATGGGCAACGCACCGCGTTGACGGAGGCGGCAGCCAGGCTGGTCATCGCCGCAGCCAGGCCACTTGGCCCCACCAATCCCGAACAGCGGGCTGCGTGGCAGGTGCTCGCACCACACGCACGAATGGTTCTGGACGTGGCCATCGACATAGGCACCGACGTGGTCTCTGCCGTGGTCGGAGTCAACAATGGCCTGAGTTATCACCTGTTTGCCCGCGGCTTCTATCTGACCGCCATCGACCACGGCGAGCAGGTGAGCGCCAAGGCCTCAAGCCTGCTCGGCGAGGAGCATCCGAACGCCCTGGCATCGCGAAACAACCTCGCCGCCCTCTACCAAGCAGCCGGACGACTGACCGAAGCCATCCCGCTCTACGAAACCACCCTCAGCGCACGCGAACGGACCCTGGGCAACGAACACCTCGACACCCTCACGTCCCGAAACAACCTCGCCGGCGCCTACCAAACAGCAGGGCGGCTGACCGAGGCCATCCCGCTCTACGAAACCACCCTCACCGCACGCGAACGGACCCTGGGCAACGAACACCCCGGCACCCTCACGTCCCGAAACAACCTCGCCAGCGCCTACCAAACAGCAGGGCGGCTGACCGAAGCCATCCCGCTCTACGAAACCACCCTCACCGCACGCGAACGGACCCTGGGCAACGAACA
>NZ_JBHSQS010000034.1:0-6752 GCF_042658605.1 Micromonospora vulcania | reverse complement strand
AACACCCCGACACCCTCACGTCCCGAAACAACCTCGCCCACGCCTACCAAACAGCAGGGCGGCTGACCGAAGCCATCCCGCTCTACGAAACCACCCTCAGCGCGTTGGAGCGGACCCTGGGCAACGAACACCCCGACACCCTCACGTCCCGAAACAACCTCGCCGGCGCCTACCAAGCAGCCGAACGACTGGCCGAAGCCATCCCGCTGCACGAAACCACCCTCAGCGCGTTGGAGCGGACTCTAGGCGACGAACACCCCAACACCCTCACGTCCCGCAACAATCTCGGCGGCGCCTACCAGTTGGCCGGCCGGCTGACGGAGGCGATTGCGCTGTACGAGTCAACCGTCGCCGTACGCGAGCGAGTGTTAGGCGAGATGCACCCGTCGACCGTCGCATCGAGAGAGATCCTCGCCCATGCCTACCGGCTCCGAGACGAGTGAGGACGACCGAAGACCGCCCGCATGGCACGGCTTTCGTCGAGCAGGGGTCCCGGGAAACTCCGGAGCCCCTGCACGCTGCTCAGGGTGCGGTCAGGGCCCGTACCGCGTCGACCACCGCCTGCCGGCGTACCGCGGCCCCCCGCGTCCGGTCGGCGAGCATGGTGATCTCGGACGGCTTCACGGCCCACATCGACGCCAGGGTCAGCACGGCGAGCAGCATCGTCGGAGCGTCCAGACGCGAGCTGATCTGGCCCTGCTCCTGAGCGGCGGTGATCGCCTCGACCTTGGCCGCGCTGGACGTGCTGACCGTCTCCAACTGCGCGTCCTCGCCCCGTTCCAGCGAGTACCACCGGGACAGCCGCGCGGCGGCGGGGTTGGCCAGGTACCAGTCGTGCAGGCGCCCGGCGTACTCCGGCAGATCATCCGCGGTGAACGGAACCTGCCGCATGGTGTCGAGTACGTAGTCCGCGAAGACCGTGTCGAACAACTCGTCCTTGCTGCCGAAGTGGGTGTAGACCAGGCCCTTGCTCACCCCGGCCTGCGCCGCGATGCGTTCCACCCGCGCACCGGCGATGCCTCGCTCGCCGAACTCCTCGGCGGCGGCCCCGAGGAGCTTGTCGCGGCTGATCCGTGAGCTGTTCATGGGTCCATCCTACCGGTGACTGACCGGTCAGTAGACGATGGCCGCCCCACCGGAGTACGGTCGTCGGCGGTGACTGACTGGTCATTAATTCGGCTGTAATCGATTTTATTACCCCACACAACCCGAAACGTGGGAAGAAGGAGCAATGGGAGAGATGACATTCGCCGGCAAGGTGGCCCTGGTCACTGGTGCCGGCACTGGAATGGGCGCGGCCACCGCCGAGCTACTCGCGCAACGCGGCGCCAAGGTCGCGCTGCTCGGGCGCAGGGAGGCACCGCTACGGGCGGTGGCCGACGGCATCGACGCAAACGGCGGCGAGGCGCTCGTACTGCCCGCCGACGTCACCGATCCGGAGGCGCTGGGACGCGCGGTGCGGGCGACCGTCGACCGGTTCGGCGGGCTGCACTACGCCGTCAACAACGCGGGCGTGTCCAGCGAGAATCACGACCTGCCGGACCTGCCGGTCGACGTCTGGGACGGCACGCTGGCGGCCAACCTGTCGTCGCTGTACTACTCCATGAGGGCCGAGCTGCCGGCGATCGCCGCGAGCGGCGGCGGTGCGATCGTCAACGTCTCCAGCGTGTTCGCCGACCGGGGGCTGCCGCAACGGGCCGCGTACTCGGCAAGCAAGCACGGGGCGCGCGGCCTGACGCGCTCGGCGGCGCGCGACTGGGCGGCCCGCAACATCCGGATCAACGAGCTGCAGCCGGGCGTGATCGACACTCCCATGCTCGACGCCGGCGAAGGCGAGGTCGAGCACATCGCCGCCACCATCCCCGCCAAGCGACTCGGCGCTCCCCGGGAGATCGCGACCGCGGTCGCGTTCCTGCTCAGCGACGACGCGTCGTACATCACGGGGGCGCACCTGGCGGTCGACGGCGGCTTCCTCGCCTGACGCACCCGGCCCCATCCCGCACCTCGCGGCACTGCCGCACAACCTCTCCACGAAAGGCACCACCACTCATGTCTGAGAAGGTCTGGCTCATCACCGGTTCCTCCCGCGGCTTCGGCCGCACGATCGCCGAGGCGGTCATCGCCAGCGGCGACAAGCTCGTGGCGACCGCCCGGCGCGAGAGCGATCTCGCCGATCTGGTCGAGAAGGGACAGGGCCGGGTCATCGCCGTCGCCCTGGACGTCACCGACGACAACGCCGCGAAGGCCGCCGTCCAGGCCGCCGTCGACACCTTCGGTCGCCTCGACGTCGTGGTCAACAACGCGGGGTACGGCACGCTGGGCTCGATCGAGGAGACGCCCGTGGACGTGTTCCGGGCGCAGATCGAGACGAACCTGTTCGGCGTGATCAACGTGACCCGGGCCGCCATCGGGGTTTTCCGCCAGCAGCGCTCGGGGCATTTCATCCAGTTCTCCACCATCGGCGGACGACGGGCGCCCGGCTACGGGCTGGCCGCGTACGGTGCGTCGAAGTTTGGTGTGGAGGGCTTCTCGGAGGCGCTCGCCGCCGAGGTGAAGCCCTTCGGTGTACGGGTCACGATCATCGAGCCGGGCGGCTTCCGCACCGACTGGGCCGGCTCCTCGATGGCCACCATCGAGCCTGGCGAGGACTACCAGTCCACCGTGGGCTACATGATCTCGCACCTGAAGGGTGGCGTGCAGCTCCCCGGCGACCCGGCCAAGGGTGCCGAGGTCATTCTGCAGGTCGCGGAGATGCCGGAGCCGCCGCTGCGGCTGCCGCTGGGCTCGGACGCCGTGCAGCTGATCCGCGCCGCCGACGAGGCCAAGATCGCCGAGATCGACAAGTGGCGTGAGCTGAGCGTCTCCACCGACGCCGACGACGCCGAGCACCGCGACCTGAGCGGCCTCAACAACTGACCGCCGGTCCCCGGGGGGCGAGGTCCGTCCGACCTCGACCCCCCCGGGAGTACGGCGTGTACGCGAACACGCGGATCTTGACCTTCTGCCGCTCCACTCATACGCTCACCGCATGGTTGAACATGTTCAAATACGGGTGTCGGGCGAGGATGGATCGTGAAGGTCGTCATCCCCGGCGGGACCGGGCAGGTCGGCGGGATCCTGGATCGGGCACTCAGTGCGGAGGGTCACGAAGTCGTGCTGTTGACCCGTTCCCCGACGGGTCCGCGTCAGGTGCACTGGGATGGCCGCACCCTCGGCGAGTGGGCCGAGCAGATCGACGGCAGCGACGTGGTCATCAATCTGGCGGGGCGCAGTGTGAGCTGTCGGTACACCGCGCAGAACCTCGAAGCCATGATGAGCTCGCGGGTCGAGTCGGCGCGGGTTGTCGGCGAGGCCATCGCCGAGGCGGCCCGCCCGCCCAAGGTGTGGATGCAGATGAGCACCGCGACGATCTACGCGCACCGCTTCGACGCGGCCAACGACGAGTACGACGGCCTGATCGGCGGTGACGAGCACGGTGTGCCCGGGTACTGGGCGTACAGCATCAAGATCGCCCAGAACTGGGAAGCCGCGCAGGAACGGGCGGCAACTCCCGACACACGCAAGGTCGCGCTGCGATCGGCCATGGTGATGAGCCCCGGCCGTGACGGCGTGTTCGACGTGCTGAGCTGGCTTGCCCGGCTCGGGCTCGGCGGGCCGGTCGCGGGCGGCCGACAGTACGTCTCGTGGATCCACGACCAGGACTTCGTCCGCGCCATCCGGTTCCTGATCGAACGCGACGACCTCACCGGAGCCGTGAACCTGGCCGCACCCGGCCCGCTGCCACAGCGGGAGTTCATGCGGGAGCTGCGTTCGGCCTGGCGGATGCCGGTTGGCCTGCCGGCCACCAGATGGATGGCCGAGGTCGGCGCGTTCGCGATGCGGTCGGACACCGAGCTGCTGCTCAAGAGCCGCCGAGTCACCCCGGGGCGGCTCGTTGATGCCGGATTCGCGTTCGACCACCCGCAGTGGCGGACCGCGGTCGCGGACCTGGCGTCACGGCGTCGCCGAGGCTAGTGCGGGTTCTCCGCAGTCCGGGCTCGATCCCAAGGTCGGTCGACGACAACCACCACGCGCCGACGCCGGGCCAGCCACGCGACGGCAGCGCCGGCGACGAGGAGCAGCAGTCCACCAGCGGCCACGGCAAGGGTCGGGTTGCCGGTCACGGGGAGTCCCGGGCTGGGCCGTCGCCGGTACCACGACCCGGAACGGGTTGCTGGCGACCCCACGTCTCGGTCGTCTGCCCCGGCTTGAGCAACTCAGGGAGATAGCAGAGTCGGTAGCGTTCTCTGACGCACGCAGCACCCGTCGGAGGCGTGTTCCTTCTGGGACGCCTGGAGGACAAGAGCCGCAACAGGAAGACAAGATCGTCGGACGATAGCGGATAACAGGTGATCGCGTCGGACATGAACCGGTCGATGCCCACGATCAGGCCCACACCGTCGGCCCCGGGGCCGCGTTGGTCAGGAACCGACGCGGGGCGGGGTCGGGGTGCCGTAGACCTTCTTGGCGTGCGAGGCGTACAGGCGTGGGGCCAGGAACGGCATGACCAGGCGCGGCACGAGCGGCATGTGCGTGAGGACCGCCTTGATCGTGTCAGGTTCGCCCTCGTACATCGCCATACCGAAGGCCAGTGGAAGCTCCTTCTTCGGACTGTTGGCGATCGCGTGCGCGCCGAGCTCGGCCCACTCCCTCGCGGTGACGTACTTTTCAGCCAGGGGAAGGATCTCCTTCTCCTCCAAGGCCATGTGCTCAAGGAGTTTCTCAAGCAGCCGGTCGAAGGCGGCGGCGACGTCATCGCCCCTCTGAGCCGTGGCACGCCACTGCGGTAGGAGCGCCGTCACCTCGGCCAGGGCGCCCTCGATGCCGTGATGCTGCCCCTCCATCGTCGGCACGATGGCGGCGGTCTCTTCCCCGCCCCGCTCGACGAGGCGCGGCCACAAGGCCATGTCCTCGCCTTCGTGGTGCACGTGCAAGATATGACACACCGTGTCGGCGTGGTTCGCCACGACCTCGGCGCGCTGGGTGTCACCCGGCACGACGTCCCGGACGAGCTGCGGGAGGAGACGGAACTCGCGGCGGAACATGGTGTGCGCCATGTACATGTCGCGGACGTCTGCCATGGGCTCGTTGACTGCCTGCATCACTAAGACCTCGGTTGAGAAATTCGATGGACGACGGACTGCATGGACACTCCTGCCCGATGTTTACCGGAGATCGGCAGGACGGCATCGGGAGAATTGCCTAGTTCCACTGTCGGAGCAACCGGCACCGAATCGGTACAAGTCCCGACGGCTCCCGGTGAGCTACGGGCAGGCTGGTAGCAGTTGGCCCTCCTGCGCGGGGCTGCCATCGCCCGATGCCTGCAGACCACCAGCGCACCCTTCCCGCTCACCGCACCAGGATCATCGGATCTGTACGCTCGTGCAGCAGGGCTGACCGTGGCATGCCAACGCCATCGACGAGGACTGAGGGGCACCGGTGCTTACCGTAGGCTCGGCCGACACCATCGTGGTGCCCGAGGGTGAGCGGTTCGGGTTCTGGCACGACCTGATCGCACGCGAGTCGGTGCCGATGCGGATCCACAGTGCTCACTCGGGAGACTTCCGCGCTCGGGCAGAGGTCATCAGCCTGGGCGAGGTGGTGGTGTCGTCGTGGCAGTATCCATCCCTGGCCATGCAACGGACCGGCAGGTTCATCCGCCGTAGCGACCCGGAGATGTACCAGTTCGCGCTGCCATTGTCCGGGCACGGTGGGGTGGAGCAGGAGCGGCGGGAGAATCTGTTCAGGCCCGGGCATTTCGCCATCGTCGACACATCGCGGCCGCATCAGTCATCGCATCAGCGGCGGTCGCAGCACGAAAGTCCGCTGACTACTTTGACGATCCTCGTCCCGCACGACGTCATCCCGCTGCATCCCGACAAGATCGCGCAGGTCCTGGGCACGACCATCTCCGCCAGCGAGGGGATGGGTGCGCTGCTCAGCCAGTTCGTGCGCCAGGTGATGACCCACCCGGAGCAATACCAGGAGGGCGACGTCCCGCTTCTGGGCTCCGTTGCGCGAGACCTGATGACCGGGATGCTTGCCCAGCGTCTGGACCTCACCGACGCCCTACCGACCGAGGTACGTGGCCAAGGCCTGCGTGTGCAGGTCAAGGCGTTCATCGAGGAGCATCTCGGCGACCCGAACCTCTCGCCGGGTGCTGTTGCGGCCGCGCACCACGTCTCGCTCCGCACCCTGTATCGACTGTTCGAGGCCGAAGACCAGACAGTCGCAGAACTCATCCGAACGAAGCGCCTGGACCGATGCGCCCGCGACCTGCGGGATGCCCGCTTACGGACACGGCCCATCCAGAGCATCGCCGCCCGCTGGGGTTTCCCCGACAAGGCTCACTTCAGCAGGGCCTTCAAGAGCGCCTTTGGAATGTCTCCCCAAGCCTTCCGACGCGACCCGCGCACCCGCCCCACCTCCGTCCAGCGCGTCCGTGCACAGAATCCCCTCTGAGCATCTCCCGCACGTCCCTGGCCCAAGGACGACCTGACCGGCGGGCACGCCGAGGGACGGCGACCTTCGTGCTGGCGAACCACACCAGCCGACTCGCGCCGAGCGCGGCCCAGGACGTTCGCCGCACCCACCGGAGGAAGCGCAGGTGCTGTGTGCCGACGTAGCTACCCCCACTCTCCCCGTCGATCTAGGGCATATCGCTGCTAGTGGATCTCCAGCAACAACGATATGCCCTAGATCGACGGGGCGGG
>NZ_JBHSQS010000033.1:0-49513 GCF_042658605.1 Micromonospora vulcania | reverse complement strand
GTGGGGGCTCGGGGTTGGGGAGGGGAGGGGTGGGGTGTTTTTTCAGCCTGGTCGGGTGATCTTGCACAGGAATGTTCGGCGTGGGCGGATTGGGTGGGTTCGGCCGGGTCGGGTGGTTCGTGATGACGAGCGGGGTTTGTTGGTCTGGATGGCTCGGGACTCGCCGGTGGCCCATGAGGTGACCGAGGCTGGGCTGGGCATGCGGGCGATGCCGTTCGCCCAGTGGATCTCGTCGGCGTACCGGCTGGCGCACGGGCGCTGGAACGGGCCGCCGCTGCTGAAGTTCCTGCCCACCGGTGCTGCGCACTCGGTCTGGTGGTTCCGGGACGCGCAGGACCGGTTCGTCCACTGGTACGTCAACCTGGAGGAGCCCGGTGTCCGCTGGGACGACGGCCCGGTGGCCGGGGTCGACGTGGTGGACCAGGACCTCGACGTGGTGGTGCGCCCGGACCGTAGCTGGCAGTGGAAGGACGAGGACGAGTTCGTCGAGCGCCTCGCCTTTCCGGACGACTACTGGGTGACCGACGAGAAGGCGGTCCGGGCCGAGGGTGAGCGGGTCATCGCGCTCGCGGAGGCGGGGGAGTTCCCGTTCGACGGCACCTGGTGCGACTTCGCGCCGCCGCCGGAGTGGGGCGTACCCGACGAACTTCCGCCGGGATGGGACCGCCCGCCGGTGCGCTGAGTGTGTTCCCGGTCACCGCTCGGGGTGACGGGGGCGTGGCGTCCGGGTCCGGTGTGAGGGATCGGCGCCGGATCTGGCAGAATGGGTCGCTGGTATCCGGCGCGCGTTCGGCGCCCTCTAACCCGGGCGCGTTGCCAGTCCACCGAGTAGTCTCCGGCCCAACCCCACTGTGCCGGTCGGCGCTCACCCATGCACACCGCCCGTACGGGCCGGTGAGATCGCAACAGGAGCGAAACAACTGTGGCCGTAAAGATCCGGCTCCTGCGGATGGGCAAGATCCGCAACCCGCAGTACCGCATCGTCATCGCCGACTCGCGCACCAAGCGTGACGGCCGGGCGATCGAGTTCGTCGGGGTGTACCAGCCGAAGGAGGACCCTTCGGTCATCGAGGTCAAGTCGGAGCGGGTTCAGTACTGGCTGTCCGTCGGCGCTCAGCCGAGCGAGGCGGTTCAGCGGCTGCTGGAGCTGACCGGTGACTGGCAGAAGTACAAGGGCCTGCCGGCCCCGCCGCCGCTGAAGGTCGCCCCCGAGCGGGCCGACCGCAAGGCGGCGTACGAGGCTGAGGCGAAGGCCGCCGCCGGGCTGGCCCCGGAGACCCCGGCCAAGCCCGCCAAGAAGGCCGCCAAGGCCGCCGAGGCTCCGGCCGAGGCGCCGAAGACCGAGGCTCCGGCCGAGGCTGCCCCGGCTGCCGCTGCCGACGCCGGTGAGCAGGCCTGACATGCCTCTGCGTCCGGCGTTGGAGCACCTGGTCAAGGGCATCGTCGACCACCCGGATGACGTCCGGGTGCGGATGGTCGATTCCCGTCGGGGCAAGCGGCTGGAAGTCCGCGTGCACCCCGAGGACCTCGGCACTGTGATTGGGCGGTCCGGTCGGACCGCCAAGGCGCTGCGCCAGGTGATCGGCTCCATCGGCGGGCGCGGGGTACGCGTCGACATCGTCGACTCGTACTGATGCAGCTCGTCGTCGGAAGGATCGGCAAGCCGCACGGCATCCGCGGTGAGGTCACCGTGGAAGTGCGGACCGACGAGCCCGAAGCGCGGTTCGCCCCGGGTGCGGTGCTACGCACCGAGCCCGGGGCGACGCCCCCGCCTTCGGCGGACGGGCCCGGGGTGCCGTTCCGGGTCCCGGCGGAGCTGACCATCGAGGAAGCCCGCTTCCACCAGGGGCGGATGCTGGTCGCGTTCGACGGGATCCTGGACCGCGACGGTGCCGAGGCGCTGCGCGGCACCCTGCTCCTGGTGGACAGCGCCGACGTGGCGCCACCGGAGGACCCGGAGGAGTTCCACGACCACCAGTTGGTCGGCCTGGCCGTGGTCACGCCGGCCGGCGAGCAGTTGGGTGAGGTGGCCCGGATCGACCACGCACCCTCGTCCGACCTGCTGGTCCTGCGCCGCCCCGAGGGGCGTACCGCGCTGATCCCGTTCGTCCGGGCGATCGTTCCGGAGGTCGACCTGGCCGGTGGACGCGTCATCGTCGACCCGCCGGCCGGACTGCTCGATCTCTAGCCCGCTGGAGCACCCCCGCATGCGCGTCGACGTCGTGTCGATCTTCCCGGAGTACTTCGCCCCGCTGGAGCTGTCACTGATCGGCCGGGCCCGGGCCAACGGCGTGCTCCAGCTCGGCGTACACGATTTGCGGACCTGGACCCACGACGTGCACCGCACGGTGGACGACACCCCCTACGGCGGCGGGCCGGGGATGGTGATGCGCCCGGAGCCGTGGGGCGAAGCGCTGGACGCGCTCACGCCCGCCGAGGCTCCGCCGCCCCGGTTGCTGGTGCCCTCGCCGGCCGGTGCCCCGTTCACCCAGGCCATGGCGTACGAACTGGCCGCCGAGCCGCACCTGCTCTTCGCCTGCGGGCGGTACGAGGGGATCGACCAGCGGGTGCTGGAGCACGCCGCGACCCGGATGCCGGTCACCGAGGTCTCGCTCGGCGACTACGTGCTGTTCGGCGGTGAGGTGGCGGTGCTGGTGATCCTGGAGGCGGTCACCCGGCTGCTGCCCGGGGTGCTGGGCAACGCCGGCTCGCTGGACGAGGAGTCGCACGCGCACGGGCTGCTGGAAGCGCCGATCTACACCAAGCCGCCGAGCTGGCGCGGGCACGACGTGCCGGAGGTGCTCCGCTCCGGCGACCATGGCAAGATCGCCCGCTGGCGCCGCGAGGAAGGCCTGCTGCGTACGGCCGCCCGGCGCCCGGACCTGCTCGACGCGCTGCCGGCCGATCAGCTCGACAAACGGGACATCGCGGCACTGGATCGGGCCGGATTTCAGTCGCCGCCGGTAGATGTGGCAAAGTAGAGGGGTTGCCGCATCCGTCCGCGCCCGCGGGCGGCTGCGAGGATCCCCGACCGGGGTCGGCCCGCCGACCACCACCCGGGGATCAGAATCACCCACCCGCGCACCGAGTGACGGTGCGCCGTGAGCCTCACGAGGACGCAGCGATGAACATCCTGGACGCCCTTGACGCCCAGTCGAAGCGGACCGACCTTCCCGACTTCCGGGCCGGTGACACCGTCAAGGTGCACGCCCGCGTCGTCGAGGGCAACCGGTCCCGTGTCCAGATCTTCCAGGGCGTCGTCATCCGCCGCCAGGGTGACGGACTGCGCGAGACCTTCTCGGTCCGCAAGGTCAGCTTCGGTGTCGGCGTCGAGCGGACCTACCCGCTCAACGGCCCGGGCATCGACCGGATCGAGGTCGTGACCCGCGGTGACGTGCGTCGCGCCAAGCTCTACTACCTGCGTGAGCTGCGCGGCAAGAAGGCTAAGATCAAGGAGAAGCGGGAGAAGCAGCCCAGCTGACTTCCCGCTCGCCACGCCGCCCGAGCTGCCCGTATGTCGTACCGGCCAGACCGCACTACCCTGGTCGTACGGGCGCAGCGGGGCGACATCCCCGCCCAGGTGGCGGGCAGCTGTCCACAACCGCCCGTGGGGCCTCGACGAGGCTCCCGGGCGGTTGTGTTTCTGCGGACCGGGGAGTGGCGTGGTGCAGACGCTTGACGAGGACAACGCCGTCGATCCGTGGCGCCGGCGGGTCCGCCGTGGCCGCCGGCAGATGCCCCTCTGGCAGGAGCTTCCGCTGCTGCTGGTTGTCGCGTTCTGCCTCGCGGTGCTGATCCGCACCTTCCTGCTCCAGGCGTTCTTCATCCCGTCCGGATCGATGGAGGACACCCTCCTGATCGGCGACCGGGTGCTGGTCAACAAGGTCGTCTACGACGTCCGCGACCCCGTACGCGGCGAGATCGTGGTCTTCCGCGGCACCGACCGCTGGGCGCCGCAGGTCGACGAGCAGCCGGATCCGGGCTTCGCCGGCAAGGTCGGCCGGACGGTCGGCGACCTGGTCGGGGTGAGCCGTCCCGGCGAGAAGGACTTCATCAAGCGAGTGATCGGCGTCCCCGGCGACCGGATCAAGTGCTGCGACAGCCAGGGCCGGGTCACCGTCAACGGCACGCCGCTCAACGAGCCGTACGTCCTGCGGGACTCACCACTGGACCTGCCGCCCAATCCCGGAGAGTGCCGCTCCCGGCGCTTCGACGAGGTGGTCGTGCCGCCCGGCCAGATCTTCGTGATGGGCGACCACCGGGAGGTCTCGCAGGACGCACGCTGCCAGGGCCCGGTGCCGATCGACAACGTGGTCGGCCGGGCCTTCATGGTGGTCTGGCCGTCCTCCCGGTGGGGTTCACTGCCGGTGCCGTCGACGTTCGAGGACGTGCCCGGGCCGGTCGTGGCCGCGCCGGGGGCGCTCCCGGTCCGGCCCAGCCCGCAGGGCGGTGTGCTGCTGATTCTGCCCCTGGTGGCCGCGCTGAGGGGTTCCCGCGCGTTCCGGACGGTGGCGTCCGGTCCGGCAACGTAGGCTCCTTGGCGTGATTGACGAGCAGACCGACAAGCCGCGCAGCTCCTTCTGGAAGGAACTGCCGATCCTGCTGGGTGTGGCGATCCTGGTCGCGGTGTTGGTCCGCGCCTTTGTGCTGCAGACCTTCTTCATCCCCTCCCCCTCGATGGAAAACACACTCAAGATCGATGACCGGGTGCTGGTCAACAAACTGGTGTACGACTTCCGCTCACCGCACCGCGGCGAGGTGGTCGTGTTCAAGGCGCCAATCGAGTGGAGTGGCAACCCCGACGGCGAGGACTTCATCAAGCGGGTGATCGGCGTCGGCGGGGACCACGTGGTCTGCTGCGACCCGGAGGACCGGCTGACGATCAACGGCAAGTCGCTCGACGAGCCGTACATCTTCTCCGCCGACGGGGTCCGCGACAAGCCGGCCGACCAGGAGTTCGACATCACCGTCCCGAAGGGGCGGCTGTGGGTGATGGGCGACCACCGCTCGGCCTCGGGCGACTCGCTGGAGCACTGGCAGCAGTCCGGGCAGAACATCACCGAGGCCACGATCCCCGAGGACGAGGTCGTCGGTCGGGCGTTCACCGTCTTCTGGCCGGTCAACCGGGCCACCTGGCTGACCGTGCCGGACGAGTTCGACGGGATCCCGAAGCCGTAGGTCGACGGGGGCGTGGGCGATCCTCCGCCGGTCTGGCAGGCTGGGGCGGTGACCGTCTACACCCCTCGACGCGCGGCTCGCGTGCTGCTCGTCGACGCGGCCGGCCGGGTCCTGCTGTTCGACGGCTACGACCCGGCCCGTCCCGGGCACCGCTACTGGTTCACCCCGGGCGGCGGCCTGGACCCGGCGGAGTCGCCGGCGGCGGGCGCCGCGCGTGAGTTGGCCGAGGAGACCGGGTTGCGGCTCGACCCCGCCGAGCTGGGCGAGCCGGTCTGGTCCGAGACGACCGAGTTCCCCTTCGACGGTGTGTGGTACCGCCAACAGCAGGACTTCTTCCTGGTGCGGGTGCCGTCCTGGCAGGTCGACACCGCGGGCTTCAACGACGTCGAGCGGGGCAGCATCGCGGGTCACCGCTGGTGGGCGCCGGACGAGTTGGCGGCCAGCGGTGAGCGGTACTACCCGACCGGTCTGCCCGACCTGCTGGCCGACCTGCTGCGTCCGACGGCCGGAGCCGGGCGGGACGAGGCGTCGTGCTGACCCCGCCGCGGACCGTCGTGCGCCGGGAGGCCGGACTGTACGCGCTGGAACGGGCGCTGCAGCGGCGCGGCTTCCGGCAGGTGGCCGGGGCGGACGAGGCCGGCCGTGGCGCGTGCGCCGGCCCGCTGGTGGCCGCCGCGGCGGTGCTGCCGGAGGGACGACGCGGGGAGATCGACGGGCTGGCCGATTCCAAGCTGCTCACCCCGGCCAGCCGTGAGCGGGTGTACGCGGAGGTCGTGGACCGCGCGCTGGCGTACGCCGTGGTGGTCATCCCGGCCGAGGAGGTCGACGCCCGAGGGCTGCACGTGTGCAACCTGGCCGCGATGCGCCGGGCGCTCGCCTCGCTCACCACCCGCCCGGAGTACGTGCTCACCGACGGCTTCGGCGTGGACGGCCTGGGCGTGCCGGGGCTGGCGGTGTGGAAGGGCGACCGGGTGGCCGCCTGCGTGGCGGCGGCCAGCGTGCTCGCCAAGGTCACCCGGGACCGGCTCATGGTGGAGCTGGACGGGGTGTTCCCGGCGTACGGGTTCGCCGAGCACAAGGGCTACATCACCCCGGAGCACACCGCCGCGCTGCGCGAGCACGGGCCGTGTCGGGAGCACCGGTTCTCGTACGTCAACGTCGCCGCCATCTCTGGCCGCGACGGCCGGCCGCCGCGCGCGCGGCGACCGTCCCACCCGGGCCCGGACGAGCCGATGGAGCGCTCGTGGGCGTCAGGGGGTACCGTCGGCGTGGCGTTGGGCGAGCAGCCTCGGCCTCCGGCGCCGGTGGGGGAAGATGTGGCCATGGAAGGCGGAGTGCGATGAGCGCGGAAGATCTCGAGAAGTACGAGACCGAGATGGAGCTGCAGCTCTACCGGGAGTACCGCGACATTGTCCGCCAGTTCTCCTACGTGGTGGAGACGGAGCGCCGGTTCTACCTGGCCAACCAGGTCGACCTGCACGTGCGTAACTCCGACGGCGAGGTCTACTTCGAGGTCGAGATGCACGACGCCTGGGTGTGGGACATGTACCGTCCTGCCCGCTTCGTGAAGAACGTCCGGGTAATGACCTTCAAGGACGTCAACGTCGAGGAGCTGGAGAAGCCCGACATCTCGCTGCCCGCCGACTCCGGCTTCGGCGGCTGACCGCTCCTGCGCGTCTCCGGCCGCACCGCGGCCCCCCCCGTGGCGCGGCCCGGCCGATCACTCGGCCGGCACCACGACCTCGACCCGCTGCACCAGGTTGTTGGCGAAACCGCCACGGTTCCACGGCTGCTCGACCGGCTGGGTCCGCCCGGACGCGTCGGTCGCCCGCGCAGCGAGCACGTACCGGCCCGGTGTCGCGGTCCACTCGTGGCGCCACCGCCGCCAGGCGAAATCCCCGCCGATCGGCGGGTCCAGCTCGGCCTGGACCCAGCTCGCCCCGCCATCGGTGGTCACCTCGACGGAGACCACCGGTGCGTGCCCCGACCAGGCCCGACCGTCCACGGTGCACGGTCCGGGCCGGAGCACCCGCCGGCGGGACATGAAGTCGGGGAAGCCGGGCGGACGGACCAGCGCACGGGGCTCGATCCGGGTGACCGGCACACCCGGGTCGTCGGCGTCCCGGCGCAGCCGGTAGGCCACCGCGTTCTGGTAGCCCTCGAACGGCTCGGTGCGGACGTCGATCGAGCGGACCCACTTCACGTGTGCCATGCCGTACCAGCCCGGCACGATCAGCCGCAGCGGGGCGCCGTGCTGTGGCAGCAGGGGAGCGCCGTTCATCTCGTACGCCAGGAGCACCTCGTCGCGCAGCGCGTCGACGACCGGCAGCGCCCGCTGGTAGTCCTGCTCGATCCCGCGCTCGACGCCGTGATCGGCGCCGGTGAAGACCACGTCGACCGCGTCCGGCCCGAGACCCGCCTCGCGCAGCAGCGGGGCCAGCGGGGTGCCGGTCCACTCGGCGTTGCCGACCGCCTCGACGAGCCAGGGTTGGCTGACCGGCCGCGGGTGCAGCAGGGCCCGGCCGTTGCCGGCGCACTCGAGGGTGACCTGCCGGGTGACCCGGGGGCGCTCGCGCAGCTCGGCCAGGGTCACGGTGAGCGGCCGGTCCACCGCGCCGCCGATGGTCAGCGCGTGGGTGGTCGGGTCCAGCTCCGGGATGTCGTAGTGGATGAGCAGGTAGTGCAGCCCGGCCGGCGTGACGTCGTAGCGCAGCGCCTCCAGCGGGATGCCGTGGTTGCGGGCCGCGAGCTGCAACTCCTCGGTGCTGACCGCCTCGTCGGGCTCGGCGACCCGGGACGGACCGCTCACCTCGGCCACCGTCGGCGGGCCCACGGGCCCCGGGTGGGGCGCCCGGTCGGCCTGCGCCGACCCCGGCGACCGGTCATCGACAGTGGTCATGCGGGCCTCCCCGGTCCAGGCGGCGGCGTGCCGCACCCGCCAGCCTAGGCCCTGCCCGGACGTCCGAGCGGCCGGTGCACACGGCTCCCCGGCCCGGAGCCGGGTCGCGGCCTGCGCGGTCGCCCGGCGGGCAGGCACCGGCGACCGGTCTCGACATAACAGATCATCGACAGCTCCGGGTGGTTGTCCACAGCACCTCCGGTTGTCCACAGCTCGACCGTTCGGGGTGGCTGGTGGCCCGGGCTCGGTCGCAGGCTGCCGTCATGGAACCGCCAACCACTTCGCGTACCGGCTCGATCCGCCGCACGGTGCTGCTCTGCGCCGCGTTCCCGCTCGCGCTGACCATGCAGCTCTGCGGCCTGGCAGTGCTGGTCGCGGCGGCGCCCGGCAACCCACCCGGGCCGGCCGTGCCGGTCGCGGCGGTGGCGTCCACCCATGCCGACGCCGGGCCGGGGCGGTTCCGCTGGCCGGTCGACGGGCCACCCCGTCCGGTGCGCGGGTTCGACCCGCCACCCCAGCCGTGGTTGGCCGGCCACCGCGGGGTGGACCTGGCCGCCCCCGTCGGTGCGGTCATC
The DNA here is from genome assembly GCF_042658605.1 of Micromonospora vulcania. NCBI lineage: Bacteria > Bacillati > Actinomycetota > Actinomycetes > Micromonosporales > Micromonosporaceae > Micromonospora > Micromonospora vulcania. The sequence goes on along the minus strand of NZ_JBHSQS010000033.1, from coordinate 40,861 downwards.
CGCAGCGCCGGGCCGGGCACCGTGCTCTTCGCGGGCCTGGTCGCCGGCCGGCCGGTGGTCACCGTGGGGCACGCCGACGGGCTGCGGACCACCCACGAGCCGGTGCGACCCGCGGTACGTCCCGGCCAGCCGGTCGCCGCCGGTGCGCCGCTGGGCGAGCTGCTACCCGGGCATCCGGGTTGCCCGGCCGTGGCCTGCCTGCACTGGGGCCTGCGCCGGGGCGCGGACTACCTCGACCCGCTGGCCCTGCTCGGCCTCGGGCCGGTCCGCCTGCTGCCAGCCGGCCGCTCAGCGCTGGGCGAGCAGGGCCGGCAGCCGCACGGCCAGCCGTTCGTACTCCGCGGCGGTGTTGTAGACCTGACCGGTGAGCCGCAGCCAGCCCTGGCCGTTCCAACTCATCACCGCCACTTCGGCGGCGAGCCGCGCACCGATCTGCGTCTGCAGCGCCCGCGCCGCGTCGATGGTGGTGGCGATGCCGGCCGGCAGTGGAATGAGGCGCAGGGCCACCCCCGGCCCGCCGGGGTCGGGCAGCTGAGCGGGGGGCACCCCGAGACCGTCCCCCACCACCCGCTGGCCGTACGCGGCGAGCGCCGCGTTGTGCTCCCGGACCCGGTCGACGCCGAGACTGCGCAGCGTGAACAGGCCGGCCGGGGCGGCCAGCCAGGGGGTGTAGTCGAGGGTGGCCTGCCATTCGATCCGGGCCGGGTAACCGGTGTCCTGTTCCCACGACACCACCAGCGGCTCGATCCGGTCGCGCCACGGTGCGGCCACGGCCAGCAGGGCGGTGCCGCGTGGGGCGTACCCCCACTTGTGCAGGTTGCCCGCCCAGAAGTCGGCGCCGATGCTGTCCACCGGGGTCGGCAGCATGCCCGGGGCGTGCGCGGCGTCCACCAGGACCGGCACGTCGTGTTCGTGGGCCACCCCGACGATGGCGGCGACCGGGAGGAGCTTGGCGGTGGCCGAGGTGAGCTGATCGACGACGAGCAGTCGGGTCCGCCCAGGGCGCAGGCCGGCACTGACGATCTGCACCACCTGCTCGTCGGTGGCGGCCAGCGGCACCGGCAGGACCCGGCTGACCGCACCGGTGCGGCGGCACTCCCGCTGGATGGCCAGGCTCACCGCCCCGTACCCGTGGTCGGTGCTGAGCACCTCGTCGCCCGGGCGCAGGCCCAGCGACTGGAGCACCACGGCGACGCCGGTGGTGGTGTTACCGACCAGGGCGCTGCCGTCCGGGTCGGCACCCAGGAATCCGGCAAGGTGCCGGCGGCTGTGCGCGATCCGGTCGACCAGCCCCTGGGTGAAGAAGCGCAGCGGGTTGGCCTCCATCTCGTCGCGCAGCCGCTGCTGGGCTCGCTGCACGCCGATCGGCACCGCGCCGAACGAGCCGTGGTTGAGGTGGCTGACCGCCGGGTCGAGGGAGAAGAGCAGGCGGGCGCCCGGGATCGGCTCGGGGGGCTGCGGGACGCTCACGTGGTGATCGTAACCGCTGGTTGATCACCCGCCGGACGGTCTCCGCCCGGGCTGCGGCCCGCCCTGGCTGATCGCTCGGTGCGGGGGCCGCCTGCCGGTGTCCGCCGCTCCGATGGGCCCGGCCGTGTCAAGGCGCGCGGGTGGCCTGGCGGGGTCAGGCTCGTGGGTGGGCCTGACGGTAGGCGGCGCGTAGCCGCTCCACCGAGACGTGCGTGTAGATCTGTGTGCTCGCCAGCGACGAGTGGCCGAGCAACTCCTGCACCGCGCGCAGATCCGCACCGCCCTCCAGCAGGTGGGTGGCGGCCGAGTGGCGCAGCCCGTGCGGGCTGGTCCGGGGCAGGCCGACGGCTTTGGCGTACCCGCCGATGATCTGACGCGCGGTGGTCGGGTTGAGCCGTCCACCTCGGGCGCCGAGCAGCAGCGCGTGGCCCGAGCGGGCACCGGCCAACGCCGGCCGACCTCGGCGTAGCCACGCGTCCAGTGCCCGCTGGGCGGGCACCCCGTACGGCACCGAGCGCTCGCGCCCGCCCTTGCCGAACACCCGGATCACCCGGCGGCCATGGTCGACGTCGCCGACGTCCAGTCCGCACGCTTCGCTGATCCGTACGCCGGTGGCATAGAGCAACTCCAGCAGCACCCGGTCGCGCAGCGGCACCGCCTCGGCGCCCGGATCCGGCGTCCCGGTGCTCGTGGCGCTGCCTGCCCGGTCACCCCCGTTGGGCTCGTCCTGCACGGGCAGCGCGACCCGGTCGACGTCGGCGGTGCGGCCCGGGGCCTCGACGAGTGCGGCGGCCTGATCGGCGCGGAGCACGGTGGGTAGCTCGCGGTGCGCCCGCGGACTGGCCAGCGGGGCAGCCACGTCGGTCGCCAGGAGCCCCGACCGGTGCGCCCAACTGCTGAACGTACGCGCCGAAGCCGCCCGCCGGGCCAGTGACGTTCGTGCCGCCCCGGCAGTCCGTAGCCTCGCCAGCCAACTGCGCAGCACGGTCAGATCCAGGTCCGCCGGAGCCGTGCAACCCATTCGGCTCGCGTGGTCCAGCAGCGAGACCAGGTCGGCGACGTACGCCCGGATGGTGTGTGCGGAGCGGTTCCGGACGTCGGACAGATACGCGGCGAAGTCGTCCACCGATTCACGCATCGCGGCGGGCAGTGCAGCGTGGGTGCGTCGGGTGTCGCGGTCGGTCCCGCTCATGCACACCTCGCCGTCGTCGATCCACCGACCGGAGATCGTTGTCAGGCGCGTTTCCGTCCGGCCGGAGACGGATTCAGCCTACGGGCAGCCGTGACCTTCGGCAGTACCTGCGAGGCCGTCCTCGAAAGGTGGCGCGGGCGGGCTCGTCACAGCGCGGCCGGTGCGCTGAAGCCGTATCTCGACGACGCTGATCCCGACAGCCAGGGCATCGCGGCCGACCCGGTGGTTTGTTCGCCCACCTCAGGTCCGAGCGCCCCTTTTCCTGACGGCGTCGGGCGGTGGCCCCAGGACGTACCCGCCGTCCCGGCGTACCACCATGCGCAGCTCCTCCAACATGGACAGTTTCCGCAATGCCACCCGGATGTCCACGCCGGCCCGGGCGGCCAGGGCGTCCACCCCGATCGCGCCCCGGCGGGGAAGCGTCTCCAGGATCAGGCTCGCCTCGTCGTCGAGCACGTCCGCCGGGCGGTCCGGACCTCGCGCGGGTGGCGCGAGGTCCGTGCCGATCCGACCGACCGCATCGAGGACATGCGCGATGCCGGTGACCAGACGAGCCTTCGGCTGCTCGCGGAGCATCTCGTGGGTGCCGACCGACATCGCCGAGGTGACCGGCCCGGGCACCACCAGCGCGTGCCGACCGAGGGCGATCGCCCGATTCATCGTCTGGGTCGCACCACTGCGAGCGGACGCCTCCACCAGCACGGTGCCGAGGGTGCCCGCGGCGATCACCCGATTGCGGATGAGGAACCGCGGACGCAGCGGATCGGCCCCGGGCAGCCACTCGCTGATCAGCAACCCGGTCTCGGCGATCCGATCGAAGAGCGCGGTGTTTCCCATCGGATAAGGGCGGTCGACCCCGCACGCCAGGACGCTCACCGTCACGCCGCCCCCGGTCAGCGCACCCCGGTGCGCCGCCGCGTCGATGCCGAACGCTCCACCGGAGACCACCGTCCAATCCCGGTCGGCCAACCCGTAACCGAGTTCCGTTGCCACGTGTAGGCCGTAGGGCGTTGCGGCCCGGGCACCGACCACCGCCACCGAACGTTCCAATGCCTCGTTCAGGCGCCATTCCCCGCGTATCCAGAAGCACAGCGGAGGTGCGGTCTCCAGGTCGACCCGTCGGCTGGCGTCGGGCAGCCTGAGGCGGTGCAGGTCGGCCAACTGCGTCGGCCACTCGTCGTCCTCGGGGCAGATGATCCGTGCCCCGAGCCGGCCGGCGCGGGCCAGCGCATCGGCCGCGACGGCGCGGGCGTCGCCACCCGCAGAGCGCGCCGCCACCGCGGCACGGAGCCGCTCGTCCGGTGCCCCGCCGTCGAGCAGCAGTTCCAGCGTCGCGATCGGGCCCATCCGTTCCACCAACCGGTACACCGTCCGCGTGCCCGGCTCGGCGAGCCAGCTCAGCGCCACCCTCGCGAGCAGTCGCTCCTCCCTGGTGCTCATGTCCCGTCTCCCGTCCTGAGTTGAATGGCCTCCAGGACGTCCTCCCGGTGCGGGCGATCCCGTCCGTCCAGGTCGGCGATGGTCCAGGCCAGGCGGATGATGCGGTCGAAGCCGCGGGCCGAGATGGACCCGGAGTCGAGCCGGCCGCGCAGCTCACCGGTGTCTCGGCCGGGCAGACGCCACGGCGGGTGGCGCAGGTGCGGGCCCGGTATCTCGGCGTTGAGCCGGTGCCCCGTGCCCACCCAGCGGGAGGCGGCCGCCCGTCGCGCCGCTGCCACCCGGGCGGCGACCGCCGACGACGGCTCAGCCGACCTCGCCGTCTCCAGCAGATCAGCCGCCCGCACCGGCATCAGCCGTACCTGCACGTCGATCCGGTCGAGCAACGGCCCGGAGAGCCGGGCCAGGTAGCGGCGGCGGACCAACGGCGTGCACTCGCAGTACGCGTCGCCCGCCGGCTTCGCACAGGGGCAAGGGTTCGCGGCCAACACCAACTGGGTCCGGGCCGGGTATTCGGTGCCGCCGCCACTGCGGGCCAGTTGGATGCGGCCGTGCTCCAGCGGCTGGCGCAGGGCCTCCAACGCGCCCTTGCTGAACTCCGGCGCCTCGTCCAGGAAGAGCACCCCGCGGTGGGCCAGTGACACCGCGCCGGGCCGGGCCAGCCCCGAACCGCCGCCGACCAGCGACGGCACCGTCGCCGTGTGATGTGGTGCCTGGAACGGCGGGCGGCGCAGTAACCGGCCGCCCGGTGGGAGCAGCCCGGCGACGGAGTGCAGCGCGGTCACCTCCAGCGCCGCGTCGTCGTCCAGCTCGGGCAGGATCGACGGCAGTCGTTCGGCGAGCATCGTCTTGCCGGCGCCCGGTGGACCGAGCAGCGCCAGGTGGTGACCACCGGCGGCGGCGACCTCCAGCGCCCGTCGGCCCATCTGCTGCCCGGCGACCTCGGCCAGATCCGGACCGCCGGTGACCGGTTCCGGGGTCGCCGCCGGTGGTTCGATCAGCGGGCTGCCGTCCCGGACGAAGGTGACCAGCCGGTGCAGGGTGTCCACCGCCCGGACCCGGACCCCCGGGATGACCGCGGCCTCAGCGGCGTTACCCACCGGGACGATCACCCGCTCGATGCCCTCACGGGCGGCGGCGGCGACCATCGGCAGCACCCCGCGTACCGGCCGGACCGTCCCGTCCAGCCCCAACTCGCCGAGGATCACCACGCCTTCCAGGGGCAGCAGCGGCAGTTCACCCGAACCGCCCAGCAGAGCGGCTGCGATGGCCAGGTCGAAGGCCGAGCCGAACTTCGGCAGCGTCGCCGGCAGCAGATTCAGGGTGATGCGCCGGTTCGGCCAGCGTTGGCCGGAGTTGACCACAGCGGCCCGGACCCGGTCCCGGGCCTCGTGCAGGGCCGTGTCCGGCAGCCCGGAGATCACCACAGCGGGCAGACCGGCGGCCAGGTCGGCCTCCACCTCGACCAGGTGACCGGCCACCCCGACCAGACCCACGCAGAGCACCTTGGCGTAGCTCACGGCGCGTCACCGCCGGTCGTACCCGCACCGAACGGAGCGCGCATCTCAGAACGCGCCCTTGAGGTGGTCGACCAGCGCCGGACCGGCGTCGGGCAGCCGGACCGAGAGCACGTCGAACCGCACCTCCTCGGCCGTGGTGCCGGTCTCGGCCAGCCAGCGCGCGGCGAGCGCGCGCAGGCGGCGGGCCTTCGCCGGTACGACCGCCTCGGCCGGCGTACCGAAGGTGTCGTTCCGGCGGGTCTTCACCTCGCAGAAGGCGAGCACCGGCCCGTCCCAGGCGATGATGTCGATCTCACCGGCCGGGCAGCGCCAGTTTCGGACGATCGGGCGCAGCCCCGCCCCGATCAGGTGCTGGGCGGCACACCGCTCGCCGTACGCGCCGACCGCCTGGTTCCGCTTCGTCATGGTCGGCACGGTGCCGGTCGAGGCGCGACCGCCGCGACCCCGGAGGCGGCCAGTTGTGGACAACGGGCGTCCTGTGGACAACCGGACGATCACCCCTGTCCTGTGCTAGACGGCTTCCGACGGGCGCAGGGTGGAATGGCGCGGGCGCAGCCGGTCGAATACGGTGCCGGACGTGGACGGACGACGGAGCTTTCCCGAAGATCAGGAGTCGCGCTGGTATCCCGACGAGCGGGGTCGCGGCTACGGCGAGTCGGAGTGGCGTGGCGCGGGCGAGCCGCGGTACCGGGACAGCGAGGTTCCCGAGCAGCGTGGTGCCGAGGAGAGTCGCCTCGGCGAGGACACCGGTGTCGGTCGACGCAGGGAGTCCCTCCGCTTCGGCTCGACCGGGAGTGACCAGCCGCCCTTCGGGACGCCCGAGGGTGACTCCGGCCGCTTCGCGGCGGTCCCCGACCGGCCCGGGGAACTCGACTCCGGCCGCTTCGGCGCGGTGGACTCCGGCCGCTTCGGCTCGCCCGAACCGGACTCGGGTCGCTTCAACGCCGTGGACGCCCAGGCAGGCCGCGTCGGTGCGGCAGAGCCGGATTCCGGACGGTTCGGGGCGGTCGACCCACTGGGAGGCGGTCATTCGGAGACCGACAGTTACCGGGCCGCCCGCTCGCGGCGGGCGGACCGGGACCCCTCGGAGATCTCCGGTGAGCTGCCCGGTCGCCGGGCCGCCCGGGAGTCGGCTCCGGCGAGTGCGCCGCTGACCGCGGGCCGTGAGTCGATGCCGTTGATCGGAGCCCGCGAGACCACGCCCACCGGCGATCAGGCGGCAGGTGGGCTCGCCGAGCAGACGCGTCCCGCCCCGCTCGGTGGGTACCCGATCGTCGAACCGGGCGCCCGCAGCGGCGAGACGCCGCACCCACTGGAGATGCCGACCGGCCCGATGATGCCGATCGGCCCCCGGGGTGACCTGCCGGCGGGGGAGCCGTCGACGTACCCGCCGGTTGCCGACGGCGTCTACCGGACCCGCCGGCCGGTGCTGGCCGTGCTCTTCGCCCTGCTGGTGCTGGTGTTCGAGGTCCCGGCACTGCGGGTGCTGCTGGCCGGGGTGACGGGTGACCCGGTGTCCGCCGGGAACGTGGTGGTGGGTATTTCGCTGGTCGCCGGGCTGCCGATCTTCGCAACGGGGCTGTACGGGCTACGAACCGGAGGACTGGCGCTCTCCGACGGCGGCCGGGGCTGGCTGCGCCCTCCAACGGCCTACCTGACCGTCGGACTGGCGCTCTTCGTCGCCGCAGCGCTCGCCGCCAACTGACCCGCCGCACATGCCACCCCGACCGGGGCGGCCACGCCACCCCGGCCTGGGCGGCCACGCCGCTCCCGACCTGGGCGGGCCACGCCGCTCCGGGCGAAGATCCTCGCAACATCCGGGAAAGAGTGGCTTCCCGCGACGCTGAGGCAGCAATTTCCCGGATGTTGTGCGGATCATGAACGCGGCCCGGCCCGACGCGGCCCGGCCCGGCCCGGCGCGGCCGGGCGCGGCGCGGCGCGGCCCGGCGCGGCCCGGCCCGGCACGCGGCGCAGCGCGAGGCGGCGCGGCGTGGGCGGCGGGCGCACCCGGGGGCGGTTGGGCGGGGCAGGGGCGTACACTGGCCAACTGGCGACCGCCTTGCGCGGTCGACCTCGCGTGCCCTCTCCACGAAGTCGTCGTGGAGCGACGGCCTCCCTGGTCCCGATCTTGGTCGGGAACACCATGGCCGGCGACCAGGCGCCAGGACGCCCGGCCACCGGTCGGGCGTGACAACCAGGGATCTTGAGGAGTACCCAAACCATGGCCGTCGTGACCATGCGCCAACTGCTGGAGAGCGGTGTCCACTTCGGGCACCAGACCCGGCGCTGGAACCCGAAGATGAAGCGCTTCATCATGACCGAGCGCAACGGCATCTACATCATCGACCTGCGCCAGACCCTCGACTACATCGAGAAGGCGTACGAGTTCGTGCGTGGGACCGTCGCCGAGGGTGGCAGCATCCTCTTCGTCGGCACCAAGAAGCAGGCTCAGGAGGCGATCTCCGAGCAGGCGACCCGCGTCGGCCAGCCGTACGTCAACCACCGCTGGCTCGGTGGCATGCTGACCAACTTCCAGACGGTCTACAAGCGCCTTCAGCGGATGAAGGAGCTGGAGGCCCTCGGTGACCTGAGCGGCACCGCCGCCGGGTACACCAAGAAGGAGACGCTGCAGCTCTCCCGGGAGAAGATCAAGCTGACCCGCACCCTCGGTGGCCTGCGGGACATGCAGAAGCTCCCGGCCGCGGTGTGGATCGTCGACACCAAGAAGGAGCACATCGCCGTCGACGAGGCCCGCAAGCTGGGCATCCCGGTGATCGCCGTGCTGGACACCAACTGCGACCCGGACGAGGTCGACTTCCCGATCCCGGGTAACGACGACGCGATCCGCTCGGCCGAGCTGCTGACCAAGGTCGTCGCCGCCGCCGTCGCGGACGGTCTGATCGCGCGTTCCGGCCGTCGCCGGGGCACCGACGAGAAGCCCGAGCCGGGTGTCGCGAGCGACGAGCCGCTGGCCGAGTGGGAGCGCGAGCTGCTCGAGGACCCGAAGAAGGCCGACGAGTCGACCGCCGCCCCGGCCGAGCAGCCGGCGCAGGCCGCCACCGAGCAGCCGACCGCCGAGCAGCCGACCACCGAGCAGCCGGCGGCAGCCGCCGCGGAGTGACCGCACCGTCGCTGCCCCGCCGTCCGTTTTTGCGTACGGCGGGCAGCGACGGTACGCCGGGCACGATCCGCCCGGATCCGGGTAACCGGCACGTCTGACCATCCACACGCCGTCTCAACACCGAAGAGAGAGCCATGTCCCAAATCACCGCCGCGGACGTCAAGAAGCTCCGCGACCTCACCGGCGCCGGCATGATGGACAGCAAGAAGGCGCTGACCGAGGCCGAGGGCGACTTCGACAAGGCCATCGAGATCCTGCGCGTCAAGGGTGCCAAGGACGTCGGCAAGCGGGCCGGCCGTACGGCCGCCAACGGCCTGGTCGCCCACTCCGGCAAGGCGCTGCTCGAGCTCAACTGCGAGACCGACTTCGTGGCCAAGACCGAGTCGTTCATCGAGCTGGCTCAGCAGCTGGTTGAGCACGGCGAGCGTTCCGGCGTGAACACCGCCGAGGAGCTGCTCGCCACCGAGCTGAACGGCAAGGTCATCGCGGACCTGATCCAGGAGCAGTCGGCCAAGATCGGCGAGAAGCTGGTCCTCAACCGGTTCGCCAAGGTCGAGGGCACCACCGCGGTCTACCTGCACCGCAAGGCCCAGGACCTGCCGCCGGCCGTCGGTGTGCTGGTGTCGTACACCGGCAAGACCGACGAGGCGGGCGACGCCGACGCCCGTGGCGTCGCGATGCAGATCGCCGCGATGCGGCCGAAGTACCTCAGCCGCGACGAGGTCCCGGCCGAGGTCGTCGAGTCCGAGCGTCGGATCGCCGAGCAGACCGCCCGCGAGGAGAACAAGCCCGAGGCGGCCCTGCCGAAGATCATCGAGGGTCGGGTGAACGCCTTCTTCAAGGACTACGTTTTGGTCGAGCAGGCGTCGGTCGCCGACAACAAGAAGTCCGTGAAGCAGATGCTGGCCGAGGCCGGCATCGAGGTCACCCGCTTCGTGCGGTTCGAGGTCGGCCAGGCCTGAGCCGTCACCGGGCGCCGCGTGCGCCCGTGGGCAGGAGACGTCGACGAGGAGGCCGCCGGTGTACGTGACAGGCACCGCGGCCTCCTCGTCACATAATGTCGGCAGCGGCAGGTTCGCGGTACGCGGCGCACGGGGCGTACGCGTGGGGAAGGGCGGGGCGGATGACGCAGGTTGTGAGTGATCGGACGTTGGCGGTGGACGATCCGACGGCGCCTCCGCCCGGACGGGCCCGCCGAGTGGTGCTGAAGCTCTCCGGCGAGGTGTTCGGCGGCGGCGCGATCGGCGTCGACCCGGATGTCGTCCAGGCCATCGCCCGGCAGATCGCCACCGTGGTCCGCCGCGGCGTGCAGGTCTCCGTGGTGGTCGGCGGCGGCAACTTCTTCCGCGGTGCGGAGCTGCAGAAGCGCGGAATGGACCGGGCCCGCGCCGACTACATGGGCATGCTGGGCACCGTGATGAACTGCCTCGCCCTGCAGGACTTCCTGGAGAAGGAAGGCATCGAGACCCGGGTGCAGAGCGCCATCACCATGGCCCAGGTCGCCGAGCCGTACATTCCGCTGCGCGCGATCCGGCACCTGGAGAAGGGCCGTGTGGTCATCTTCGGCGCGGGCGCGGGCATGCCGTACTTCTCCACCGACACGGTGGCCGCCCAGCGTGCGCTGGAGATCCGGGCCGACGTGGTGCTGATGAGCAAGAACGGCGTGGACGGCGTCTACACCGCCGACCCCCGGATCGACCCCACCGCCAGCAAGCTCGACTCGATCACCTTCTCCGAGGTGCTGCGCCGCAACCTGCGGGTGGCCGACGCGGCGGCGTTCAGCCTCTGCATGGAGAACGGGCTGCCGATGTTGGTCTTCGGCGCGCAGGGTGACGACACCATCATCCGCGCGGTGGGTGGCGACAAGATCGGCACCCTGATCACCGCCTGAGTCATCGCCCCACCCGGGGTGACGACAGCAGCGAGCAGAGCCCACGACGAGCACAGAAGGAGGCGAGGAGACCGGTGATCGACGACACCCTCCTCGAGGCCGAGGAAAAGATGGAGCGTGCGGTCGAGCACGCCAAGGAGGAGTTCGGCGCCATCCGCACCGGTCGCGCCAACGCCGCCATGTTCTCCAAGGTCATCATCGACTACTACGGCACCCCCACGCCGCTGACCCAGATGGCGTCCATCGCGGTCCCCGAGCCACGCATGGCGATCATCAAGCCGTACGACAACTCGCAGATCAATGCGATGGAGAAGGCGATCCGCGACTCGGACCTCGGGGTGAACCCGAACAACGAGGGCAACCAGCTGCGCATCCTGCTCCCCCAGATGACCGAGGAACGCCGCCGCGACATGATCAAGGTGGCCCGGCACAAGGGCGAGGAGGCCAAGGTGGCGATCCGCAACGTCCGCCGCCGTGGCAAGGAGGAGCTGGACCGGATCGTCAAGGACGGCGAGGCTGGCGAGGACGACGGTCGCCGCGCCGAGAAGGAGCTGGACGACCTGACCCAGCGCTACGCGGCCAGCGTCGACGACCTGGTCAAGCACAAGGAGACCGAGTTGCTGGAGGTCTGACCCCAGCGCCCGTACCACTGACACGAGGCCCGACCCCGCTGCGGGGACGGGCCTCGCGCCGTGTGGTCAGCGGGGGATCCGGACCGTACGGGTGGTCTCGGTCAGGGTCGTTCCGACGTACGCGTCGTGCAGTTCGAAGCGCACGGTGGCCCGGCCGGGGTGCAGCACCGGGTCGGTCCGGTAGAAGCCCATCGTGAGGCTCACGGTGCCACCGTCGCAGGTGACCTCTCCGGCGCCGTGTCCGCTGGTGGCCCAGACGGTCGGCAGGCCGTCCTGGGTCAGCGACGCCGACAGGAAGTACGTCCCGGCCGGGCAGCGGCGGACCTCTCCCCGCACGATGGTGGCCGGGTAGGCGAGCCCCTCCTGCTCGTAGCTCGGGTCGTACGGGTACAACGCGCTGGTGCGGTGCTCGATCCTGATCTTCGCGCCACGTGCCGACGCGGTGGCCGGTGCAGCCACCGTCAGGACGATGGCGGCGATCGTCAACACCGCCAGGCTGATTCTGCGCACGAACCGCTCCCTTCCCCGTGGAACGCGCCGGCGGGCACCGGGCGCACCGTCAGCCGACCACCGGTGTGCCCGGTGCGGCATCACCCGTTCGCCCGGTCCGTCGGTCGGATAGCCGTCGATGGATGGATAGCTGGTGGAGGCGGCGGACCGGACGGGCCGTACCCGCAGCCCAGCGCCGCCATCGCGGTGCCCGCGCCCGGGGGCGGACGGCCGCGACGCCCTCGTCCGCCTCGGCCCGGCGGCGGGTGCAGTAGGCTCGGCAGGATTCCCGACCACCGGGCGGTGAACACCGGGAATCGACCGCCCATCGGGCCGGTCAACCGGAGGAACACGTCGCGCGCGTAGGGGTTGCTTGTGGTCTTGCGTTCTGTGGTGGTACTCGTGCCGCATCGCGGTGCGTGATGTCCCACCCCGACCCCTACGGCGGCCCGGACAACTGGGACCGGCCGGAGCGACCCGGCCTGCCCTGGCCGGAGCCCGATCTCGAACCAGGGCAGTGGAGCCGACGCTCGGGCACCGCCCCTGAGCTGTACGCCGATCCGCGCACCCGCCCGCCCGCCGACCCGCACCCAGCCGACCCGTACGCCGAGCGCGGCCGACCGGTCCGCCCGGACGACCGGGACCGCTTCGACGACCGGGACCGGTACGAGGACGACCGCAACCAGCCCGACCGGTACGACGACCGGGGCCGGGCCGGCCGGTACGCCGATCGGCCGCCCACCGTCGGCGACGGCCCGGACCGCTACGACGGCCCCGAGCGCCGCGACGAGCCCGGCCGGTACAGCGGCCCGGACCGCTACGACGGTCCTGAGCGCTACGACGAGCCCGGCCGCTACGACGCGCCCGCCCGTTACGACGACCGCGACGCGCCCGCCCGTTACGACGACCGCGACGCGCCCGCCCGTTACGACGACCGCGACGCGCCCGTCCGTTACGACGACCGCGAACCGCCCGTCCGATACGACGACCGCGACGCGGCCGTTCGATACGACGACCGCGAACCGCCCGTCCGTTACGACGACGAGGCCGGGTATCCGACGGCGCAGCTGCCCCCGGTCCGGACGGACCTCGGTCCGGCTCCGGAGCCGGCGACCGAGCCGGAGCAGCCGACCGGCCGCCGCCCGAAGGGCCGTCGCCGGGCGAGCGTCGACCGGCCGCCCACCCAGCAGGCGGGCACCGGTCGGGCTGGCCGCAACCTGCCGGCGGCCATCGGGGTCGGGCTCGCCCTCGGCGTGCTGATCGTGGTGCCGCTGGTCTTCTACCCGACGGCGTTCCTGGTCGTGGTCGCCGGCGCGGTCGCCGTGGGCATCTGGGAGATGGCCAGGGCGGTCCGGCGCAGCGGCGCCCACCCGCCGCTGGTGCCGCTGGTCGCCGGTGGCGTGCTGACCGTCGGGCTGGCCTGGTTCGCCGGCCCGGACGCGCTCAGCCTGGGGCTGCTGGTCACCGTCCTGGGCACGATGATCTGGCGGTTGGGCGACGGTCCGGCCGGCTTCCAACGGGACCTCACCGCGGCCACCCTGATCGCCGTCTACGTGCCGTTCCTCGGCGGGTTCGCGGCGCTGCTGGCCGCGGCTCCCGAGGACGGTCCGCTGCGCATCCTGGCCACGCTGGTCGCGGTGGTCCTCTCCGACACCGGTGGGTACGCGGCCGGCGTCGCGTTCGGCCGCCACCCGATGGCACCGTCGGTGAGCCCGAAGAAGTCCTGGGAGGGCTTCGGCGGCTCGGTCACCGCGGCGGCGCTCGGCAGCGCACTGCTGCTCTGGCTGATGTTCGACGTGGCCCTCTGGTGGGGTGCGCTGTTCGGGCTGGCCGTCTCGGTCGCCGCGGTCCTCGGCGACCTCGCCGAGTCGATGATCAAGCGGGACCTCGGGGTCAAGGACATGAGCAACCTGCTGCCCGGCCACGGCGGCCTGATGGACCGGCTCGACTCGATCCTGTTCGCGCTGCCGACCGCGTACCTGTTGCTGGTGGTCTTCGTGCCGGTGGTGAAGTGAGGCATGGATCACGTCAACCGGGCCATCCCGATCCATCGGTCCGGGCCGGATCGGCACCTCCGGACGGGGACCTGCCGCCCTCGGCGTGACACACTGGACCAGCCATGACGAGCCTGCCCTTGATCCCCGCCACCTCGGACGCCCCCGCCGCACGCCGAGCCTCCATGCCACCCCAGCACCTCGCCGACCTGGACCTGGCCGGCCGCCAGGCGCTGGTCGCCGAGTTGGGTGAGCCGGCTTTCCGTGCCAAGCAGGTCTCCACCCACTACTTCGGGCGACTCGTCCGCGATCCGCAGGCGATGACCGACCTGCCCGCGGCGACGCGGGAGCGGCTGGCCGACCGGCTGCTGCCCAGGCTGCTCACCCCGGTCCGCGAGCTGGCCTGCGACGACGGCGCGACCCGCAAGGCGCTCTGGCGGCTGCACGACGGTTCGCTGGTGGAGAGCGTGCTGATGGGCTACCCGGACCGGGTCACCGTCTGCATCTCCAGCCAGGCGGGCTGCGGCATGGCCTGCCCGTTCTGCGCCACCGGCCAGGCCGGCCTGACCCGCAACCTGTCCACCGCCGAGATCGTCGACCAGGCGGTCTACCTGGCCGGTGTGGCGGCCTCCGGCGCGGTCGCCGGCTCCCCGCCACGGCTGTCGCACGTCGTCTTCATGGGCATGGGCGAGCCACTGGCCAACTACTCTCGGGTGATCGCGGCCATCCGTCGCCTGGTCAGCCCCGCTCCCGAAGGGCTCGGCCTGTCGCAGCGGCACATCACCGTTTCCACGGTCGGCCTGGTTCCGGCCATCCGCCGACTGGCCAGCGAAGACCTCTCAGTGACCCTTGCGTTGTCCCTGCACGCGCCCGATGATGATCTGCGCGACGAACTCGTGCCGGTAAACCAGCGCTGGAAGGTAGCCGAGGTGCTGGACGCAGCGTGGGACTACGCCGCCCGAACGGGCCGTCGCGTGTCGATCGAGTACGCGATGATCAAGGACGTGAACGACCAGCCGTGGCGAGCTGACCTGCTCGGACGGCTGCTGGCCGGCAAGTTGGCCCACGTGAACCTCATTCCGCTCAATCCGACGCCGGGCAGTCGCTGGGATGCGAGCTCGAAGCCGGTGGAGCGGGAGTTCGTCCGGCGGTTGCGCGACGCCGGGGTGTCCACCACCGTGCGGGACACCCGAGGTCGCGAGATCGACGGCGCGTGTGGCCAGCTCGCCGCCGCCGAGGACACCGACAGCGATCGCGCCGGAGAGGCACCGGCGTGACCGGGCGTGGCGCACGAAACCAGGAGACATAGTGGCGAGTCAGGGTCAGCGTTTCCGGCGCAAGGCGCTCCGCCGGGGATACAAGGTCGACGAGGTGGATGCCTTCCTCGACCGGGTGGAGGCGACGCTCGACGGCCGGCAGGTCGGCGCGCCCGTGGCCTCCCAGGAGGTCCACGACGTGGTCTTCCGGGTTCGGTTCAACGGCTACGACGAGTGGCAGGTCGACCTGCACCTGGACCGGGTCGAGCGGCAGCTGGCCGAGTTGGAGGAGCGCGGTCCCGCCGGGCGGGGCGGCGACCCGCGGATGGGTGACCGGCTGGGCCCGCCGGACCGGCTCGGCCCGCCGATGCGCGACGACCGGGGCATGGTCCCGCAGCCGATGCCGCCCCGGCCGATGCCGGCGCAGGCCGGCCCACCCGCCGACCGCTACGGCCGGTACGACGAGCCGACCGGCGCCTTCGCCGGTGGGTACGACGGTGCTCCCCGCACCGGTTACGACGGGCCACGCGGCCCGGGCGGCCCCGGCCCGATGGGCCCCGGTGGCCCGATGGGTGGGCACGGTGTCCCGCCGCGCGGTCTGCCGGCCGGCCCCAGTGGTTACGGCCCCCCGGACGACCCGCGGATGCCCGGCGGCTACGGCCCCCCGGACGACCCGCGGATGCCGGGTGGCTACGGCCAGGAGGACCAGCGCGGTCCCGGTGGCTACCCGCCGCCGCAGGAGGAGCCGCGCTTCGACGGCTTCGAGGCCGGCCGGCATGGTCGTGCCGACATGACCGCTGAGATCCGGATGCCCGAGCGGGACCTGCGCGACATGCGCCGTGGCCCCGCCGGTCCACCCCCGATGCCGCAGCAGGGCGTCGGCGGCCCACCGATGGCCGGTCCGCCCGCCCTGGCCGGCCCGCCGATGGGTGGCCCCCCGATGGCCGGTCCGCCCGGCAGCGACCTGTACCGGGTCGACCAGATCCGGCGCAGTTTCCAGGTACGCCGCTTCGGCAGCGGGTACGACCCGGACCAGGTCGACCGGTTCTTCGAGACCCTGCTCGGCGGCATGCAGGGCCGCAACCCGATGCCGGTCAACCCGAAGGACCTGGACACGCTCCGGTTCGGCCTGGTGCAGGGCGGCTACTTCGAGGCCGAGGTGGACGCCGCGCTCAAGGACGTGCAGGACATTCTCTTCGGGCGCTGACCCCGACGCGTACGAACAAGGGCCCGTCCCCTGGTGGGGGCGGGCCCTCGGCGTTGTCGGCCGGTCGTGCGGTGGCCGATCGGGTCAGGAGCGCAGACCGTTGCGCCGCAGCACGGCGTCGCCGATCACGATGACCAGCAGCAGCGCGGCCAGGCTGACCAGCCAGATCTCCTCGACCTTGCCCTCGTGGTTGCCGCAGAACGCCATCACGACCAGCGCCAGCGCGGAGAGCACCGCACCGATCCGCCCGGACTTACGGTGCCCCGGCTTGTGCTGGTCCGGTGACGTTACCGGCTCGCTTCCTGCCACTGTCGGTCCTTCCTCGCGATCGGATCTTTCGTTAGTCTGGCACGCCTCCTGCCCGGGGCGGCGCGGTGGGGGTTTCCCGGCCGTCCGGCCCCGTTTCCCGGGGCCAGATGGCACTACCGGCGTCGCGGGGCGGCGGTCAGACTCCCTCCGGTAGCGTTTGGCGTACACCTGATTGTCTGTTTGAGGGGGACTGTGCGGTGCGAGTGACCGGAACCGGGCATGCCAGCATGCGGATCGACACGGCCGCGGGCAGCATCCTGTGCGACCCGTGGGTCAATCCGGCCTATTTCGCGTCCTGGTTTCCCTTCCCGGACAATTCCCTGCTCGACTGGGACCACCTGGGTCAGGTCGACTACCTGTACGTGTCCCACCTGCACCGGGACCACTTCGACGCGGCGCACCTCAAGCGGTACGTGTCGAAGCAGGCGACCGTGCTGCTGCCGGAGTTCCCCACCTCCGAGATGGAGGACGAGCTGCGGGCGTTGGGCTTCACGAAGTTCCTGAAGACCCGCAGCGAGGAGGTCGTCGAGCTGGACGGCGGCCTCAAGGTCATGATCCAGGCGCTGACCAGCCCGACCGACGGCCCGATCGGTGACTCGTCGCTCTGGGTCGAGTACGACGGGGTGCGGCTGCTCAACCAGAACGACGCCCGCCCCACCGACCTGAGCGTGTTCGCCGAGCTGGGGCACGTGCACGCCCACCTGCTCCAGTTCTCCGGCGCGATCTGGTACCCGATGGTCTACGAGCTGCCGCAGGCCGCGAAGACCGCGTTCGGCAAGCAGAAGCGTGACCGGCAGTTCGACCGGACCTGGCGCTACATCGACGACCTGAAGGCGTCCCACGTCTTCCCGATCGCCGGCCCGCCGTGCTTCCTCGACGACGCGCTGTGGCAGTTCAACGACATCCACGGCGACGAGGGCAACATCTTCCCCGACCAGTCCGTCTTCATGGCCGAGTACGCCAAGGTCGGCGGCACCAACGGGATCGTGCTGCTGCCGGGCAGCGTCGCCGAGGTAACCACCGAGGGCGCGACCACGACCCACCCGGTGCCGGTCGAGGAGTTCTTCGCGAACAAGGTGGCCCACCTGGAGGAGATGCGGGAGCGCAAGCGCCCGATCATCGAGGCGGAGAAGGCGTCCTGGCGGCACCCCGAGGTGGACGTGCTCGGCCAGATGAAGAGCCGGATCGAGCCGCTGCTCGACGAGTCGATCTACTTGGCCAAGGGGGTCGGTGGCCCGGTCCGCTTCGACCTGGTCGGCTACGACGGCGAGAGCGTCGAGTCGATCGTGGTGGACTTCCCCGGCAAGGAGGTCCGGCCGTACGCCGACGAGAAGGTCCGCTACCGGTTCCGTACCGAGCGGTCGCTGATCGAGCACCTGCTCTTCATCGACGAGGTGGACTGGGTCAACTCGCTCTTCCTCTCCTGCCGGTTCTCGGCGGCCCGGATCGGCCAGTACAACGAGTTCGTCTACGCGTTCTTCAAGTGCCTGTCCGAGGAGCGACTCCAGTACGCCGAGGGCTGGTACGACGAGCACGAGCGGAGCACCGACGCCGAGGACATCACCCTCGGCGACTGGGTCGTGCAGCGGCGCTGCCCGCACCTGAAGGCCGACCTGACCCGGTTCGGCATCGTCGATGGCGACCAGCTCACCTGTCAGTTGCACGGCTGGCGGTTCGACCTGCCCAGCGGCCGCTGCCTGACCAGCGTGGGGCACAAGGTCCGCGCCCACCGCGTGGACGCCGAAACACCCGCCCCGGCCGGCGAAGCCCTGAGCTGACGTTGCCGGCGTTGCCGGTGCTCCGGCGTTCCCGGCGTTCCCGGCGTTGCGGCGTTCCGGCGTTCCGGCGTTCCGGCGTTAGGAAGGGACCCTTCCTCTACACGAGGCGTTAATAAGGTGCCCTTCCTTAGCGCCCGAGGTCGGCGAGGACGCGACGGGCGGCGTTGTGGCCGGCGGCGCCGATGACGCTGCCGGCCGGGTGGCAGCCGGCGCTGCCGGCGTAGACGCCGTCGATTCCGGTGGCGTAGGGCATCCGGTCGGTGAACGAGACCGTGTTGTCGACGTGGTGGATGTGCCCGCCGGTGATGCCGAAGTGCGCCTCGATGCCCGGCGGGGGCAGCGGCACCGCGTCGGCGATCAGGTCGCCGGTGCCGGGGGCGTACCGCTCGACGATCTCGATGAGTCGGTCGACGTAGCTGGGCAGCGCCGCGTCCCAGGTGGTGTTGGCCAGCTCGTAGGGGACGGACTGGACGAAGAGCGCCGACGAGTGGTGCCCCTGCGCGTCGGAGAGCGACGGGTCGACGGTGGTGTGCAGGTACCACTCGATGGTCGGTTCCGCCGGCAGACGCCCGGCCTGCACGTCCGCCCACATCGCGCGCAGCGCGGTCATCGGTGAGGTGGTTTCGCCGCCGACCAGCGACGCGGAGCCGGGCAGCAGGTGGATGGTCGAGCCGAACGGGCTCGGCGTCCCGGCCGGCAGGCAGGAGAAGTGCGGCAGCCCGGTCAGCGCCAGGTTGAGCTTGAGGGTGGTGCCGGGGCGGCGGACCGCCGCCATCCGCTGGGTGAGTGGCGCCGGCAGCGCGCCGTCGGGCACCAGGTCCATCAGGCGGTACGGGTCACAGGCGCCGAGCACCACCCGGGCGGCCACCTCTCGGCCGTCGGCGAGGACCACACCGCTGGCCGCACCGCCGTCCAGGGTCACCGCGCTCACCGGCGTACCGGTCAGGATGGTCGCGCCGGCGGCCCGCGCGGCGTCGGCGAAGGTGCGCGACACCGTGCCCATCCCGCCCTCGGCGATCATCCAGGTGCCGCCCGAGCCGGGCAATCTGCACATGTTGTGCACCAGGAAGTTATGACCCGTCCCGGGGTCGTCCGGGCCGGCGTTGAGCCCGGAGAGGCCGTCGGTGACCGCGTACATGCTGACCAGCAGTTCGGAGCGGAACTCGAACCGGGCGAGGTAGTCCGCGACCGAGCCCTGGACGAGGTCGACGAAGGTCTGTCGCAGCGCCGGACGGACGTACCGGTCGGCGGTGTCCTGGGCGGTCAGCGGCTCGGTCAGCCAGGCCGGAGCGAGGTCCTCGCGGAGCGCGGCCAGTTCGGCCTGCATGGCGTCGTCGGCGGCCACGTCGGCAGGGGAGAAGAACTCGGCCAGCTGGGCCCGGGTGGCCGCGGTGTCACTGCCGAAGAGCAGGTAGGGCGAGCCGAGGCCGCCCGGCGTGGGCAGGAAGTAGTGCGGGTCGCGGCGCAGCACCGGGATCCGTACGTCGAGGGTGGCGAGCAGTTCCGGCGGCATCAGCCCGAGCAGGTACGACCCGGTGGAGTGGCGCAGCCCGGGGACCTTCGGGAACGGGTTCTCGGTACGGGTCGCGCCGCCGAGCACGTCGGCCGCCTCCAGCACCAGGACGTCCAGCCCGGCGCGGGCCAGCATGATCGCGGAGACCAGACCGTTGTGCCCCGCCCCGACGATGACGACGTCGGCGCGGGCGGGAAGTTCGCTGCTCATGCCGCCGCAGCCTAGCCCGCACCCCCAGCCCGGCCTAGCCCCCGACCTGTTGATCAAGAGGTTCGCGTCACCGGGCCGGCATTTCCTGACGCAAATCTCTTGATCACCGCGGTAAGGGTGGGGGTGGGGGGTTAGGGGAGGTGGATCGTGAAGGTGGAGCCTTGGTTGGGGGTGCTGGTGGCCGAGACCGAGCCGCCGTGGGCTTCGGTCAGCTTGCGGACGATGGCCAGGCCCAGGCCGCTGCCGCCGGTCTGCCGACTGCGGGACTTCTCCGCCCGCCAGAAGCGGTCGAACACCCGGGGCAGATCCTCTGCGCTGATTCCGCTGCCGGTGTCGGTCACGGTGACGGTCACCCCGTCGGCCGCCGACGCGGCGCTGATCGTCACGCTCCCGCCCGCCGGGGTGTGCCGCACCGCGTTGGCGACCAGGTTGCCGATGGCCTGGCGCAGCCGTACCGGATCGGCGTCCAACACCGGGTCGGCCTCGGTCCGCGCCGAGAGCGTGACACCGGCGTGGTCCGCCTGGACCCGGTGCGCCTCCACCACCTGGGCGAGCAGATCCGCGAGGTAGACCTGTTCGCGGTGCAGGCGCAGCTCCCCGGCGTCGGCCGCGGCCAGGTCCTGCAGGTCGGTGATCACGTGCTGGAGCAGCGTCGCCTCCTCCAGCAGCGAGGAGAAGAGCCGCCGGTCGGGGGCGGCGACGCCGTCCTCGACGGCCTCCAGCCAGCCGCGGATGTTGCTGACCGGGGTACGCATCTCGTGCGCGATGTCGCTGACCATCGCCTTGCGCAGCAGCTCCAGGCGTTCGCGCCGCTCGGACATGTCGTTGAAGACCTCGGCCAGCCGGGCGATCTCGTCCCGACCGGTGACCCGGACGCGGGCGGAGCCGTCGCCGTCGCGCATCCGTTGTGCCGCCCCGATCAGGGCGTGCAGCGGCCGGGTCAGTCGGATGCCGGCGAGAACGGTGAACCCGACCGTGATCAGCAGGACGAGACCGGCGACCGCGACGATGCGGGCCTGGTTGGCGCGGGACAGGTCGAACGCGGTCGGGGGGCGACCGCCCTGGTCGGCGACGAAGAGCGTGGCCGCCGGGGCGACGTACGGGAGGAGTTGTTCGCGCCGGCTGGTGCCGATGCAGGCGCCGACCGCGCGGTTGTGGTCCTGGTCGGGCTCGACGGTGCCCCGCGTCTCGGGGACCGGGCCGGGTTGCCTCGTCCAGGTCCAGTCCAGGTCGACCCGCACGTCGGGCAGGTGGCGACGGGCCAGGCAGGTGTTCACCTGCGCGTTGAGTTGGGCCAGCGCCCGGCGTTCGGTGGCACTGGGGGTGCGCAGGGCCGCGCGGGCATCGAGGCAGAGGATGCTGTCGGCGAGGTTGGTGCCGGGGGTCTCGATGCGTGGACGGCCGCTGGGGCCGTACGCGATGGTGGCCTCGATCCCCCCGCGTCCCTGCAGGCAGCGGATCGCCTCGGCCGCCTCGGCCTTCAGTGCCGTGCGCTCGTCCGCCGGCAGCAGGTACGGGCCGGTGCTGCGCGGATCGATGCGGGCGCTGGCCTGGTCACCGTCACCCACCGGGGTGAGTCCGGCGGTCAGGGCGGTGTCGACGGAGAGCGCGTCGACGGTGGCGGATGGCTTCGTCGGGAGTTGACCCGCCCCGGGCGACGAGTCGGCGATCGGCGTACCGGATTCGGTGGTCAGGGCGATCCGCCGGCCGACCTGGCGGGCGAGCGGTCGCAGGGTCCCGTCGACGTCGTTCCAGTTCGGGTGGGTCGCCGCGTAACCGAGCAATGTGTCGTAGACGCGGGCGTCGTCGGCGAGCGCCTGCCCCTGCTCCTGGCGGATCGCACCGGTGGTGGTGCGGACAGCCAGCCAGGTGGTAGCCGCGATCGAGCCGATGGCGACGAGTACGGCCAGCGTCAGCAGCCGGAGCAGCAGGCTACGGCGCAGCGGGACCTCACGGGACACGGTGGGTCTCCTCGACCAGCTTGTACCCGATCCCGTAGACGGTGACGAGTCGCGCCGGCTTACGCGGGTTGGGCTCGATCTTCCGGCGGAGGTTCATCACGTGGACGTCGACCGTCCGGTTGGTGATGTACCGGTCGAAGCCGTGCAGGTGCGTGAGGAGCTGGTCCCGGGTGAAGGTACGGCCGGGCTGCGCGGCCATCGCCTGGAGTAGTTGGAACTCGCCCGGAGTGCAGTCGACGACCCGTCCGTCGCTGCGTACCTCGTGGCGGACCGGGTCGACGTGCAGGGTGCCGACCCGCAGCACCGGGTCGGCCTGCGGCGCCGTCCGCTGCGCCCGACGCAGCAGGGTACGCACCCGGGCGACCAATTCGCGTGGGCTGTACGGCTTCGTCATGTAGTCGTCGGCACCCAGGTCGAGGCCGAGCAGCAGGTCGTCCTCGGTCGACCGGGCGGTCAGCATGAGTACCGGTAGGTCGGACTCCTGGCGCAGGATGCGACAGACGTCCAGGCCGTCGACCTTCGGCATCATCACGTCGAGGAGCAGCAGGTCCGGCGGTCGCTGACGGATCTGCTCCAGTGCGGCCCGCCCGTCGGAGACGACGACCACCTCGTGCCCCTCGCGTTCCAGGTAGCGGCGGGCCAGTTCGGCCTGCTTCTCGTCGTCCTCGGCAACCAGCACGTGCGCGCACACGGCAGCGACTGTACGTCGCTGCGACCTCGAACGATCGGCCCCGAGGGTGCCGCCGACCTGCGGACCACCGGATGACGACCGGTTCCTGACAGGTCTCTGACAAGTTCACGTGAGGCTCCCCGGCATGACGAACGCAACCACCCGGGTGGCGGCCGGACCGGCTCGACGGAGCCACCGGATCACCCTCGCCGCGGTCACCCTCCTCGCCACCGCCCTCACCGGCTGCGGCGGCGAAGCGCCCGCCGCCGGCGGGACGGCGCCCGGCGGTACGGGCGATGTCGCCTCGCTCGCCACCGCGTCCGCCGGACCGAGCGCGACCACCGCGGGCGGTACCGCCACCGGCCGGCCGCAACTGCGTCTGGACATGACGGACGAGGAGGAGCAGAACCTCTGGGAGACGTACAAGATCTGCCTGCACGACCACGGGGTGCAGGAGAACAAGGGCCGGTCCGCCGCAGCGGCGGGGTCCGGCAAGGGACTCTCCCTCGACGACAGCGGGGAGCCGAAGGCGGCGTACGTCGCGTGCGCCAACAAGCTGCCGCTCCAGCCGCCGGAGCTGGACCGGGACAAGAACCCGAACTACGTGAGCCAGTGGAACGACTACGTGCAGTGCCTGCGCGGGCGTGGTCTGAAGATCCACTCGCTCCCGGACGGTTCCGGCTGGACCTACGACGACGGGGTGGCCAACCCGACCGGTGGCCTCTCGGCCGAGGCCCAGGCCAAGGCCGACAAGGACTGCACGATGGAGATCTTCGGTGGCAAGAAGTAGCCGGGTGACTCGCCGTACCGCGATCGTCCTGGCGCTGGTGACCCTGGTGGTCGCCGTCGGCGCCGGTGTCGGCGTGCTGGTCCTGCGGGGTGACCCGGCGGGGGGCACGGCGAGCGCCCCGCCACCGGTCACCACGACGAAGGTGACCCGGACCGACCTGTCGGACAGCCGGTCGCTCGACGGAACGCTCGGCTTCGGCCCGGAACGCGTGGTGAAGGGCGCCGGGGCCGGCGTCGTCACCCGGCTGCCGAAGGTCGGTGACACGGTGGTCCGGGGAACGGCGCTCTACTGGGTCAACGACCGGCCCGTTCCGGCGCTGTTCGGCGGGACCCCGATGTTCCGTACGCTCGACAAGCCGGGCCTGGTGGGCAGCGACGTGCGGATCCTGTGGGACAACCTGCGGGCGCTGGGCTACCACACCGGCTCGCAGCCCACCCGGAGCAAGGACGGCACGAAGCTCCCCGCGGGTCAGGCCGTACTCACCGCCAGCCTGGTCGCCGCGGTCAAGAAGTGGCAGCAGGCGCTCGGCACCGAGCCCACCGGCACGATCGCGGTCGGGCAGGTCGCGGTGCTGACCGGGCCGGTCCGGATCAGCGCGGTGAAGGCGCTGCCCGGTGACCCGGTCGCCGGTGAGCTGCTGGCCGTCACCGAGAAGGTCAAACTGGTCACCGTGCCGGTCGGAGCCACCGAGGTCGGCAGCATCAAGGTCGGCGCGGCGGTGGCGGTGACCCTGCCCGACGGTGCCGAGATCCCGGCCAAGGTCGCCTCGATCTCGCACACCGTCACCGGCGGCGGGCCGGACGCCGGGGCCGGTCAGGGCAGCCTGCCGACGGTGAACGTGCTCGTGACGCCGGTCAAGGCGGCGGACGTGGCGAAGCTGGACGCCGCCGCGGTGCAGGTCCTGTTCACCACCACCGTGCACCGGAACGTGCTCGCGGTGCCGGTCGGCGCGCTGGTCGCGCTGCGCGAGGGCGGGCACGCACTCCAGCTCACCGACGGCGCGCTGGTGGCGGTGGAGACCGGGATGTTCGCCCGAGGGCTCGTGGAGGTCAGCGGCGCCGGTGTCACCGAGGGCCTCGACGTGGTGACGGCCGCGTGACCGCCGTGGCCCGCGACGCACAAACCGAGGTGCTCCCGACGTACGCGGAACCGGTGCTCAGCGTCGAGCACGCGAGCAAGACGTACCCGGGCGGAGTGACCGCGCTGGACGACGTCTCGCTCCGGGTCCATGCCGGCGAGCTGCTCGCCATCGTCGGGCCGTCCGGGTCCGGCAAGTCCACGCTGCTCAACATCATGGGCACCCTCGACCTGCCGACCAGCGGTCGGGTACGCGTCGCCGGGCAGGAGGTCACCACCCTGCCCGACCGCCGGCTCTCGGCGCTGCGGGGCCGCTGGCTCGGCTTCGTCTTCCAACAGTTCCACCTCACCGACGGGCTCGACGCGGCCGAGAACGTCGCCACCGGGCTGCTCTACGCCGGAGTGCCCCGCCGTCGCCGCCGACGGATGGCGATCGAGGCGCTGGCCCGGGTTGGTCTGGCGCACCGGGTCGACCACCTGCCGCAGCAGCTCTCCGGCGGGGAACGGCAGCGCGTGGCGATCGCCCGGGCACTGGTCAACGAGCCGGCACTGGTCCTGGCGGACGAGCCGACGGGTGCCCTGGACACCGTCAACGGCGCGGCGGTCCTCGCGCTGCTGCTGGAGTTGCACGCCCAGGGGACCACCATCGCCGTCATCACCCACGACCGGGATCTCGCCGCCCGGATGCCCCGACAGGTGGAGATCAGGGACGGTCGGATCGTCTCGGACACCGGTGACAGGAGCCGAGGATGAACATGCCTACCTCGTCGTCGGGCGATGGTCGGCCCACGCGGCTCGCCCCGACCGACGTACTCCGGCTCGGTCTGCTCGGGATCACCACCCGCCGGATGCGGGCCGTCCTCTCCGCCCTGGGCATCTCCATCGGCATCGCCACGATGATCGTCGTGGTGGGCATTCCCGCGTCCAGCCAGCGCGACCTGATGAACCAGCTCTCCGCCCTCGGCACCAACGTGCTGCGCGCCGAGCCCGTACCCGATCAGAAGCCGCCCGTGCTCCTGCCCGAGGACTCCGCCGCCATGGCGGCCCGGATCGGGCCGGTCACGAAGGCGAGCGCCGTGGCGAACACGCACACCGCCGTACGCCGCAACGACCTGCTGGACAGGTACGACACCTCGGGGCTCAGCGTCCTGGCCGCCCGGTCCGACCTGCTCGACACGGTCAACGGCCGGGTCCGCACGGGCCGGTTCCTCGACGAAGGGACGGCGCGGCTCCCGACCGCGGTCCTCGGCTACGTCGCCGCGAGCCGGCTCGGATTCGCGACGGTCGATCCGCGCCAGCCGGCCCAGGTGATCATCGGTACGCGCTGGTTCACCGTGGTCGGCGTCCTGGATCCGATGCCGCTCTCCCCGGACCTGGACCGGTCGGTGCTGGTCGGTTGGGACGCCGCCCGGGACATGCTCGGCTTCGACGGCCATCCCACGGTCGTCTACCTGCAGGCTCGGGAGGACTCGCTGGAGGACGTCCGCGCGGTGCTGCCGGCGACCCTCAACCCGCAGCTACCCGGCCTGGTCCAGGTCAGTCGCCCCTCCGACGCGTTGGCCGCGAAACGGGCCACCCAGAACACCTTCTCCGCGCTATTCCTCGGGCTGGCCGCGGTGGCCCTGCTGGTCGGTGGGATCGGGGTGGCCAACACGATGGTCATCTCGGTGCTGGAACGGCGTCGGGAGATCGGCCTGCGCCGCGCGCTCGGCGCGAACCGCGGCCAGATCCGGGTGCAGTTCCTCACCGAGTCGGTGCTGCTCTCGGTGCTCGGCGGTGCCGCCGGCACGGCCATCGGGGTGCTGGCGACGATCGGGTACGCCGGCTATCAGGACTGGCCGCCGACCATCCCGGCGATGGCGGTGGCCGGCGGCATCGGCGGAGCCCTCCTGGTGGGCGTGGTCGCCGGCGTCTACCCGTCTATCCGCGCATCCCGGCTGACCCCGACGGAGGCGCTCGCCACCCCTTGATCAACTCGGCAGGCGGGCGCGCCAGCGGGAGAGGGCCAGGGTGGCCGAGTAGCCGGCCAGGACGATCACGTGGAACAGGTAGAGCCAGAGCAGCACGGCCACACCGGCGCCGATCTCGTCGAAGCCGCCGAACGGCACGCCCAGGTCCAGGGGGAGCGAGGTGAAGAGCACGAAGCCGTGCATGAACCCGGACAGGTTCGCCGCCGTGAACGAACCGATCCCGACCGTGGAGAGCCAGTCCGGTGACGCCGGCCCGACCACCCGGAACACCCACACCAGCACCGGTGTGAGCACCAGCCAGACCGCCAGGAACGACAGCACCACCCCGAGCGCGCCGACCCAGCCGCCCTGCCGTACCAGGCGGGTGGTGAGTGGCAGCGCCAGCAGGATCGACAGCAGCAGCGCGGGAGCCGGCGCGAGCAGTGGCAGCAGCAGCACCCGACCCCGCCAGCCGACCAGGTGTTCGTCGGTGCGGGGCGCGGCCACCGAGACGAATGCCCGGCGCAGGCCCTCGCCGTACAGCGACGCGGGCAGCAGCGAGGCCAGCGCCAGCAGCGGGGTCAACTCCACCCCGGCGTCGACCAGGGCGGCCACCGCCCGAGGCGCACCGATCGCGGTGGGCAGCGCCTCGATGGCGTACGAGGTGAGTCGGCGTACCCGAGCAGCCCCGGCGACCAGCGCGGTCAACCAGATCGCCAGCAGGGCCACCGGCACCACGGCGATCGCCCCGTAGAACGTGATGGCGGCAGCGTGCAGCGACAGGTCCCGCCCGCGCAACGGGCGGAACGCGGCACTGGTGATCCGCCTCGCCCGCTGCCATCCACCGCCCACCGCGCTCTCTTTCCCTGTCGTCGGGTACGCCACTCCTTAAGATCGCCGTCTATGACGGTTTACACCACGGAACGCCTGATCCTGCGTGACTGGACCGCAGATCCCGCCGACCTGGCCCGGATCTACGACATCTACTCCCGTCCCGAGATCGCCCGTTGGCTGGGCGTCGCGTCCGGGCTGCCGATGACCGACCCGGCGCAGGCCGCCGAGCGGCTGCGCTTCTGGCAGGAACGGCACGCCACCGACCAGGGCCGGTACGGCACCTGGGCGATCGAACTGCGGGACACCGGCCTGGTCGTGGGCACGATGATGCTCAAGCCTCTGCCGGGGCGGGACGAGTCGCGGCGTACCGGGGACATCGAGGTGGGCTGGCACCTGCACCCGGACTGCTGGGGTCACGGCTATGCCACCGAGGCGGCCAGCGGAGCGCTCGCCCGGGAGTTCGCGACCGGGACCCGGGAGATCTATGCGGTCGTCTCGCCGGGCAACGAGGCGTCGATGGCGGTCTGTCGGCGCCTCGGAATGACCCACGTGGGCCGGCGCAGCGACTGGTACGGCGGCCAGGAGCTGGAGACCTTCCTCCTGACCGCGCCGGGCGGGGAGCCTTCGTCGGGTCAGCCGGCCAGCTAGCGGGTGGCGAGTTGGGGGCGGCGGGGCATCATCGAGCTCGGTGCCGGGCCGCTGAAGGCGATCATGCCGGCCACGTTGATGATGGCGCCGGCACCGCGCTCCTGCATGCCCCCGACCGCAGCGCGGCTGAGCAGGGTCGGGGCGACGACCTTGACGTGCACGAGCTCCCTTGGCCTTGTCGGCGGGTAGCTCGGCGAGCGGCATGTAGTGGGACACGCCCGCGTTGTTGACCAGCATGGTCAGGGGCTGCGACGCGCACACCTCGGCGACCATGTCCACACCCGCGTCGGTGGCCAGGTCGGCGGCCAGGCGTTCGGCGAAAGCGTGGCCGATGCCGGCCGTGGCGCCGGTGACGAGTGCGAGCCTGCTCATGGTGCTGTCCCCTCGGTTGTGCGTCGGCCTGGTATCCCATCGACCCGGACACCGCGGCTTCAGCGATCCGGAGTGGATCACCGACGTGCAAGGCCATCAATAGTCAAGGTGGTCGAAGTGTTGACGCCCTCGTAGCACGTCAGTAATCTTTGGTCAACGCCATGCAAGATCTCGACAAAGGCGTGCTTGATTCGATGCATGGCCTCGAAAAATCCGATCGGCCGTCTCTTTTGGCGGAGTTCATCCTCATCCCCCGAAGCGGTGCCCCCGCGCCGCCAGCACCTCGTCTCCTCGGCACCCCCGACACCGGCCCGCGCGCGTCCACGCGCGGGCCGGCGCTGCACCGACGCACACCCCACCCCTTGGTCGAGCCGCCCGCGGCAACCGTCCCCCAACGACAAGGACAGTGATGAGACGAACGAGTCTGTTCAGGATGGTGGCCGCGACAGTCGCGACCGCCATGATCGCGACGGTGGGGTCCGCCTCCGTCGCGAACGCGGCCGGTGCCCCCCGCCCGGTCGACGAGGCAGCCCCGGCGAGCACGGCCAACGCCGTACCGGCGGCCGTCAACCTCGCGCAGGGCCGCCCGACCCAGGAGAGCGGCCACGCCGACGTCTACGACTCGTCGAAGGTCGTCGACGGCAATGCCGGCAGCTACTGGGAGAGCGTCAACAACGCCTTTCCCCAGTGGGTGCAGGTCGATCTCGGCTCATCGCAGGCCGTGAACCAGGTCGTGCTGAAGCTGCCCACCTCCGGCTGGGGGACCCGTACGCAGACCCTGAGCGTGCAGGGCAGCACCAACGGCTCGTCGTTCGGCACCCTGGTCGGGTCACAGACCTACACGTTCAACCCGGCCAGCGGCAGCACGGTCACGATCAACTTCACCCAGGCCTCCACCCGGTACGTGCGGATCACCATCACGGCCAACAGCGGCTGGCCGGCCGGACAGCTCTCCGAGCTGGAGGTGTACGGCAGCGGCGGCGGCACCCCGGACACGACCGCGCCGAGTGCTCCGAGCAACCTCTCGTACACCCAGTCGGGCACCACGATCACCCTCAACTGGGTCGCGTCGACCGACAACCCGGGCGGCAGCGGCATCGCCGGGTACGACGTCTACCGCAACGGCTCGTTCCTGCAGTCCATCGGCAACGTGCTGACCTTCAACGACACGCAGCCGGCCACGGCGACCGTGTCGTACTACGTCCGGGCGCGTGACGTCGCGGGCAACCTCTCCGGCAACAGCAACACGGTGACGCGTACCGGCAGTGGTGACACCACCGCGCCGAGCGTCCCGGGGACGCTGTCGCACAGCACGTCGGGCTCCACGATCACGCTCAACTGGGGTGCCTCCACCGACTCCGGTGGCAGCGGCCTGGCCGGCTACAACGTCTACCGCAACGGCAGCCTGATCGCGACGCTCGGCACGGTCCTGACGTACCAGGACAGCCAGCCCGCGACGGCGACGGTGTCCTACTACGTCCGGGCGCGCGACGGCGCGGGCAACCTGTCCGGCAACAGCAACACCGTCACCCGGACCGGCAGCAACCCCCCTGCCTGCACCAACGTGGCGCAGGGCAAGGCCATGTCGGCCAGCGGTTCCACCTTCAGCTTCACCCCGGACAAGGCGAACGACGGGCAGCTCGGGACGTACTGGGAGGGTGCGCCGAGTTACCCGCAGAACCTGACCGTGGCGCTGGGCGCGAACCACTCCATCTCCTCGGTCACCGTCAAGCTCAACCCGGACCTGGCCTGGGGCACCCGTACGCAGACCATCCAGGTCCTCGGCCGCGACCAGGCCTCGTCCACGTACACCAGTCTGGTGTCGGCGGCGAGCTACCAGTTCGTCCAGGGCAACAACGTGGTGAGCATCCCGGTCACCGCGACCACCGCGGACGTCCAGCTCCGGTTCACCGCCAACTCCGGTGCCCCGTCGGGCCAGGTGGCCGAGCTTGAGGTGTGCGGCACGCCGGCACCCAACCCCGACCTGGTCATCAGCTCGGCGACCTGGTCGCCGGCGTCGCCCAGCGAGGCCACCGCGGTCACCCTCTCGGCCGTGGTGCAGAACATCGGATCGGCAGCCGCCGGCGCGACCACGGTGAACTTCAGCCTGGCCGGTGCGGTCGTCGGCAGCGCGGCGGTCGGTGCGCTGGCCGCCGGTGGCTCGACCACGGTCTCGTTCAATGCCGGCACCCGGCCGATGGGCAGCTACAGCGTCACGGCGGTGGTCGACCCGGCGAACACGATCGTCGAGCAGAACAACGGCAACAACAGCTACACCGCGCCGTCGCCGCTGGTGGTCACCCAGGCTCCGGGCCCGGACCTACAGGTCCTCGGCATCACCTCCAACCCGCCGAACCCGGCCGTCGGGGCGCCCGTCACGTTCACCGTCTCGGTCCGCAACCGGGGCACCGCCGCGACCGGCGCGACCACCGTCACCCGGGTGGCGGTCGGCAGCACCACGCTCAACACCAACACCGCCTCCATCGCCGCCGGCGCGACGGTCAACGTGGCCATCTCCGGTAGCTGGACCGCCACCAGCGGCGGGGCCACCATCACCGCCACCGCCGATGCGACCAACACGGTTGCCGAGACCAACGAGTCCAACAACACGTTCACCCAGTCGATCGTGGTCGGGCGTGGGGCGGCCGTCCCGTACGTCTCGTACGAGGCGGAGGCCGGCCAGTACCAGGGCACGCTGTTGGAGACCGACCCGCTGCGTACCTTCGGCCACACCAACTTCGCCAGCGAGTCCTCGGGCCGCAAGTCGGTACGGCTGAACAGCACCGGCCAGTACGTCCAGTTCACCTCGGCCAGTGCCGCCAACTCCATCGTGGTGCGTAACTCCATCCCGGACGCTCCGGGTGGCGGTGGCATCGAGGCGACGATCAGCCTCTACATCAACGACGTCTTCTCCCGGAAGCTGACGCTCTCCTCGAAGCACAGCTGGCTTTACGGCAACACCGACGGGCCGGAGGCGCTGACCAACACCCCGCAGGCCGACGCGCGGCGGCTGTTCGACGAGTCGAACGCGCTGCTGGCGCAGTCCTACCCGGCCGGTACGCGCTTCAAGTTGCAGCGCGACTCCGGCGACTCGGCCTCGTTCTACGTCATCGACATGATCGACCTGGAGCAGGTGGCGCCACCGCTGAGCCAGCCGGCCGGCTGCACCTCGATCACGTCGTACGGTGCGGTTCCGAACGACGGGCTCGACGACACCGCCGCCATCCAGCGGGCCGTGACCGACGACCAGAACGGCGTCATCAGCTGCGTCTGGATCCCGGCCGGTCAGTGGCGGCAGGAGCAGAAGATCCTCACCGACGACCCGCTGAACCGGGGTCAGTGGAACCAGGTCGGCATCAGCAACGTCACGATCCGGGGCGCCGGTATGTGGCACTCCCAGCTCTACACGCTGACCGAGCCGCAGAACGTGGTGGGCGGCATCAACCACCCGCACGAGGGCAACTTCGGCTTCGACATCGACAAGAACACCCAGATCTCCGACATCGCCATCTTCGGTTCCGGCCGGATCCGTGGCGGTGACGGCAACGCCGAGGGTGGCGTGGGTCTGAACGGTCGGTTCGGCACCGGCACCAAGATCAGCAACGTCTGGATCGAGCACGCCAACGTGGGTGTCTGGGTGGGTCGCGACTACGACAACATCCCCGACCTCTGGGGCCCGGCCGACGGGCTGGAGTTCACCGGCATGCGGATCCGCGACACCTACGCCGACGGCATCAACTTCAGTAACGGCACGCGCAACTCGCGGGTGTTCAACTCGTCCTTCCGTACCACCGGTGACGACGCCCTCGCCGTCTGGGCCAACCCGTACGTCAAGGACCGCAACGTCGACATCGCCCACGACAACCACTTCGTCAACAACACCATCCAGCTGCCCTGGCGGGCGAACGGCATCGCCATCTACGGCGGCTACGACAACTCGATCGAGAACAACCTGGTCTACGACACCGCGAACTACCCGGGGATCATGCTGGCGACTGACCACGACCCGCTGCCGTTCTCCGGGACGACGCTGATCGCCAACAACGGGCTCTACCGGACCGGCGGCGCCTTCTGGAACGAGGACCAGGAGTTCGGGGCCATCACCCTCTTCCCGTCCACCAGGGACATCGTCGGGGTCACGATCCGGGACACCGACATCTCCGACTCGACGTACGACGGCATCCAGTTCAAGAACGGCGGCGGCAACATGCCGAACGTCGCGATCACCAACGTACGGATCGACAAGTCCAACAACGGTGCCGGCATCCTCGCGATGAGCGGTGCCCGAGGCAATGCCAACCTGACCAACGTGACCATCACCAACTCGGCCGACGGCAACATCGTCATCCAGCCGGGGTCGCAGTTCGTGATCAACGGCGGCTGATCCCAGCGTCGCGGACGTGACGGCGGGCCTGAGCAGTCACCTGCTCAGGCCCGTCGTCGTCGCGCGGGAGCCCGTCGAGCCTGCGTCGCAGAAGAGCCAGCGAGTCGTGCAGCGCCACGGCCAGGGCGGCAACATCTCGTCGAGCCGTATACCTCAGCGGTATAAAAATGACTCTCAGGTATATCGCTCACGAATGCTTCCGCCCCCGGGCTGACTGCCCGCCCAGGATGGTCGTTGCGGGGCTGGCTGAGCGGGGCGCCGCCGCGGTGATCGGCGGGCTCACCGTGCTGCGGGCAGCCTGCCCGCCGTCGACTGGGTGCGCCACCACCACGCGGATCCGGATGGACGCCGCCGCGTGTGGCGCGGTACGCGCTGACGGACACCCGGTGCGACCTGCGTGTTGTGGGGGCTGCGCGGCTAGGCTGAGCCGAGCAGGATGGTCCGCTGAGGGGGTGAGCCCGGATGGCCCAGGCAGCGTTCGCGCCGGAGCCGGCGCCGCAGCACACCGAGCCGTCGTTCGACGTGCTGCGGTGGCACGACGAGCCGTGGACGGCCCAGCTCGCCCTCGACCTGTTGCCGGAGACCAACGGCCCCAAGGTTGAGGTCCTGAGCGGAAGCGTGATCGTGACACCACATGCGGGAATCGACCATCAATCGGTCGAGCGAGAGTTGCCATATGTGCTGCACCGCGCCGCGCGGAAAGCCGGTTTCTGGGTCTACCCCGAAATCAACGTTCTTTCCGGAGATGACCTCTTCATCCCGGACATCGCGGTACTTCGCAACTCAGGTGGCGGCCGCACCACGGTCTCCATTGCCGAAGCGATTCTGCTGGGAGAGATCGTTTCGCCGGGTAACCGACGTAAGGACGTGATCGACCGGCCCAGGGAGTACGCCTTCGCCGGAGTGCCGTTCTTCCTCCGGGTGGATCTGCGCAACCGGGTACCGACCATCGCGCTGTTCGAACTGACTGACGGCGAGTACCGGCCGTTGGCCGCCGCGGCGGCGGGAAGCGCCTTCGTCATGCGGGAGCCGTTCGAGTTCACCATCGACCCGGCGGAACTGTTGGACGAGGAAGCGGTGCCGGAGGAACCGGACGGCGACGGGTAAGTTCTCCAGCCCCTGAGCAGATCTTGGACAGTTGGCGTTCCGGCGGCACGGTAACTGTCCAAGATCTCCGCCGGAACGCCTCGGTGGGCCGGCGGGGTGGGCGTCGGGAGGTGGCTGTCGATCCGCAGGTGGGCGGCGCGAGGCTGAGGCTCCCAGCGGGCGTACAGCGGAGGTGGGGAAGAATGGTCCGGTGACTTCCCCCCGCGACCTCGTTCTGCTCGGGTCCACCGGCTCGATCGGCACCCAGGCCATCGACATCGTGCGGCGCAACCCGGACCGGTTCCGGGTGGTCGCCGTGGGCGCCGGTGGCGGCAACGTCGGGCTGCTGGCCGCGCAGGCGCTCGAACTGGGTGTCGACGTGGTCGGGGTGGCCAAGGCGTCCGCCGCGCAGGACCTCCAACTGGCGTTCTACGCCGAGGCGAGCCGGCGCGGCTGGTCCACCGGTGACTTCAAGCTTCCCAAGATCGTTGCCGGGCCGGACGCCATGACCGAGCTGGCCCAGTGGCCGTGCGACATCGTGCTCAACGGGGTGGTCGGCTCGCTGGGCCTCGCTCCTACGCTGGCCGCGCTGCGCGGTGGTCGTACCCTCGCGCTGGCCAACAAGGAGTCGCTCGTGGCCGGCGGCCCGCTGGTCAAGGCCGCGGTGACGCGGCCGGGGCAGATCATTCCGGTCGACTCGGAGCACACCGCGCTGGCCCAGTGCCTGCGCTCCGGCTCACGCCCCGAGGTACGCCGGTTGATCGTCACCGCCAGCGGCGGGCCCTTCCGGGGTAAGCGGCGCGACGAGTTGACGCAGGTCACGCCCGAGCAGGCGTTGGCGCACCCGACCTGGAACATGGGCAAGGTCATCACGATCAACTCGGCCACCATGGTCAACAAGGCGCTTGAGGTGATCGAGGCGCACGAACTGTTCGACGTGCCGTACGCCGACATCACCGTGACGGTCCACCCGACGTCGGTGATCCACTCCATGGTCGAGTTCGTCGACGGCTCGACGATCGCGCAGGCCAGCCCACCGGACATGCGGCTGCCGATCGCGGTCGCGCTGGGCTGGCCGGACCGGGTGCCGGAGGCGGCCGCTCCGGTCGACTGGACCGCCGCGCACACCTGGGAGTTCGCGCCGCTCGACGACGAGGCTTTCCCGGCCGTCGCCCTGGCCAAGGCCGCCGGGGAGGCCGGGCGCTGCCGTCCGGCGATCTACAACGCGGCGAACGAGGAGTGCGTCGAGGCGTTCGTGGCTGGTCGGCTGCCGTTCCTGGGCATCGTCGATACCCTCGCGCGGGTCTTGGAGGAGGCACCGGACTTCACCGAACCAGGTACCGTCGAGGACGTGCTCGCGGCCGAGTCGTGGGCACGCGCGCACGCGCAGGAGATCATCGCGGGTTCGGTGGAAGGAGCTTGATGTCGTACCTGCTCGGGGTGGTTCTCTTCGCCCTCGCGATCCTCATCTCGGTGAGCCTGCACGAGGCGGGGCACCTGCTGACCGCCAAGGCGTTCGGGATGAAGGTCACCAAGTTCTTCGTCGGCTTCGGTCCCACCGTCTGGTCGTTCAAGAAGGGCGAGACCGAGTACGGCCTCAAGGGCATCCCGCTCGGCGGCTTCTGCAAGATCGTCGGGATGACCCCGCAGGACGACGACGTGGAGCCGGGCGACGAGTCGCGGGTGATGTGGCGCTACCCGGTCTGGAAGCGGACGATCGTGATGGCCGCCGGCTCGATCACGCACTTCGCCCTTGCCCTGATCACGATCTGGATCCTCGCCGTCTCCGCCGGCCTGCCCAACCCGGACTTCCCGACCACCGACGTGCAGGCCCGCCAGGAGCCGGCGGTCATCCAGCTCAGCCCCTGCGTGGTCCCGGAGAACGCGGTCCGCGCGTGCACACCGGCCGACGCGGCCAGCCCGGCCGCCCAGGCGCAACTGCGCAACGGTGACCGGATCACCTCGGTCAACGGCACCCCGATCGGCTCCTACGGCGACCTGCTCACCACGCTGCGCGGCCTCAAGCCGGGCGAGACCGCGAAGATCGAGTACGTCCGCGACGGGCAGCCGGGCAGCACCAGCACGGTGCTCGCGCAGACCCTGCGCCCGCCGCTGGACAACCCGAGCGGCACCGCCGCCCCGGTGGCCGCGCTCGGCGTCGGCCTGCGTCCCAGCACGCCCACCCGAGTGACGTACGGGCCGGTCGGTGCCTTCGGCGCGACCGCCGACTTCACCGGCCAACTCGCGGTCGGCACCGTCCAGGCCCTGCAGCGCATCCCACAGAAGATCCCCGCCCTGTGGACCGCCCTCACCGGCGGCGAGCGGGACGTGGACACCCCGATCAGCGTGGTCGGCGCCAGCCGGCTCGGCGGCGAGGCGGTACAGAACAACGCCTGGCTGGTCTTCTTCATGCTCTTCATCTCGCTGAACTTCTTCATCGGCGTGTTCAACCTGCTGCCGCTGCTCCCGGTGGACGGCGGGCACATCGCCATCGCCTGGTTCGAGCGGGCCCGCTCCTGGATCTACGCGCGGATCGGTCGGGCCGACCCCGGCCGGGTCGACTATCTCAAGCTGATGCCCTTCACGTACGTGGTGATCCTGATCGGTGGCGCCTTCACGCTGCTTACCATTGCCGCGGACGTCGTCAACCCGATCACGCTCTTCTCAAGGTGAGTGCCTGAAGTGACCGCAATCAGTCTCGGTATCCCCACGATGCCGCCCCCGCCGCTCGCCCCTCGCCGGGCCAGCCGTCAGATCATGGTCGGCTCGGTGCCGGTCGGCGGTGGTGCGCCGGTGTCCGTGCAGTCGATGACCACCACGCTCACCTCCGACGTCAACGCCACCCTCCAGCAGATCGCCGAGCTGACCGCGTCCGGCTGTCAGATCGTCCGGGTGGCGGTGCCGTCCCAGGATGACGTCGAGGCGCTGCCGGCGATCGCCAAGAAGTCCCAGATCCCGGTGATCGCCGACATCCACTTCCAGCCCAAGTACGTCTTCGCCGCGATCGACGCGGGCTGCGCGGCGGTCCGGGTCAACCCGGGCAACATCCGCCAGTTCGACGACAAGGTCAAGGAGATCGCGGCAGCGGCCTCCGCCACCGGTACGCCGATCCGGATCGGCGTCAACGCCGGCTCGCTCGACAAGCGGCTGCTCAGCAAGTACGGCAAGGCCACCGCCGAGGCGCTGGTCGAGTCGGCGCTGTGGGAGTGCTCGCTGTTCGAGGAGCACGGTTTCCGGGACATCAAGATCTCGGTCAAGCACAACGACCCGGTCGTGATGATCCGGGCGTACCGGCAGTTGGCCGAGCAGTGCGACTACCCGCTGCACCTGGGCGTCACCGAGGCCGGCCCGGCCTTCCAGGGCACCATCAAGTCGGCGGTCGCCTTCGGCGCCCTGCTCGCCGAGGGCATCGGTGACACCATCCGGGTGTCGCTCTCCGCCCCGCCGGTGGAGGAGATCAAGGTCGGCAACCAGATCCTTGAGTCGCTGGGGCTGCGCGAGCGGGGCTTGGAGATCGTCTCCTGCCCGTCCTGCGGGCGGGCCCAGGTGGACGTCTACAAGCTCGCCGAGGAGGTCACCGCCGGTCTGGAGGGGCTGCCGGTGCCGCTGCGGGTGGCCGTCATGGGCTGCGTCGTCAACGGCCCGGGCGAGGCCCGCGAGGCCGACCTCGGTGTCGCCTCCGGCAACGGCAAGGGCCAGATCTTCGTCAAGGGCAAGGTCGTGAAGACCGTTCCCGAGGGCCAGATCGTGGAGACGCTGATCGAGGAGGCGCTGCGAATCGCCGACGAGATGGGCGCCGAACTGCCCGAGGAGCTGCGCGGCCTGGTCACCGGCCCGACCGTCACCGTGCACTGATCGGTCCGCGTACCCCGTAACGCAGAGAGCGGCCGTCTCCCCTCGGGGAGACGGCCGCTCTCGTTGGCGCTGCTGGTGGCGCGGGCTTGGGTCACTCGGATTCGGCGAGGATCGCGTACAGCTTGCGTCGCGTCTCGTCGAGCACCTGGGCGGCCCGCTCGCGCTGGTCGTCGTTGCCGTTCATCATCACCTGGCGCAGTGCGCTCATGGCCTGCGTACCGGCGTCGCGGATGTCGTGCCAGCTGTTCACCGTGTCCTGGGCGAAGTCCGCCCACGGCGGGGTCTGTGCCGCCTCGGTGGCCTCGGCCTGACCGGCCTCGGTGACCGTGAACCGCTTGCGCCCGCCGCTGGGCTCCTCGGTGCTGGCGACGATCATCCCCTCGTCCTCCAGCAGCTGGAGCGTGGGGTAGATCGAGCCGGGGCTCGGCCGCCAGGCACCGCCGGTGCGGGAGTCGATCTCCTGGATCATCTCGTAGCCGTGCATCGGCCGCTCGGTGAGCAGGGCCAGCACCGCGCCGCGGACGTTGGGCCGTCGGCCCCGACCTCGTCCGCGCCCACGGCCGCCCCAGCCACCGCCGGGTCCCGGGTGCCCGTGCCCGTGCGGGCCGGGCGGGATCGGCGGGAAGCCGAAGCCGCGCCGACGGGACTCGTGCCTCTCGTGCCCTTGGTGTTGCTCGCGATGGAACCTCATCAGGTTCTCCCTTTCTGGACTATCGCTGATGCATCGACGATATATCGGCAACGCATCGGCGACAAGTATCAATTTTAAAAACCGTACGTACGTCTTGCTAGGATCGCGGCCATGCGCCTGCTTCCCCCGTCCGGCCCGGCCCGGATCCTCACCCTCGGCACCCTGGTCAAGACCGTCGGACGGGGCCTCTGGCTGGTCGCCAGCGCGCTCTTCCTCACCCGGTCGGTCGGCCTCTCGCCCACCCAGGTGGGCGTCGGTCTAACCATCTCGGCGCTGGTCGGCGTCCTGGCCAGCACGCCCAGCGGCTTCTCGCCGACCGCGTTGGCCCACGAGGAGTACAGGTCGGCGCGCTACTCGCGGCCGGCACCCTGACCGCGGGCCTGATCGCCGTCCGGTCGTTCCCCGCCTTCCTGCTGGTGGGAGCCGCCACGGCACTCGCCGACGCGGTCGAGCGCGGTGCCCGGGGCGCGCTGATAGCCGGCGCGATCCCCGCCGACCAGCGCGTGCACACCCGCGCCTACCTCCGCGCCACCACCAACGTCGGTATCTCCGTCGGCGCCGTCCTCGGCGGGTTCGCCATCGCCGCCGACACCCGCACCGGGTACGTCGCGCTGATCCTGGCCGCAGCGGTGGCGTCGCTGGCCGCGGCGGTCGTCCTGATCCGGCTGCCCCGCATCGCTCCGGTCGCCGCCCCGACGCACGGACCCCGGCTGATCGCACTGCGGGACCGCCCGTTCCTCGCCTTCACCCTGCTCGACGGGCTGATGTCCATGCACTTCAGCCTGCTCAACATCGCCCTGCCGCTGTGGATCGCCGGGCACACCCGGGCGCCGGCCTGGATGATCTCCGCGTTGATGTTGATCAACACCGTGCTGGTGGTGCTCCTTCAGGTACGCGCCGCGCGCGGCGCCGCCACCGTGCCCGGAGCCGCCCGAGCCGCCCGCCGTGCCGGCGTCGCCATCGCGCTGGCCTGCGTACTCTTCGCTGTCAGCGGCGCACTGCCTCCGGTGGGCGCGATCGGTCTGCTCGCCTGCGGTTCGCTGGCACACGTGACCGGAGAGCTGTGGCACTCGGCGGCCGGGTGGGGGATCTCCTTCGGGCTGGCGCCGGCCGACGCGCAGGGCCAGTACCAGGGGGCGTACGGCATGGGCTACGAGCTGGGCAAGATGCTCGCGCCGGTGGTGGTGACCAGCCTCGCGCTCGGTTGGGGCGTACCGGGCTGGTTGCTCCTCGGTGGGCTGTTCCTCCTACTCGGTGCCCTGGTGCCTCCGGTCGTACGGTGGGCCGCCCGGACCCGGCCGACCACCCCGGCCGCAGAGCCGGTGAACGTCTGAGAGCGGGCTGGTCACTCGGCCGGCGGGGCCGGGTGCCGATCTGGCAGGCTGGTACCCGTGCTGACGGTGCCGGTACGGCAACTGGGGGAATCGGAGCGCCGCGCGGTCGAGCGACTGCTCGACCAGGACCCGTTCGCGGGCGCGCAGGTCGCCGAGCGGATCGCCGCGCGCGGACTGTCCTGGTGGCGGGCCGAGGGCAGAATTCTGGGGTACGGCGCACGGCGCAACCTGGAATCGCTCTGCTGGCTGGGTGGCAACCTGACCCCGGTGCTGGCCTCCGACGCCGCCGTGTCGGCCTTCGCCGACCTGCTCGCCGGTGAGGAACGGCTCTGCTCCTCCATCGTCGGTCGGGCAGACGCGGTCCTCGGTCTCTGGGACCGGCTCTCCGACACGTGGGGGCCAGCTCGGGACGTCCGCCCGAACCAGCCGCTGCTGGCCACCGACACGCTTCCGGCCGTAGCGGCCGATCCGCGGGTACGCCGGGTCCGCACCGCCGAGATCGACCGGCTCTTCCCGGCGGCGGTGTCCATGTACACCGAGGAGGTCGGCGTCTCACCGCTGGCCGAGGACGCCGGCCGCAGCTACCGCCGCCGGGTCACCGACCTGGTCCGGGCGGGTCGGGCGTACGCCCGGATCGTCGACGGCAAGGTCGTGTTCAAGGCCGAGCTGGCAGTGGTGACCAAGCGGACCGCCCAGGTTCAGGGCGTCTGGGTGGCGCCGGAGTGGCGAGGCCGAGGGATCGCCACCGCAGCGATGGCCGCCGTGGTCCGCGACGCGTTGCTGCGGGTCGCCCCCACCGTCAGCCTGTACGTCAACGACTTCAACCTTCCGGCCCGCCGGGTGTACGAGCGCTGCGGCTTCCAGCCGATCGGCACCCTCGCCACGGTCCTCTTCTGACCCTTGACCTGTTGACCTGTTGACCTGTTGACCTGTTGGCCTGTTGGCCTGTTGGCCTGTTGGCCTGTGGCTGGTCCGGCGTGTGTCGTTCGGCTCCCTGCCGCACCGGAACGGACCGAACCACAGATCTTGGACAGTTACCGTTAACGCGGAACGGTAACTGTCCAAGATCTCCTCGTACGGTGCCTGGGTACGCCGCTGGCCGGCACCCCGGTGCGGGGTGCCGGCCAGCGTTCGGTGCTGGATGGGTCAGCTGTTCCAGTGCTGGGCGACGAGGTCGGCGGCCTGCTGTTC
>NZ_JBHSQS010000032.1:0-50236 GCF_042658605.1 Micromonospora vulcania | reverse complement strand
CCGGCTTCGCTGCGGAGTAGTCGCTAGAACGGTAGCGCACGGCGGGGACCTGCCCCGCGTTGCGTCGATCTAGGGCGTATTGCTGTGCGGGGAGATCAATCCGCGACTATTTGCCCTAGATCAACGCGGGGCAGGTCCCCGCCGTGCGCTACCGTTCTAGCGACTACTCCGCAGCGAAGCCGGTGCGAAACCGGCGCTGTCCCGCAACTGTGATGTCCCGCCCAGGAGGGGTGGGTCTAGCCAGGTCGCCTGCGGATCGGTCGCGACACGCGCTCTCGAGGAAGGGCGCCTCGTGGGCGGGCGCACGAAAGTCCCTGTCGGCGAAGCACCACACTCCTCGACCGACAGGAGGCCCCCATGTCCAGACGTACCCCCAGGCTTTTCGCCGCGACCCTCGCGGTCGCCGCACTCGCCCTCGGCGCGTGCGCCGAGAAGAGCGCCGACCAGCCGGCGGCCGGCACCAGCTCGGCGGCCATCGCCTACCCGGTGACGGTCGGCTCGCTCACTCTCGACAAGCGCCCCGAGAAGATCGTCTCGCTCTCGCCCACCGCCACCGAGATGCTGTACGCCATCGGCGCCGGCCCGCAGGTGAGCGCGGTCGACGACCAGTCCAACTACCCGGCCGACGCGCCCAAGAGCGACCTGTCCGGCTTCCAGCCGAATGCCGAGGCGATCGCCGGCAAGAGCCCCGACCTGGTGGTGCTCTCCAACGACACCAACAAGATCGTGGATCAGCTCGGCAAGCTGAAGATCCCGGTCTACCTGCTCCCGGCGGCGACCACGCTTGACGACTCGTACCGCGAGATCACCGAGCTGGGCGCCCTGACCGGGCACGCCGACCAGGCCGCCGACGTCACCGGTCGGATGAAGGACGACATCGCCAAGCTGGTCAAGGACCTGCCGCAGCGCGCCGAGAAGCTCACCTACTTCCACGAGCTGGGCCCCGAGCTGTACAGCGCGACCAGCAAGACGTTCATCGGCTCGCTCTACAGCCAGGTCGGCCTGACCAACATCGCCGACCCGGCCGACGCGGACGGCAAGAACTTCGGCTACCCGCAGCTGTCCCAGGAGTTCATCGTCAAGGCCAACCCGGACTTCGTCTTCCTGGCCGACTCCAAGTGCTGCCAGCAGAACGCCGACTCGGTCAAGGCCCGCAGCGGCTGGGCCGGGCTGAACGCGGTGAAGAACAACCAGGTCGTGGCGCTGGACGACGACATCGCCTCCCGCTGGGGCCCGCGGGTCGTGGACCTGCTCCGGGTCATCATCGACGCGGTCGCCAAGGTGCCCGCGTGACCGTCGTCCGTCGGTGACCGGAACACCACCGGTGACCAACCCCGAACCAACCAGCGGGCCGGCCGGGACGCCACCAACGTCCCAGCCGGCCGAGCCACGGTCCGCAGCCCAGCGAGCCGAGCCACGGTCCACCGCAGGCCGAGCCGAGCCACGGCCCAAGGCCCAGCGAGCCGAGCCACGGTCCAGCGCCGGCCCCGCCGAGCTGCCGTCCGGAGCCCGGCGGGTCGACGTTGCTCCTCGGGTTGACCCGCCATCCGGCGCGCGGCCAGCCGGCCTGCGTAAGCGCTGGCTGGTGGCCGGCGTGTTCGCCGTCCTTGTCGCGCTGGTCGCCGGCGTGTCTCTCGGGCCGGTCAGCCTGCCGCCGGGAAGCGTCGCCGCCGAGCTGCTCAACCTGATCCCCGGGGTGCACCTGGAGAGCGGTCTGAGTGAGCGGGAGATTGCCATCGTCACCGAGCTGCGGCTGCCCCGGGTGGTGCTGGGCCTGCTCGTCGGCGGTCTGCTCGCCCTGGCCGGTGGCTGTTACCAGGGGGTGTTCCGCAACCCGCTGGCCGACCCGTACCTCCTCGGTGTGGCCGCTGGCGCGGGGCTCGCGGTCACCGCGGCGATCGCCCTCGGCGGTGCCGGTCGGCAGGGCGCGATCACCGGACTGCCGCTGACCATCCCGCTGGCCGCGTTCGCCGGCTCACTGCTCGCCGTGACGATGACGTACCTGCTCGGTGGCGCCGGTGGGCGGAGCCGCTCACCCGCGATGCTGATCCTGGCCGGGGTGGCGGTCTCCGCGTTCCTCTCCGCCGGGCAGACCTACCTGCTGCAACGGCACTCGGACAGCATCCAGCCGGTCTACTCCTGGCTGCTCGGCCGCCTGGCGACCGCCGGGTGGCACGACGTGCTGCTGGTGCTGCCGTACGCCGCGCTGACCACCACGGTGGTGCTGCTGCACCGCCGTGAGCTGGACGTCCTCACGGTCGGCGACGACGAGGCCACGAGCCTCGGTCTGCACCCGCAGCGTTCCCGCTACCTGCTGATCGCCGCCGCCTCGCTGGG
The DNA here is from genome assembly GCF_042658605.1 of Micromonospora vulcania. Lineage (NCBI taxonomy): Bacteria > Bacillati > Actinomycetota > Actinomycetes > Micromonosporales > Micromonosporaceae > Micromonospora > Micromonospora vulcania. The sequence goes on along the minus strand of NZ_JBHSQS010000032.1, from coordinate 47,899 downwards.
TACCGCCGCGGCGGTCTCCGCGACCGGCCTGATCGGGTTCGTCGGCATCATCGTGCCGCACACCGTCCGGATGCTCGCCGGATCGAGCTACCGGGTGATCCTGCCGCTGTCGCTGCTGTTCGGCGCGGCGTTCCTGGCGTTGACCGACGTGGTGGCCCGCACGGCCGCCGCCCCGTCCGAGATCCCGATCGGAGTGGTCACCGCCCTGCTCGGCGGCCCGTTCTTCGTACTCGTGCTGCGTACCGCCCGACGGGTTCTCACGTGACCCCCGAGCCCGCCGGCAGCCGGTCCGAGGTTCCGGCCGTCGAGGTCGTCGGGCTGCACGTCAGCCTGGACGGCACGCCGATCCTCACCGGCGTCGACCTGGCCGTCGCAGTCGGGGAGTGGGTCACCGTGATCGGCCCGAACGGCGCCGGCAAGTCGACCCTGTTGCGCGCCGTCGGCGGCCTGCTGCGCGCGTCGGGGGTGATCTCCCTCTTCGGTACGGAGAGTGCCGCGCTGCGCCGCCGCGAGCGGGCGCGGGTGGTGGCCACGGTCGCGCAGTCCCCGGTGGTGCCGCCCGGCATGACGGTGCTGGACTACGTGCTGCTCGGCCGCACCCCGTACATTCCGACGCTGGGCCGGGAGTCGGCTGCCGACGTGGCCGCCGTGCACGAGGTGCTCGATCGGCTGGACCTCACCAGCTTCCACCGGCGGGAGCTGGCCACCCTCTCCGGTGGCGAGCGGCAGCGGGTCTTCCTCGCCCGGGCGCTGGCCCAGGGTGCGACGCTGCTGCTGCTCGACGAGCCGACCAGCGCGCTGGACATCGGTCACCAGCAGGAGGTGCTGGAGCTGGTCGACGAGTTGCGCCGCGAGCAGGGCCTGACCGTGCTGGCCACGATGCACGACCTCTCCCTCGCCGGCGAGTACGCCGACCGGATGGCCCTGTTGGCCGACGGCCAGGTGGCGGCCATCGGAACGCCCAGTGAGGTGTTGACCGAGCACCTGCTCTCCACCCACTACCGGGCCAGCGTACGAGTGGTCCCCGGCGCACACGGCCCGCTGGTGGTCCCCGTCCGCCCCCGCCCCTGACGCCGTTCCCACCGGGGGCTTGGACGTGCATGATCGCGCCCGATCCAGGGTTTAGGGGGGTCCGCGGGAGTGGGAGGCCACTACATCCAGGATCGAGCGCGACCCTGCCGCCGCGACCCGCCCTGCCGCTGGGACCGACCCTGCCGCCGGGGCCCGCCCTGCCGCTGGGACCCGCGCGTGGTTCGCGTCATTGGCCCAGGTCGATGACGGAGAAGAGGGCGCCCTGGGGGTCGCGGAGGGCGGCGAATCGGCCGGCCGGATTGTTCCGGGGCGGGACGAGGATGGTGCCGCCCAGCTCGGCGGCGCGGGCCGCGGCGGCGTCCGCGTCGGTCACCGCGAAGTACACCGTCCAGTACGCGGGCAGGTCGGACGGAAAGTCGTCGGCCAGTGGCGGCATCATCCCGGCGACGATCCGTGCCCCGAGCCGCCACCCGGTGTACGACATCCCGCCGACCGGTTGGTCGTCCGGCTGCCAACCGAACACCAGCTCGTAGAAGACCTTCGCGCCCTCCGGGTCGGGCGTGACCAGCTCGTTCCAGCTCATCGCGCCCGGCATGTTGAACACCTCGGCGCCGGGCATCGCCAGTGGCTGCCAGACGCTGAACGTGGCACCTGCCGGGTCGGCGAAGACCGCCATCCGGCCCCGGTCGAAGACCTCGAACGGCGGCACCACGACCTGCCCGCCGGCCCGCTCGACCCGCCCGGCGACCAGCTCGGCGTCGTCGGTGGCGAGGTACGTCGACCAGATCGGCACCTGGTCCGGGATCGCCGGCGGCCCGGCCCCGGCCACCGAGCGCCCGTCGAGCAGGAAGACGGTGTAGCCGCCCGCCTCGGGCTCCGGTGTCACCCGACCGGTCCAGCCGAACAGCTGCGGATAGAAGCGCCGCGCGTCGGCCAGGTCCGGGGTGGCCAGGTCGGCCCAGCAGGGCGTACCCGGCGGGACGGTGCTCACGTCAAGACCCCTCTCGGACCGGGCGACCACCACGGCCCCCTGCCGGAATCCTGGCACCGTCCCGCCGCGGCCCGGGGCCGAAACGGACGAATCGTCAGCTGAACCGGCGACCCTCGTCCCGGCGGTACGCCCAGCCGGCGAGCGATGCGAGCACGACCACCCAGACGCCGAGCATGATCAGCGACAACGGTTCGATCTTGTAGTCCCCGACCGACGCCCACATCAGCTCGGCCGCGCCCCGGGTGGGCAGGAACGGCGCGATCGTCTCGATGAACCCAGGTGCGTCGCCCGGTGCGGAGAGCAGGCCGCCACCGAACGCGAGCGGCAGGAAGACCACCTGCGCCACCACGATCGCCGCCTTGCTCGGCAGCGAGTAGCCGATGGCCAGCCCCATCAGCGTGAACGGCACCGAGATGACGGCCACGGTGCCGGCGGTCAGCAGAAACGCCCCCAGGCTGATCTCGGCTGCGGTCAGCGTCCCGCCGATCACCACGACCGGGATCAGGGAGATGTACGTCAGCGCCAGGCCGGCCAGCACCCGGCCGGCGAACCGGGGTGCCGGCCCGGCCGGCAGGGTCCGGGTGTACGGGTTCCACGGCTGGTCGCGGTCCTCGGCGACGCCGACGCCGTACTGGAAGATGTTGGCGCTCATGACCGAGAAGGTGACCATCGACGCGGTGGCGAAGGTGGCACCGACCGAATCGTCGCCGGCGAACGGTACGACAAAGAAGATCATGGCGGCGGCCGGGAAGAAGGCGCTACCGACGACGGCCACCGGGATCCGGATGATCTCCAGGAGCTGGTAACGGGCGTGAACCAAAGCGAGCTGCACGGTGATCGCGCCTCCTCAGGCGGTGGTCTGTCGGCCGCTGACAGCGGCGGTGGGCCGGTCGTCGGCGGGCTCGGGCTGGCCCTCGGCGCCGGGCTGATCCCCGATGCCGGGCTGATCCCCGGTGGTGATGGCGAGGAACGCCTCCTCCAGCGAGGTGGGCCGGACCTCCAGGTCGGTGAAGGCGGTCCCGGTGGTGACCAGCGCGCGTACCGTCTGGTCGGCGTCGGAGGTGAGCAGGTGCACCCGGCCGTCGATCCGTTCGGTGCGTACCACGCCGGGCAGCTCGGGCAGCCCGTCGGCGACCAGGCTGACCCGGCGTACGCCGACGATGCCGCGTACCGCGTCCACCGTGTCGTCGGCGAGCACCCGACCGTGCCCGATCACCACCACGCGGCGGGCCAGCGCCTCCACCTCCTCCAGGTAGTGGCTGCTCAGCAGGACGGTCCCGCCGTCCTCGTGGAACGCCCGGATCGCGTCCCAGAGGGTGTGCCGGGCGGTCACGTCCAGCCCGGTGGTCGGCTCGTCGAGCAGGACCAGCCGGGGTCGGCCGACGAAGGCCAGTGCCACGGCCAGCCGGCGACGCTGCCCGCCGGAGAGGCCGCCGGTCTGGCGGCGGGCGAGGTCGCCCAGGCCGAAACGGTCGAGCAGTTCGCCGCGCGGCACCGGGTCGGGGTAGTGCGCGGAGACGAAGTCGACGACCTCGCCGACGCGCAGGGTGCCCGGTAGGCCGGTCTCCTGCGGAGTGACCCCGACCTGCCGTCGGGACGCCGGGTCGCGGGGGTCGCCGCCGAACAGCTCGACCCGCCCGGCGCTGGGTTTCCGCAGCCCGACCAGCAGGTTCATCAGGGTGCTCTTGCCGGCGCCGTTCGGGCCGAGCAGGCCGACCAGCTCACCGGCCCGGACCTCCAGGTCGACACGGTCGAGGGCGAGGACGTCGCCGTACCGGCGGCTGGCCTGGTCGGCGCGGGCGAGGGTCATGACTGCTCCTTCGAGGGGGTGGGGTCGAGCAGGGTGGTGTCGAGCAGGGCGCGGATCGCCTCGGTGTACTCCTCGAACGCCAGCCGACCTCGCCGGCTCAGCGAGATGAGGGTGGTCGGGGTGCGTCCACGGTGGGTCTTGGTGACCTCGACGTAGCCGGCGTCCTCCAGCTTGCGCAGGTGCACCGAGAGGTTGCCGGCGGTCATCGCGAGCAGCTCCTGCAACCGGGGAAACGTGATCCGGTCCCCGTCGCCGAGCGCCGAGAGGGCGGCGACCACCCTTAGCCGGGCCTGCGCGTGGATGACCGGATCGAGATCGGTCACGGCTGGTGTCGCTGTCGTGCCCGGGCGAGCGCGCCGGCGACCAGGATCCCGCCGCCGCCGGCAATCGCGATCACCAGCGCGTGCCAGCCGGGCCCGGCGAACGTGCCGGCCAGGTTGATCACGCTGATCCAGACGCCCAGCCGGAACAGGTCCCGGTCCAGCCAGATCGCGCCGCCGGCCATGTGCAGCGCACCGGTCAGCCCGACGGCGGTCGCCGACCAGAGCAGCCCCGCCAGGTCGTGCGGCAGGTGGCCAGAGACCCGGCCGAGCACCGCGTACACGGTCACCGAACCGAGCGCCCAGGCGCAGCCGTACCAGCGCCCGCGCCGGGCCGAGTCCCCGCTCACCTGGCCGTACGCCCGGGCGCCGGCCACCGCCTGGACCGCCGCCGCGGCCGCGAGCAGGACGAAGAGGACGGTCAGCGGCAGCCAGTCGGGCAGCCGGAGGAGCACTCGACCGTCGGGAGAGAACCGCAGGAAGAACAGCCCGAAGCCGACCAGCCAGGCGACCCCCCACGGCCAGTACTGCAGCCGGGCGTCCGGCTCCAGCCGGCGTGCCGCCGACGCGCGCTGCTCCTGGATCAGCTGGAGCGCTGTCGCGGCGTCGGGAGGCGGCAGATCGTCGTCGGCGTTCACGTAAACAACTTTAAAGCACAAACCCAAGGTCGGCTGTCCCCCGCCGCCGGGGTGACCGGACCGATACTGGCCCGATGACGGAGATCGACTACCGGGAACGGTTGACCCAACTCGTCGAGCCGGGGGAACGGCTGCTCGCCACCGCGCGGGCGGAGGTCGCCCAGGGCGTCCTGCCGTCCGACCCACCGCAAGTGGAGCGTCCGACGTCCACCGGTGGGGGCGGTGTCTCCGGAGCGCTGCTCAACCTGCTCTCGCCGTTACTGCACTTCCCGGTGGGGGACCGGATCGTCGACCGGATCGCCTACGGGGTGGCCGGCAGGGGAGCAGCCGGCTCGTCCGCCTCCACGCTGCACCACGCCCGCCGGCCGGTGCCCCCGACGACGCTCCAGGACACCGTCCTCGCCGTCACCGACCAGCGGTTGCTCGTCTGCGTATCGGGCCCGGTGCAGCTCTGGTCGAGCCGGGTCGACGACGAGCGAGCCGTGGCCGGCACCCGGGTGGCCTGGTCGGCGCCCCGAGCCGTGGTGGCCGACGCCCGGGTGGGCTGGCACCGGCTCAATCCGAAGCGGCTCCGGATCGAATTCACCGACGGCTCGTGGCTGGCCTTCACGGTGCCGATCGCCGAGCCCGGCAAGCCGCTGCGCGAGATCGCCTCAGCCCTGGCCGGTCACTGACCCGTCCAGCAGCGGCGCGGGAAGCGGCTCGTGATGCAGCACGGCGAGCCGGGACACCGCGCGGGTGAGCACCACGTACAGCCGATGTAGCCCGCGTGGCTCGGCCGCGACGATCGCGGCCGGCTCGACCACCACGACGTGGTCGTACTCCAGGCCCTTGACCAGCGTCGCCGGCACCACGGTGACGCGCGCCGCGGTGGCGACGTCGTCGGCGGTCGCGGTCGGGACGTCGGCGGCCGCCAGCGCCGCGCGCAGCTCGTCGACCGCGTCGTCCGCGGCGATCACACCGACCGAGCCGTCGTGGGCGAGCGCCGCGCGCACCTCGGCCACCGTCGCGGCCGTCAGGTCGGTCACGGTACGCACGTCCAGGCCGCCGTCACTCCGCAACGACTCCGCCGGGGGTACGTCCACCGCGAGCGCCGGCAACAGCCGGTTGGCGAACGCGACCACCGCGGCCGGCACCCGGAATCCGATGGTCAGCGGGACCACCACGGCGTCCGGCTTGCCCAGGTGCGCCAGGGACTCCCGCCAGTCGGTCGCGGCCCACGGCGCGGTGCCCTGGGCGAGGTCACCGAGGAGCGTGACCGAGCCGTGCTCGTTGCGCCGCGCGATCGCCCGGCACTGCATCGGGGACAGGTCCTGCGCCTCGTCCACCACCACGTGCCCGAAACCGGAGGGGCGCTCCAGCAGCCCGGCCGCCTCGTCGATCAGCACGGCGTCGGCGGCGGTCCAGCGGGTCGCCTTCGCGGTACGCGCCGGCTTCGCCCACGCCAGCAGCGCCTGCTCGGTGTCGGTGAGCAGACCGTCCGCCGCGGCGGCGAGCCGGGCCGGATCGGCCAGCAGGGCGTACACCAGCCCTTCCGGGGTGAGCGCCGGCCAGACCGTGTCCAGGAAGTCGGTCACCTGTCGGCACCGGCCCATCCGACGCAGCCAGGCGTCGCTGGGCGACTCCGCCCGGCGTGCCTCGGCCTGCCGTTGCAGCAGGCTCACCACCCGCGCCCGGACCCGTTCCCGGCCGGTGCCGTACGGCAGCGCCTCCCGACGGGTCTCCTCCACGATCCGGTGCAGGGGCTCCAGCCCGATCCGCCAGCGGAACGAGCCGTCCGAGACGGTGATCGACTCGGTCGGGGCCCCGATGTGCGCCTGCACCGCCCGGTGCAGCACGCTGGCCATCCGTACGTCGTGCTTCAGCGCGGCGACCGCCGACGGCTCGACCGCCCGGACCGGCACCCGCGAGATCAGCTCCTCCACCGTCGCCTGCTCGACCTCGACCTCGCCGAGCGCCGGCAGCACCGCCGCGATGTACGACAGGAACGCCCGGTTCGGCCCGACGATCAGCACACCCGCCCGCCGCAGACGCTCCCGGTGCAGATAGAGCAGGTACGCGGCCCGGTGCAGGCCGACCGCCGTCTTCCCGGTGCCCGGCGCTCCCTGCACACAGATCGAGTCGGCCAGGTCCGCCCGGACCAGCTCGTCCTGCTCCGGCTGGATGGTGGCGACGATGTCCCGCATCGGCCCGACGCGCGGCCGTTCGATCTCGGCGGTGAGGATCCGACTAGTCGTGCCCAGCTCCTCGCCCCGATCCAGGCGCTCATCCTCGAAGCTGGTCAGCACCCCGTTGCTGAACCCGAACCGACGCCGTACCGCCACACCCTGCGGATCCCGCGCGCTCGCCCGGTAGAACGACCGCGAGACCGGCGCCCGCCAGTCCAGCACCAACGGCTCGCCCAACTCGTCCGTGACGTGCCGCCGCCCAACGTGATAGCGCCGCCCGGCATGATCGCTGCCGCTGCCGCTGCCGCTGCCGCTGCCGCTGCCGCTGCCGCTGCTGGCGCTGCCGCTGCTGGCGCTGGCGCTGGCGCTGGTTGTGCTGCTGTTGCCGTCGGTGGTCGTGGTGCTGTTGGTGGTCTTGGTGTCGTGGCTGGTGGTGTCGTGGCTGGTCGTGCCGTCGGCGGTGAGTTCGTCGCTCGTGGTACCGCCGAAGTCGAGGCGGCCGAAGAAGAGCGGCGTCGTCGGGTCGTCGGCCAGTTCGGCCACCCGGCGGGCCAGGGTGCGGCCGAGCGTCTCCGCCGCGTAGGCGTCGCCGGCCACCTGATCACCGGTGGCGAAGAGTGCCTCGGCGCGCTCACGCATCCGTTGCAGCGCCGCCCGCGACGTGGCCAGGTGCGCGCGCTCGGCGGCCAGATCCGCGTCCAGGTGGGTGTCAAGGTCAAGTGCGGGCATGCCGACGTCCTATCGCTCACATCTGCTGCTCGCTCGCGTGTCCGGGGGTCGGATGGCCAGCCTCCCGGCGCGGGGACGTCCGTTCCGGTGCAGCTCACCTCGGCCGTCAAGCGGCCTGCAACCTTACGCTCTCGCGCCAGCCTGTCCACCGAATTACCCAAGCGGCCACCTGATCGATACGGCGTGGCGCCCAGCTGGCCCGGCACTGAGGCGCGGTCCGGCGCCGCGGTCCGGCCATGCTTGTGGTGCGGTGCGGTGCGGTGCGGTGCCGGGGCGGCCAGGCATCGAGGTGGTGCCGTGCCGGGTCGGCCAGGCGCCGAGACGGCCTTGCCAGTGGTGCGGCGAACAGCTACCGAGGCGACCAGGTACCGAGGCGAACAGCTACCGAGGCGACCAGGTACCGAGGCGAACAGCTACCGAGGCGACCAGGTACCGAGGCGGTTTGGCGCTGAGGCGGCCTGATATCGAGGCGGCCCGCAGTGCTGCGTTAGGGCGTGACGCCGAGGAGCTTCGGCGCGAGACGGCCAGGCAGCGAGAGATGGTCAGGCATCGAGTCGGTCCGGCAGCGAGGCGCCTACCCACATGGCCCCGGCGGCGTGGCGCTGGGGCGCTTCGGCGGGAGTTGGCCGGGTACCGAGATGGCTGGCCGGAACGTCGTGTCTGCTCTCGGCCCACCCGTGGCGGTGGTGATGCTCTCGGCCTCAGCAGCGTTGATGGTAGAGGTTGCGGCGTGGGGCGCGGAGGGGATCGAGCCAGCTGGGCGGGTGGAAGTCGGGCTGGCCGTCCGGGGCGACACGGACCGTCCAGTCGCCCTGGTGGATGAGCCGGTGGTGATGGCCACAGAGCAGAACGGCGTTGCCCAGCGCCGTCGTGCCGCCGTCAGCCCAGTGCCGGACGTGGTGGCCGTCGCACCATCGGGGCGGTCGGTCACAGCCGGGGAAGGCGCAGCCACCGTCCCGCAGCACCAGCGCGCGGCGCAGGGGCCCGGTGAAGAGCCGACGCTGACGTCCGACGTCCAGGACCTGACTGTTGCCGCCCAGCACGGCCGGGAGGACGGCAGCGTCGCAGGCGAGGCGGCGGACCGTGCCGGGTGTGAGGCCCGCCCCGGTGTCCAGGGTGCCGGCGCGTACGCCGTTGACCAGCGCGTCCAGCGACACGGTCACCACGAGCTGCGGTCGGTCACCACCGCTCTCGGGAAGGCTGCCGGTGCGTAGCGCCAGTCGGCAGATCTCACCGAGCGCATCAGCCCGACGCTGACCAGGGCTGCGGTCGTCATGCTGGCCGGCCGGCGCACACAGCGGCCCGATCGCCTCACGTAGCAGGCTCGCGGTCTCGGTGTCGAGGCTCCCGCTGAGGCGTACCTGCCCATCCTGCTGCTCGGAGAGCGTGACGTGCCGGCGGGCCTCGGCCCGCTCGGCGGCCCGTTCGAGGGCGGCCAGCTCGGCCTGGTCGGCGAGGTCCGGTGCGACGTGCGTGAGGACGCGCTCGCCGAGACGGCGCAGGATCGCCGGATCGAACCGGTCGGCCCAGGCGACCAGCAACTGGGTGGCCTTGTCCGCAACCTCAGGGCCCGCCTCGGCCGGGAGCGCCGCGATCGTCTCCGCCACCACTCGGCCCTGCTCGACGCCGATGGTGCCGCTGAGCATGGCGTTGCGCACCGTGGGCGGTGCGGCGTCGACGGTGGCGGCGAGCTCGACCAGCTGACGGGCGGATCGGCCGGAGAGCCGGAGTCGTTCACGCAGCCAGACGGCGGTGGATGAGGCGCCCCGGGCGGCAGCCAGGCCGCGGGCGTCCAGCTCACGCACCAACCCGAGCTGGACGGTGGCCAGCCGCTGCGCCACCGTGTGCGTCGCATCGATCGACGCGAGCAGGTCGTCATCGGAGAGTGCCCACGGCGCGGTTTCGGCGCAGTCGTCGACAGCCCCGGCTGCCTGCGACAACGCTCTCAACATGAAGCCATGCTAGAACAGGTGTACGACATTTTCGGGGTGTCGCGCGGCCAGTCGAACGCCCAGTAGCAAGTGACTTGGGCTGGCGGGATCCACCGGGCGTGGCCGTGGGCGTGGGCGTCGTGCGGGCCAGGCCGACGTGCGGGCGGACCGCCATCATCGCCGGCGACATGAGCGCCGCCGGACCAGTGTGTTCTGCGGGGCCGCCCCCACCTGGCCTGTTGTGACAGGTGCTGCGGACGCAGCCGCGAGCCGCCAGCCGCCGGGCGCCGACTGCCGATCATGTGGGGCCCGTCGGCGGATCGCGGGGGTGATGGCGGGTTGGGTGGGTGGCCGGGATCATGGGGGGATGACCGACGCCCGTCCCGAGTCGCGTCGGATGACGATCAGTGACCCGCAGGTGATGCGGGCGCTGGCTCATCCGGCCCGGATCGCGATCATGGAATATCTCAGCAGCCGTGAGGGTGGCGGGACCGCCACCGAGTGCGCGGAGGTTGCCGGGCTGTCGCCGAGCGCGACCAGCTATCACCTGCGGGCGCTGGCGAAGTTCGGCCTGGTCGAGCAGGCACCGAGTCGGGGGGACGCGCGCGAGCGCGTGTGGCGCACGTTCAGCCCCAACTTGATGGTCGACGCGGGCCGCGAGGCCGGAGTCGAGGCCCGGGCGGCCGAGTGGGCCGTCGTCGAGGCGCACGCTGCCCGGGACCTGGGACGGACCCGGGACTGGTTGCGGCGCGCCGGGGACGAACCGCCCGAGTGGTACGACGTGGCGCTGTTCAACAACACGCTGCTGCTGCTCACTGCGGAGGAGCTGGCCAGCTTGAACGAGGCCGTCTCGGCGCTGCTGGAGCCGTACCGCCAGCGTCGCCGCCAGGCCGATCCGCCGCCGGGTGCGCGGGCCGTCGCGGTGCACTACCGGGCGGTGCCGCTGGCGTAGCGGGGGTTGTGCCGATGAGTTGTGAAGGATTATTTTCGAAGTATGTCCTTCACAACTGACGGATCGCGCTGGCCGGACGTCTGGCTCGCCGCCACGGCACGGGGCACCACGATCTGCGGCGACTTCCTCGCCGCCGCCGCGCTCGCCCTGGCACTGCAGGGTGCCGGTGCCGGCGGGCTCGCCGTGTCGGGGCTGCTGCTGGCGGCCACCCTGCCGTTGGTGGTGCTCGCCCCGCTCGCCGGTCGGCTCGCCGATCGGGTGGACAGTCGTACCCTGCTGGTGACCGTCGGGCTGGCCCAGGCCGCGATCTGCGTGCTGCTCGCCCTCGTCGACCACCCGGTCCTGGTGGTCGGGCTCGTCGCGTTGCTCGCCTGTGGGCTCGCGGTGACCCAGCCCTGTCTGGCGGCGCTGCTGCCGGCGATGGTCCGCCCGACCGACCTGCCACGGGCGAGCGCGATCAGCCAGACCGCCGTCTCGCTCGGCGCACTCGGCGGTCCGGTGCTGGCCGGGCTGCTGGTCGGGCAGTTCGGCACTCGCGTACCGCTGCTGCTGGACGCCGCGAGCTACCTGGCACTGGTGGTCGCCGGCCTGCTGCTGCGGACCCGGCGCGGCGGTCGGTCGACCGCCGTCGCACCGGCCACTGCGGACGCTCCGCGCGGTACGGCCCCCGGCTGGCGGCTGCGTCGGGATCCGCTGCTGCTCGTCATGGTCATCAGCACCGCGGTGGTGATCGCGGCGATCGGCGGCATCAATGTGATCGAGGTCTTCTTCATCCGGGAGACGCTGAACGGCTCGCCCACGACGTACGGCCTGGTCGGCGCGGCCTGGATGGCCGGCATGCTGCCCGGTGGCTGGCTGGCGGCCCGGCTCGCCCACCGGCTCGACGATGACGGTGCGCTGGTCCGCGGAGTACTGGCCACGCTCGGCGGGTGCAGCCTGCTGGTGCTGCTCGCGGCGACGGTGCCGGCGGCCGGCCTGCTGGTGCCGCTCTGGCTGGTGGCCGGCGCCGCCAACGGTGCCGAGAACGTCTTCGCCAACCTGCTCACCGCCCGGCGGGTGCCGGAGGCGATGCGTGCGCAGGCGTACGCGAGCTACGGCGCGGCGGTGCAGGGCGGCTCGATGGCCGGCTATCTGATCGGCGGCGCGCTGCTCATGGCCGTCCCGCCCCGGCCGTTGATCGCCGGTGCCGGCGTGGCCGGGTTGGTGGCGGTGCTGGCATTCGTCCCGGTCGTCGCGCGGGTGCTGCGGCGCCCGGCGCGGGACGAACCGGGCGTACGACCTCGGCGATCGGTCGGTACGGATGCGGGCTTGGCCACTTCGGGCCGGCCCGCTGCGCCGGTGCCGATGGCCGGGGATACCGTCGGGGCATGGCTGAGCGCACCGCACGCCCCCGGGTCGGGCACATCCAGTTCCTCAACTGCCTCCCGATCTACTGGGGTCTGATGCGCTCGGGCGCCCTGATCGACGTGGACCTGCACAAGGCTTCGCCGGATCAGCTGAACGCCGCGCTGGTCGCCGGCGATCTGGACATCGGCCCGATCTCGCTGGTCGAGTACCTGCGGCACGCCGACGAGCTGCTGCTCCTGCCCGATCTGGCGGTGGGCAGCGACGGGCCGGTGCTCTCGGTCAACGTCGTCTCCACCAAACCCCTCACCGAGCTGGACGGCGCCCGGGTGGCACTCGGCTCGACCTCGCGGACCGGGGTGCTGCTGGCCCAACTGCTGCTCGCCGAGCGGTACGGCGTCCAACCCGACTACTTCCGCTGCCCGCCCGACCTGAGCCAGATGCTGCTGGAGGCCGACGCCGGAGTGGTGATCGGGGACGTCGCGCTGCGGGCTCTCTACGAGGCACCGAGCCGCGGCCTCACGGTCACCGACCTCGGGCAGGCGTGGCGGGAGTGGACCGGCCTACCGATGGTCTTCGCGGTGTGGGCGGTTCGCCGCGAGTTCGCCGTCGCCCACCCGGGCCTGGTCAAGGAGGTGCACGAGGCGTTCCTGCGGTCGCGCGATCTCTGCCTGGCCGAGCTGGACCAGGTCGCCGAGTCGGCGGCCCGGTGGGAGCCGTTCGACGCCGCGACGCTGGCCACGTACTTCCGGACCTTGGACTTCTCGCTCGGAGACCGGCAGGTCGCCGGGCTGCGCGAGTTCGGCAAGCGGGCCGCCGCGGTCGGCGAGGCCCCGGTGCTGCCGGACGGCGGCCCGGCGTTCTTCGCCGGCTGAGCCGCCGCCGATCAGACTCCGGGGCGGAGCAGCGCCTCGGTGATCTTCTCGCAGTTCTTCATGCCGTAGTCGTAGCCCATGCCGATCGGGTACTTGACCATCACGCCCATCGTCCAGGTGTCGCCGATGGCCAGGCAGTTGATGTGCATCTCCTGCTCCTTGGTCCGGTCGATCCACCCGTTCTTGATGGCGATCTGCTTCTGCTCGGCGGCGGGGAACGCCTTACGGATGCCGAAGTCACCGGCACCACGGACCAGCTTCATCTCGTTGAGCAGCCACTTGGTCCACTTCGGGCCGGCGGCGGTGCCGGTCGCGATGCAGTTGCCCAGCCGGGCAGTGTCCCGGGGGGAGAGCGCCGTACGACTCCAGCCCTTGTCGGGGGCGACGCTGCTGTCGGTGAGCTTGCACATGGAGAGCAGCCGCCGGATCGAGGCGTCCCGGCCGACCGAGTTGTAGAACTGCTCGGCCCGGGTGTTGTCGCTGTCCCGGATGATCCGGGTCGCGTCGGCGAGCTTCGCGTCGCTCGGTGTCTGGCCGGCGTCGGCCGTGCGGCGCAGGTAGTCGGCCACGATCCACGACTTGATCATCGAGGCGGTGGTGCTGGTCTCGCCCATGTTCTTCGAACCGATGATCTTCCCGGTCCGGCGGTCCAGCACGCTCCAGGAGTACCAACCCTGGATGTCCAGCTTGAGGTCCTTGGCCACGAACGGCAGTGGCTCCAGCGACGGGCTGGGGCTCGCGGTCGGGGCCGGCTGACGGGCACTGCGGTCGGTGGGCGTACCGGTCGATCGGTCGCTTGTCGTGCTGCCGGCGTCGCCCCAGCGGGCGGCGGCGGAGGACTCGAACGGCGACCCGGGCAGCAGCCGCAGCGAAACCAGCACCAGCCCGATCAGGATGACCGCCACCGCGATCAGTCGCAGCGGGGAGGTCTCGCCGCCGTTGCGCCGGTCGGCCCGACGGTTGCCCGCCATCAGAGCTTCCCGGCCGGCTGCTGCGGCACCTTGAGCGCGGCGCCCGGCTGCGGGGTGACCAGTTGGGTGGTCACGCTGGCGCAGACCTGTGCGCCGTAGCTCAATGGCTTGCTGGCCGGGTATCGCATCATCACCGCGAGGCTCCACTTGTCGGTGACGGCGAGGCAGTTCACGTGCCAGTTCCCGTCGTAGACCAATCGGGTCCAACCGTTCTTCATGCTGACCGGGCCCTGCGCGAGGATCGACTTCGGCAGGCCGTCGATGATCCCCCAGCGACCGCCGCCGGACTTGAGCTTCTGATCCTTGTCCGCGGTGGTTCCCTGGACCTTGCTCATCTCGTTCAGCAGATAGGCGGTGTACTTCTGGCCGGCCGCCTTGCCGTCGCCGATGCAGTCACCGAGCCGTACCGCGTCCCGGGGAGACATCCGGGTGAAGCTCCACCAGCCGATGTACCTGGAGGGAACGGCGCCGCGGTTGGCGTTGGACAGCGCGGCGGTGTCGGTCAGCCCGCAGGTGTTGACCAGCCGCTTGATCGTGGCGGCCTTGCCGTCCGCCGTGTAGAGGGCGTTCGCCGCGTCGTCGTTGCTGTCCCGGATGGCGGTGGTGATGTTCTTCTTCATCGCCGTCGGGATCGGCTTGGCGCCGAGCTGGCGCAGGTAGTCGGCAGCGAACCACGACTTGATCATCGACTCGGTGGAGTTGGTCGAGGTCATGTTCGACGAGCCGGAGATCTTGCTGGTCTGCCGGTCCATCAGCGCCCATGAGAAGAAGTCACCCTGGAAGGCCACCGACACCGGGCCGGCCGCCAGCGTGGGCGGCGGCGGTGGGGTGGGCGCAGGCGCGGCGACGCTCTCGGCGCCGCCTCCGCCGATGCCGCCGATGCCGTCACCGGCGAGCCGGGCGTACGCCGAGGGGACCAGCAGAACGCCACCGAGCAGGACCGCCGCGATGGCGAGCACCATGGTCACGCGAGATCGCATGAGTGGGTGAGCTCCAGATGTCAGGGCCGGGGGGACCGGCTTGGTGTCCGGGCGGATCGGTGCGATCGCCGAGGCCGGGGGAGGTGGCCTCGGTGGAGATGTCGATTCTCGGCAGCCGATCGGTTGTCCGGCAGAAGTCTACGTCCGGACCGACCGGCCACCAGAGTTCGACACCGGGCAACTTGCAATGAAGGCGGGTTATCGAGATGGTATGCGGCTTGTGGGGGGATTCATCTTTGTGGCGTGAGTCAAGTCATAGACCGATTGGTCGCGCTCTGCGATGGGAAAGTGCCCAAATGTAACGGAAGGTGACGCGGGTTTCCTGTTACACCCCCTAGTGCATCGGGGCGCAAGCTGTAACACTTGTCCCCATGTATGGCAACGACTTCTCCGCCCCGGACGACGCACCCGGCGGCGGCCTGCTCGGCGAGGTCGAGGCGGCCGAGACGGAGCTACGGGCTGCCGCCGCGCGTCAGCGGCGCGGTGCGCCCGCTCCGGACGAGGATCTGGCGGCGTACTTCACCGAAGTGGTCGACGCGGAGCAGAAGATCGAGCCGCGGGACTGGATGCCGGAGGCGTACCGCCGGACGTTGATCCGCCAGATCGCCCAGCACGCCCACTCCGAGATCATCGGCATGCAGCCGGAGGGGAACTGGATCAGCCGGGCGCCGTCGCTCAAGCGCAAGGCGATCCTGCTGGCCAAGGTGCAGGACGAGGCGGGCCACGGGCTCTACCTCTACGCCGCCGCCGAGACCCTCGGCATCAGCCGCGACGAGCTGGTCGAGCTGCTGCTGGACGGACGGCAGAAATACAGCTCGATCTTCAACTACCCCACCCTGAGCTGGGCCGACATGGGCGCGATCGGCTGGCTGGTGGACGGCGCGGCGATCGTCAACCAGGTGCCGCTGTGCCGCTGCTCCTACGGCCCGTACGCCCGCGCGATGATCCGGGTCTGCAAGGAGGAGTCGTTCCACCAGCGTCAGGGCTTCGAGATCCTGCACACGCTGGCGCACGGCACCGCCGCCCAGCAGGCGATGGCCCAGGACGCGGTGGACCGCTGGTGGTACCCGTCGCTGGCCATGTTCGGCCCGCCGGACGGCGACTCCACGCACTCCACCCAGTCGATGGCCTGGAAGATCAAGCGCTTCTCGAACGACGATCTGCGTCAGCGTTTCGTGGACATGTGCGTGCAGCAGGCGGAGATCCTCGGGCTGCGTATCCCCGATGACGACCTGCGCTGGAACGACGAGCGACAGGCGTACGACTACACCCAGCCGGACTACGACGAGCTGATGCGGGTGATCTCCGGCGACGGTCCGTGCAACCGGGAGCGGATGGCCCACCGCCGGGCAGCGCACACCAATGGCGCGTGGGTGCGCGAGGCCGCCACGGCGTACGCCGCCAAGCGGGCAGAGCGGGCCAACCAGGCCGAGCAGAAGGAGAAGGTGCCGGCATGACGGAACAGACCCCGCTCTGGGAGGTCTTCGTGCGGGCCCGACGCGGGCTCTCGCACACCCACGTCGGCAGCCTGCACGCGCCCGACGCCGAGCTGGCCCTGCGCAACGCCCGGGACCTCTACACCCGACGGCAGGAGGGCGTCTCGATCTGGGTGGTGCCGGCCGGCGCGATCACCGCGTCCAGCCCGGACGAGAAGGACGCCTTCTTCGACCCGGCCGCCGACAAGGTCTACCGCCACCCCACCTTCTACGAGGTGCCGGACGGGGTGGCCCACCTGTGAACGGGCGGAGCGAGCGAACCAACCAGCTCAGCGGCGAGGCCGCCGAGCGCAGCGAGGTTGCGGCGTGAACGGCCCCGTCGACTTCACCCTCGCCATCGGCGACGACGCGTTGGTCGCCGCGCAGCGGCTGGCCGAGTGGACCACCCGCGCCCCCGAGATGGAAGAGGACATCGCGCTGGCCAACATCGCGCTCGACCAGCTCGGCGCGGCCCGCCTGCTGCTGTCGTACGCGGGCGAGTTGGAGGGCGCCGGCCGGGACGAGGACGCGCTGGCGTACCTGCGCGACGATCGCCAGTTCCGCAACGCCCTCCTGGTCGAGCTGCCCAACGGCGACTTCGCGGTGACCGTGGCGAAGCTGTTCTTCCTGGCGGCGTACCAGCTGCCGCTGTACACGGCACTGGCCGGGTGCGCGGACGAGCGGCTGGCCGCGATCGGCGCCAAGGCGCGCAAGGAGTCGGCGTACCACCTGGACCACGGCGCGTTGTGGGTGAAGCGGCTCGGCGACGGCACCGAGGAGTCGCACCGGCGGATGCAGGTGGCCGTCGACCAGGTCTGGCCGTACACACACGAGCTGTTCGCCGCCGACCCGGCGGCGCCGGTCGATCCGGCCACCCTGCGGCCGGCGTTCGACGACACCGTCGGTCCAATTCTGGCCGAGGCGACGCTCACCCGGCCGGAGAGCAGCTGGGCACCGGCCGGAGGGCGGGTCGGTGTGCACACCGAGCACCTGGCCTACCTGCTCGCCGAGATGCAGGTGCTGCACCGCGCCCACCCCGGGGCTCAGTGGTGAGTGATCCGAGGGTGGCCGCCGCGAGCGTGGTGGATCCGGAGATCCGGGTCATCACCATCGACGAGCTGGGCATCCTGCGCGCGGTCGAGAAGGATCCCGCCAGCGGCCGGGTCACCGTCACGATCACCCCGACCTACACCGGGTGCCCGGCCATGGACGTGATCCGCGCCGACATCCGCCGCGCGCTGACCGCCGCCGGCCATCCGGACGCCGAGGTCCGCACGGTCTACAGCCCCGCGTGGAGCACCGACTGGATCTCCGCCGCCGGGCGGGCCAAGCTCGCCGCCGCCGGGATCGCCCCGCCCGCCCGGGTGACCGCCGCCGGCGTGGTCCCGCTGACCCTCGCGGCACGCTGCCCGCACTGCGGCTCGCCGGAGACCGAGCAGGTCAGCCGGTTCGGCTCCACCGCGTGCAAGGCGCTGTGGCGCTGCCGCTCCTGCTCCGAACCCTTCGACCACCTGAAGGCACTGTGACAGTCACCATCACGCGGCCGGTCCGCCGCCGGCCGGCCTTCCACCCGCTGCCGGTCGCCGCCGTCGACCGGCTCACCGACGACGCCGTGGCGGTCACCTTCGCCGTACCCGAGGAATTGCGCGAAGTCTTCGCGTTCCGTGCGGGTCAGCACCTCACCGTGCGCCGGGTGACCGAGGACGGCAGCGACGTTCGTCGGTCGTACTCCATCTGCTCCACACCCGACGACCTGGCTCGGCACGGCCGGCTGCGGATCGGGGTGCGGGAGATTCCCGGCGGCGCGTTCTCGGCCTTCGCCTGCGGCGCACTGCGCGGCGGCGACACGGTCGAGGTGCTGCCGCCGCTGGGCACCTTCACCACGGCCTTCGCGCCGGACCGGGTGCGGCACTACGGCGCGGTCGTCGCCGGTTCCGGCATCACCCCGGTGCTCGCGCTGGTCGCGACCGCCCTGGCCGTCGAGCCGGCCAGCACGTTCACCCTGGTGTACGGCAACCGCACGGCCAACACGGTGATGTTCGCCGAGGAGTTGGCCGACCTGAAGGACCGGTACCCGGCCCGGCTGCACCTGGTGCACGTGCTCTCCCGGGAGCAGGGTGAGTCGTCGCTGCTCTCCGGCCGGATCGACGCCGAACGGATGGGCCGGCTACTGGGCACCATCGTGCCCGGCGAGGTGATCGAGGAGTGGTTCCTCTGTGGCCCGTACGGCATGGTGGTCGACGTCCAGGAGGTGCTGACCACGCGCGAGGGGGGCGAGCCGGTGGTGCACACCGAGCTGTTCCACGTCGACGCGCCACCCGAGCTGGTGCGCCGCCCGGTCGACCAGGCGGCCGGCGGGGCCGAGGTGACCATCGTGCTGGACGGCCGGTCGTCGAACTTCACGATGGGCCGCGAGGAGCGGGTGCTGGACGCCGCGCTGAAGGTGCGTGGCGAGCTGCCGTACGCCTGCAAGGGCGGTGTCTGCTCGACGTGCAAGGCGAAGGTCGTCGAGGGCGCGGTCACGATGGCCCGCAACTACGCCCTGGAGCCCGACGAGGTGGCCGCCGGCTACGTTCTGACCTGCCAGTCCAGCCCCACCACCGACAAGCTCACGGTCGACTACGACGCCTGACGTGTCTCGCCCGGCCAAGACCGTGCTCGACCCAGGATCTAGTGGCCTCGCCAACGCGGCGATGCCACTAGAACCTGGATCCAGTGCGGTCGGCTGGCGTCGCGAGAACGGCGGGGCGGAGTGAATCACAGCTCACCGCACCCCTCCCGGGCGAGGCGTGCGGTCGGCGTACCCTCGTGGATGTGACGGTGAGCCGGGAGATCGACGACATCCTGCAGCGTGGCGCGGACGGTGGGCGGATCACGCCCGAGGAGGCGCTGCTGCTCTACACGGAGGCACCCTTCCATGCTTTGGGCGAGGCGGCGGACGCGGTGCGTCGGCGGCGGTACCCGGACAACATCGTCACCTATCTGATCGACCGCAACATCAACTACACCAACGTCTGCGTGACGGCGTGCAAGTTCTGCGCGTTCTTCCGGGCGCCGAAGCACGGCGAGGGTTGGACCCACCCGACCGAGGAGATCCTGCGCCGCTGCGGTGAGGCCGTCGAGCTGGGCGCGACCCAGGTGATGCTCCAGGGCGGGCACCACCCGGACTACGGCGTCGAGTACTACGAGGAGCTGTTCTCGGCGGTCAAGCAGGCGTACCCGCAGCTCGTCATCCACTCGATCGGGCCGAGCGAGATCCTGCACATGGCCAAGGTCTCCGGAGTGAGCCTGGACGAGGCGATCGCCCGGATCAAGGTCGCCGGCCTGGACTCGATCGCCGGTGCCGGGGCGGAGATGCTGCCCGAGCGGCCGCGTAAGGCCATCGCGCCGCTCAAGGAGTCGGGTGAGCGCTGGCTGGAGGTCATGGAGCTGGCCCACCGGCAGGGCATCGAGTCGACCGCCACCATGATGATGGGCACCGGCGAGACGCACGCCGAGCGGATCGAGCACCTGCGCATGATCCGTGACGTGCAGGACCGCACCGGTGGCTTCCGGTCCTTCATCCCGTGGACGTACCAGCCGGAGAACAACCACCTCAAGGGCCGTACGCAGGCGACCACGCTGGAATACCTGCGGCTGGTCGCGGTGGCGCGGCTCTTCTTCGAGACCGTGCCGCACCTGCAGGCGTCCTGGCTGACCACCGGCAAGGACGTCGGGCAGCTCGCGCTACACATGGGTGTGGACGACCTGGGTTCGATCATGCTGGAGGAGAACGTCATCTCCTCGGCCGGGGCGCGGCACCGCTCCAACCTGCACGAGCTGATCGGCATGATCCGCTCGGCGGACCGGATCCCCGCGCAGCGGGACACCCTCTACAACCGGCTGGCCGTGCACCACACGCCGGCCGACGACCCGACCGACGAGCGGGTGGTCTCGCACTTCTCCTCGATCGCGCTGCCCGGTGGTGGCGCGGGCCGGTCGCTGCCACTGGTCGAGGTCAACTGACGCCGGTCGACGTCCGGCCGTTCGGCTGACCGGGGCTCGTGCTCGCGCACGAGGGCCCTCGGCGGTACGGGTGGTCCCGGCCGATTTGGCGGCAGGCTGCCCGGTTCGGGGTGGTGGAGTTGATCGTCTGGGGCTAACGTCCCGCCTCATATCGAGCGGTCGACGGACCAGCGGTAGTCCTCCATCGGCCCGTGAGGGCCGTTCACATAATGCACGGCGGCGCGGGCGGAATGGGTGACCATTCCGCCCGTACCGTCTGCTCACTCCAGACCGGACGGATGAAAAACATCCCGCCGCGCTGGCGCGAGAGATCGACCTCCGATAACGTCCGCTCGTTCCGCGACCGTTCTCTCTTCCCTAACCCCCGGGGGACCGATGACAGCGTTCCACCGCTCGGCCCTGGCGCGTGCCGGCGTCGTGGCCCTGCTCGCGGCCGGTGGCGTGGCCACCGTCGCCGCCCCGGCGCATGCCGCCGACACGGCCGAGATCAGCCTCATTCCGATCAGTACGACCCTCGCCAAGGGCGTCGACGCGGCTCGGGCGAAGCCGTTCAAGTTCACCGTGACCAACTCCGGCCCCGCCGATGCCAAGAACGTCCGCGTCCGGGTGGACACCCGTGAGCTGAAGCAGAAGCGGGTCGGCTACGTCATTCCCGCCGACTGCGTGCTCAGCACCACGGCGATCTACAGCTGCCTCCTCGGCGATCTGCGTGCCGGCACCAGCGAAGAATTCGGCCTCCCGCTGTTCAGCACGGGCGGCCGGGGGAACGGCGGGGTGCTGGGCGTCGCTGTCACCACCGAGACCCCGCAGCTCAGCATCGAGGACGACACCGTCGAGGTGCCGATCACCGTCGCCAAGCCCGGTTACGACCTGACCGCCTGGGTGCAGGATGTCCAGGCCAACGTCGTGGTCAACGGCGCGGTCAGCGACGAGCCCGACCTGAAGCCGGTCCCCCGCGGGGTGACGGTGCCCCTCGACTGGGCCGTGTACAACGACGGCAGCCGCAAGGCGACGGGAATCTTCTACGGCCTGACCCTGCCGGCTGGCGTCACCTTCGTGACGAAGCCGCAGGGCTGCCTGGAGCAGGAGATCGCCGGCAAGGCCC
Organism: Micromonospora vulcania; assembly: GCF_042658605.1. Classification (NCBI taxonomy): domain Bacteria; kingdom Bacillati; phylum Actinomycetota; class Actinomycetes; order Micromonosporales; family Micromonosporaceae; genus Micromonospora; species Micromonospora vulcania. The sequence continues at coordinate 26,573 of NZ_JBHSQS010000032.1, read as the reverse complement.
AGTTGTTGTGCGAGGACTCCGGCGCGGTCGTCAAGCCCGGCCAGTACTACACCGCGGACGTCCAGGTACGGGCCGGTGACGACGTGACCGAGCCGGTGCTGCACGAGGGCGACTTCTTCGCGTACGGGCTGGACGGCACCGAGGGGCAGCCGGAGGAGCAGCCCGAGGTGGCCAATCCGGCGCAGCGCAAGGCCTTCACCGAGGTCGACGAGCTGGACAACCACACCACCTTCGAGGCCTTCGTCGACCTGACCGCACAGCCGACGCCCACCCCGACGCCCACTCCGACCCCCACGCCCACCCCGACGGCGACGCCGACCCCGGGCGGTACGCCGACGCCGGGCGCGACCACGTCGTCGCCGGCCGCCGGTGGTGGCAACGGCGGCGGTGGCGGCCTGCCGGTGACCGGTGTGCAGGTCGGCCTGATCGGCGGCATCGGCGCCGTCATCCTGCTCGCGGGCGGGGCGCTGCTGGTGCTGTCCCGCCGGCGCAAGGTCGTTTTGGTCGCACCGGGCGACGAGACGTCGACCGACTGACGCAGTGACGACGTGAGGGCGGGGTGGGTGACCACCCCGCCCTTTCGCGTGCCCGGGGCCGCCCGCACGCCACCCAGCGGCCGGCGGGCCGAACGCGGCTGGCAGAGTGGAGGGGTGAGCCGTACCCCGCAGGGCCAGCGCGCCAGCCTGGACAAGCAGCCGCACGAGGTCGCCGCGATGTTCGATGGCGTGGCGGAGCGCTACGACCTGACCAACACGGTGCTCTCCTTCGGTCAGGACCGCTCCTGGCGACGCGCCACCCGCGCGGCGCTCGGGCTGCGGCCCGGCGAGCGGGTGCTGGACGTGGGCGCCGGCACCGGTGTCTCGACGCTGGAGCTGGCCCAGTCCGGGGCGTACGCGGTCGGTGCCGACCTGTCGCTGGGCATGCTGCACGCTGGCAAGCGGGCCCGGCCCGGGGTGCCGCTGCTGGCCGGGGACGCGCTGCGGCTGCCGTTCGCCGACGCCAGCTTCGACGCGGTGACCATCTCCTTCGCGCTGCGCAACGTCAACGACACCGACGCGGCGTTGCGCGAGTTGGCCCGGGTGACCCGGCCCGGTGGGCGGCTGGTGGTCTGCGAGTTCAGCACCCCGGTCAACCCGGCCTTCCGGACGGTCTACCTGTCGTACCTGATGCGGTCGTTGCCGGTGGTGGCCCGCACGGTGTCCAGCAACCCCGAGGCGTACGTCTATCTGGCCGAGTCGATCCGGGCCTGGCCGGACCAGGCGGCGTTGGCCGGGCGGGTCGGCGCGGCTGGCTGGGGCCGGGTGGCGTGGCGCAACCTGACCGGCGGGGTGGTCGCCCTGCACCGGGGCATCCGCGAGTAGCGGACCACGTGTCGGGCGGAGTCTGGTTTCGTGAATATCAGACTTTAGTCCACTTTGCCCCGTACGCTCGTCCGCATGACGGGAGCAGACCCGGCGGACCCGGTGACCGCCACCGACGACGATGCGGCCGAGCTCATCGCGCAGTTGCGCGCTCTGGCCGGCGCCGATCCGGCGGACGTCCGGCAGGTGGTCGCCGAGGTGTTGGCCGCGCTGGATCGAGCGGCCGGCGGTGCGCTGCGGGAGCACCTGCCGGAGAGCATTCGCGTCGATGCGGGCCTGGACACGGCCAGTTCGGCCTGACACCTGACCGCTGTGGACGGTTGCAGGCTGTCACACCGCCGAGTTAGGTACCCCTAATCCTGCGCAGGTATGACGCCGGTCATACACTCGTCCCGTCTGGCTTGTGAAGGATTTCACGAGCGTGCGGGAGGAGGCGCGAATGACCGCGGTTGAACACGACGCCGACGTCATTGTCGTGGGCGCCGGTCCCGGTGGATCGGCGACGGCGTACCACCTGGCCCGGCACGGCGTACGGGTGTTGCTGTTGGAGAAGACCGAGTTCCCCCGGGAGAAGGTCTGCGGTGACGGGCTGACCCCGCGTGCGGTGCGCCAGCTCATCCGGATGGGCGTCGACACCTCGCCCGAGGCCGGCTGGCTGCACAACAAGGGCCTGCGGGTGATCGGTGGCGGGGTACGCCTCGAACTGGACTGGCCCGACCTGGCCAGCTTCCCCAACTACGGCCTGGTGCGCACCCGGCTGGACTTCGACGACCTGCTCGCCCAGCGGGCGGTCGCGGCCGGAGCCAAGCTGCGGACCAACGTCAACGTGATCGGCCCGGTGCTCGACGGTGACGGCCGGGTGACCGGCGTCGAGGCGGAGGTGGGCCCGGACAAGCAACCGACCACCTTCCACGCTCCGCTGGTCGTCGCGGCGGACGGGGTCTCCGGCCGGTTCCCGCTCGCTCTGGGGCTGGCCAAGCGGGAGGACCGGCCGATCGGCGTGGCCGTCCGCCGCTACTACCACTCCCCGGCCAAGCACGACGACGACTACCTGGAGTCCTGGCTGGAGCTTCGCAGCAAGGACAGCGGCGACAACCTGCTGCCCGGGTACGGCTGGATCTTCGGGCTCGGTGACGGGCGGGTCAACGTCGGCCTCGGCGTGCTCAACTCGTCATCCGCGTTCGGCAAGACCAACTACCGCCGGCTGCTCACCGACTGGCTGGCCAACACGCCCGCCGACTGGGGGATGACCGACGAGACCAACGCCGACGGCCCGATCCTCGGCGCCGCGCTGCCGATGGGCTTCAACCGGGTGCCGCACTACACCCGCGGCGTCATGCTGGTCGGCGACTCCGGCGGCATGGTCAACCCGTTCAACGGTGAGGGCATCGCGTACGCGATGGAGTCCGGCGAGTTGGCCGCGGAGGTCGCCGTACAGGCCCTCGCGCGGCCGGCCGGCCCGGAGCGGGAGCGGGCGCTGATGGCGTACCCGAGTGAATTGAAGGCGCGACTCGGCGGCTACTACCGGCTGGGCGGCATCTTCGTGAAGCTGATCGGTCGTCCGGAGATCATGCGGATCGCGACCAAACACGGTATGCCGCACCCGACGCTGATGCGCTTCGTGCTCAAGTTGCTGGCCAATCTGACCGACCCGCGTGGCGGGGATGCGATGGACCGGGTCATCAATGCGATGACGAAGGCGGCACCAGCCGTATAGATGAACGGCATCGGTGCTGGTCACAGCCCTGACGTCGACAAAGATCGACCCCCGCCGGCAGCCACCGCGAGGGACGTGAATAGTGTGATTTTCGTCAAGCACCGAGGGCAGGGAAGGACGAGCAGGAGAAAACGATGTCGCTCTCGCCTTACGCACCGATCATCGGGCTGTTCGCCCTCGCCGCGGCGTTCTCGCTGTTCTCCGTTGGCGCCGCCCGCTTCGCCGGTCCCCATCGCTACAACAAGGCCAAACTCGAGGCTTACGAGTGCGGCATCGAGCCCAGCCCCCAGCCGATCGGCGGCGGCCGGTTCCCGATCAAGTTCTACCTGACGGCGATGCTCTTCATCGTCTTCGACATCGAGATCATCTTCCTCTACCCCTGGGCGGTCATGTTCGACGCCCTGCCGATCTTCGGCTTCGTGGAGATGGTCCTGTTCATCGTCGCGGTCTTCGTCGCGTACGCCTACGTGTGGCGGCGTGGCGGCCTGGACTGGGACTGAGGAAGGAACGTCAGATGGGCATCGAGGAGAAGCTTCCCGCCGGCGTCCTGCTCACCTCGGTGGAGAAGCTGGTCAACTGGTCCCGGAAGTCGTCCGTGTGGGGCGCCACCTTCGGCCTGGCCTGCTGCGCCATCGAGATGATGGCCGCCGGTGGCCCGCACTACGACATGGGCCGCTGGGGCATGGAGGTCTTCCGGGCCTCGCCCCGGCAGGCCGACCTGATGATCGTGGCCGGCCGGGTGAGTCAGAAGATGGCGCCGGTGCTGCGCCAGATCTACGACCAGATGGCCGAGCCGCGCTGGGTGCTCTCGATGGGCGTCTGCGCCAGCAGCGGCGGCATGTTCAACAACTACGCCATCGTGCAGGGCGTCGACCACGTGGTGCCGGTCGACATGTACCTGCCCGGCTGCCCGCCCAGGCCGGAGATGCTCATCGACGCGATCCTCAAGCTCCGCGAGAAGATCATGTACGAGCCGCTGGGCCCGAACGGCCGCAAGATGCTGGCGGCCCGGCAGGAGCGTGGCGACGTTCCGGTCGTCCCGTACGGCTCGATGCCGTCCTCGTACCGCAACGACAAGGCCCGGCGTGCCGAGTGGACCCGGGCGGTCCGCGAGGGGCGCGAGGAGCAGCTGCGGATCGAGAACTGGATGAACGCTCAGAACCACCTTCACGCGCAAGGCGGCCCCAAGTGAGCGCGAACGACAAGCCCAACGACGGCGGCGTACCGCTGCCGGTGGTGCCGGCCGGCGCCACCAGCGGTGCCCCGGCCGAGCTCCCACCGGCCAGCCCGGCCGGCCGCGGCATGTTCGGCAACCACGGCACCGGCGACGTGTCCGGGTACGGCGGCCTGGTCCGCCAGCGCCAGCCGATCGAGGAGGCCGCCCGCCCGTACGGCGGCTACTTCGACGAGGTCCGGGACGCGCTGGAGGAGGCGTACCCGGCCTTCAACGACGCGATCGAGAAGGTCGTGGTGGACCGGGGCGAGCTGACCCTGCACGTACGCCCGGAGCGGATCGCCGAGGTGTGCCAGGCGATGCGCGACGACCTGGCGCTGCGCTTCGAGCTGTGCTCGTCGGTGTCCGGTGCGGACTATCTCGGCGCCGACGAGCGCCGGCTGCACGTGGTCTACCAGCTCACCTCGATGACCTACCGCCGGCGGGTCCGGCTGGAGGCCGCGGTCTCCGCCGAGAACCCGCACCTGCCCAGCGTCACCGCGATCTACCCGACCGCGGACTGGCAGGAGCGGGAGGCGTACGACATGTTCGGCATCGTCTTCGACGGCCACCCCAACCTGACCCGGATCCTCATGCCGGACGACTGGGAGGGCCACCCGCAGCGCAAGGACTACCCGCTGGGTGGCGTGGCGGTCGAGTACAAGGGCGCTGAGATTCCGCCGCCGGACCGGAGGAGGTCCTACCAGTGACCACGTCGAACTATGCGACCGAGCGCGAGACCGAAGAGGGCAGGGTCTTCACCGTCACCGGTGGGGACTGGGACACGGTCGTCTCGGGCACCGACCCGATCAACGACGAGCGGATCATCGTCAACATGGGTCCGCAGCACCCGTCCACGCACGGGGTGCTGCGACTGATCCTGGAGCTCGAGGGCGAGACGGTCCGCGAGGCCCGCTCGGTCGTCGGCTACCTGCACACCGGCATCGAGAAGAACCTCGAATACCGCAACTGGATCCAGGGCTCGACCTTCGTGACCCGGATGGACTACCTCGCCCCGCTGTTCAACGAGACGGCGTACGCGCTGGCGGTCGAGAAGCTGCTCGGCATCACCGACGACATCACCGAGCGGGCCACCACCATCCGGGTTCTGATGATGGAGCTCAACCGGATCTCCTCGCACCTGGTCTGGCTGGCCACCACCGGCATGGAGCTGGGCGCGATCTCGATCATGCTCTACGGCTTCCGCGAGCGGGAGTACATCCTCGACATCTTCGAGACCATCACCGGCCTGCGGATGAACCACGCGTACGTCCGGCCGGGCGGTGTGGCGCAGGACGTTCCGGACGCGGCGATCGTCAAGATCCGCGACTTCCTGAAGATGATGCCGAAGAAGCTCAAGGAGTACGAGGACCTGCTCTCCGGCCAGCCGATCTGGATCGAGCGGACCAAGAACGTCGCGGTGCTGGACGTGACCGGCTGCGTGGCGCTCGGCATCACCGGGCCGGTCCTGCGCTCCGCCGGGCTGGCGTGGGACCTGCGCAAGACCATGCCGTACTGCGGTTACGAGACGTACGAGTTCGACGTGCCGACCCACCCCGACGGTGACGTGTGGGGCCGCTACCAGGTCCGGCTCGCCGAGATCCGGGAGTCGATGAAGCTGGTCGAGCAGGCGCTCGACCGCCTCCGGCCGGGTCCGGTGATGGTGGCCGACCGCAAGATCGCGTGGCCGGCCCAGCTGGCCATCGGTGTCGACGGCATGGGCAACTCGCTGGAGCACGTCGCGAAGATCATGGGTCAGTCGATGGAGTCGCTGATCCACCACTTCAAGCTGGTCACCGAGGGCTTCCGGGTCCCGCCGGGCCAGGTGTACGTCGGCATCGAGTCGCCCCGCGGCGAGCTGGGCGTGCACGCGGTCTCCGACGGTGGCACCCGGCCGTACCGGGTGCACTACCGGGAGCCGAGCTTCGTCAATCTCCAGGCCCTCCCGGCGATGGCCGAGGGCGGCCTGATCGCCGACGTGATCGCCGGCGGCGCCTCGCTGGACCCCGTGATGGGTGGTTGTGACCGATGACCTTCACCGATACGACTCGCGAGCGGGCGCGGGAGATCATCGCCCGCTACCCGGCCGACCGGTCCCGCTCGGCGCTGCTGCCGCTGCTGCACCTCGTGCAGGCCGAGGAGGGGTACGTCTCCCCGGCCGGCGTCGCGTTCTGCGCCGAGGTCCTCGGTCTGAACAAGGCCCAGGTCGGCGCGGTGGCGACCTTCTACACGATGTACAAGCGCAAGCCGACCGGCGACTACCTGGTCAGCGTCTGCACCAACACGATGTGCAACGTGCTCGGCGGCCAGGAGGTCTACGACACCCTCGCCGAGCACCTCGGCGTCGGGCACGACGAGACCACCGCCGACGGGAAGATCACCCTGGAGCACGCCGAGTGTCTGGCGGCCTGCGACTACGGCCCGGTGATGACCGTCAACTACGACTTCTTCGACGGGGTGGACTCGTCCACGGCGGTCGGAGTGGTCGACGAGCTGCGGGCCGGCGGCCGGCCGATGCCGACCCGGGGCGCACGGCTCTGCACGCTCAAGGAGATGGCGGTGCAGCTCGCCGGTTTCGCCGACGAGCGCGAGGGCGCGGTCGCCGACGGCGGACCGGGCCAGCCCACTCTGCGCGGTTTGCTGCTGGCGCAGCAGCACGGCGTATCGGTACCGGGCTTCGACCCGAACACCCCGATCCGCAGCAAGGCCGAGGCGGACAAGGCGGCGGCGCAGGCCAAGGCCGCCGAGGCCGCCAAGGCCGAGCCCGTGAAGCAGGCCATCCCGGTCAAGGGTGGCGACGGCGCGTCCGCTCCGACGGGTACGCCCGGCAACGCCGGTACCGGCGAGCCGGCTCCCGCCGCCGCGGCGACCGGCAGCACCGCGCCGGACGTGAAGGCACCGGACGACAAGTCGCCACAGGTGCGTACCGCAGAGACCCGGCAGCCGGACGCGGCGACCGCCGCGCCGGACGCACCCGGCACCAAGGTCCCGACCGAGACCGAGCCGCCGGCAGCGCCCGACGCGCAGGCCGCGGAGGCCGCCGGTGTGGCGGCCAACGAGCCGGCCGGCGACGGCAAGCCCGCCGGTGACTCCACCGGCCCCCAGGAGCGAAACCTCAACGAAGCGTCGGCGAGCGCCGGTGGCGCGAACTCCGCCGCCGCGAGCGAAACGGGGGTCCAGAAGTGACCACTCCCCGCCCGGAGACGCTGGCCAAGCTGACGCCGGTGCTCACCAAGCGCTGGCTGTCGCCGGACGCCTGGCGGATCGGCACCTACGAGCAGCTCGACGGCTATGCCGCGCTGCGCAAGGCGCTCAAGGCCCACCCGGACGACCTGATCCAGCTGATCAAGGATTCCGGGCTGCGCGGCCGTGGTGGCGCAGGCTTCCCCACCGGTCTGAAGTGGGGGTTCATCCCGCAGGGTGACGGCAAGCCGCACTACCTGGTGGTCAACGCCGACGAGGGCGAGCCGGGCACCTGCAAGGACCTGCCGCTGATGACGCACGACCCGCACGCGCTGGTCGAGGGCGTGATCATCGCGTCGTACGCGATCCGGGCCAGCCGCGCCTACATCTACATCCGGGGCGAGGCGGTGCACGCCGCGCGTCGGCTGCGCAACGCGGTCCAGGAGGCGTACGCCAAGGGTTACCTCGGTCGGAACATCCTGGGCACCGGTTACGACCTGGAACTGGTGGTGCACTCCGGCGCCGGGGCGTACATCTGCGGCGAGGAGACCGCGCTGCTGGACTCGCTGGAGGGCTTCCGGGGGCAACCGCGGCTGCGTCCGCCCTTCCCGGCCACCCACGGCCTGTACGCCAGCCCGACGGTGGTGAACAACGTCGGCACCATCGCCAGCGTGCCGCCGATCGTGCTCGGCGGGGCCGACTGGTGGAAGTCCATGGGCACCGAGAAGTCCTCCGGGCCGATGATCTATTCGCTCTCCGGCCGGATCGTCAACCCCGGCCAGTACGAGTGCTCGATGGGCATCACGCTGCGCGAGCTGCTGGAGCTGGCCGGCGGCATGCAGCCGGGGCACAACCTGCGGTTCTGGACGCCCGGCGGCTCGTCCACCCCGCTGCTCGCCGCCGAGCACCTGGACGTGCCGCTGGACTTCGAGGGGGTGGCGGGGGCCGGCTCGATCCTCGGCACCACGGCCACCCAGATCTTCTCCGACCAGGACTGCCCGGTCTACGCGACCTACCGGTGGCTGGAGTTCTACCACCACGAGTCGTGCGGCAAGTGCACCCCGTGCCGCGAGGGCAACTACTGGATGGTCCGGGTCTACCGGCGGATCCTCGCCGGTCAGGGCACCCACGAGGACCTGGACACCCTGCTGGACACCTGCGACAACATCCTCGGCCGCTCGTTCTGTGGTCTGGGTGACGGCGCGACCAGCTCGGTGACCTCGTCGCTGAAGTACTTCAAGCAGGACTACCTCGACTACATCGAGGGACGTACCGCGCCGAAGCTGTCGGACAAGCAGCTGGTGGGAGCCCACTAATGACCGACGTAGCCAAGCAGACCGACACCGTCACGCTCACCATCGACGGCGTCGAGGTCACCGCCCCCAAGGGGACGCTGCTGATCCGGGTCGCCGAGCAGATGGGCACCGAGATCCCCCGCTTCTGCGACCACCCGCTGCTGGCCCCGGCCGGAGCGTGCCGGCAGTGTCTGGTCGAGGTGGAGGGTCAGCGCAAGCCGGTCGCCTCCTGCACCCAGACCGTCGCCGACGGCATGGTGGTCCGTACCCAGGTCACCTCCCCGGTCGCCAAGAAGGCGCAGGAGGGGGTGATGGAGCTACTGCTGCTCAACCACCCGCTGGACTGCCCGATGTGTGACAAGGGCGGCGAGTGCCCACTGCAGAACCAGGCGATGTCCACCGGCCGTACCGACTCGCGCTTCCACGAGCACAAGCGGGAGTACGAGAAGCCGATGGAGATCAGCAGCCAGGTGCTGCTGGACCGCGAGCGCTGCGTGCTCTGCCAGCGCTGCACCCGGTTCTCCGAGGAGATCGCCGGCGACAAGTTCATCGACCTGATGGGCCGGTCGTCCGCCGAAGAGATCAACATCTACCGGGACGACGCGTACGGGGAGGAGGGCGACGCGGGCGATGTCCCGTTCAACTCCTACTTCTCCGGCAACACCGTGCAGATCTGCCCGGTGGGAGCCCTGACCGGTGCCCAGTACCGCTTCCGGGCCCGCCCGTTCGACCTGGTCTCCAGCCCGAGCGTCTGCGAGCACTGCTCGGCCGGCTGCGGGCAGCGCACCGACTGGCGGCGCGGCAAGGTGCTGCGCCGGCTGGCCGGTGACGAGCCGGCGGTGAACGAGGAGTGGAACTGCGACAAGGGCCGGTGGGGCTTCCAGTACGCCCGGGCCACCGACCGGTTGACGACCCCGCTGGTCCGCGACGAGCGCAGCGGTGAGCTGCGGGAGGCGTCCTGGAGCGAGGCGCTCACCGTGGCCGCCGAAGGGCTGCGCGCGGCCCGGGACGGCGGGCAGGGTGCGGCGGTGCTCACCGGCGGTCGGCTGACCGTCGAGGACGCCTACTCGTACGCGAAGTTCGCCCGCGTCGCGTTGAACACCAACGACATCGACTTCCGGGCCCGGCCGGTCTCCCGCGAGGAGGCCGACTTCCTGGCCAGCTCGGTCGCCGGGGTCACCGACGTCACCTACACCGACGTGGAGAACGCGCCGGCCGTGGTGCTGGTCGGCCTCGAGCCGGAGGAGGAGTGCCCGATCCTCTTCCTGCGGCTGCGCAAGGCGTACCTGAAGAAGACCCTGACGGTGTACGCGCTGGCGCCGTTCGCCACCCGCGGCCTGGAGAAGCTCGGTGCCAAGCTGGCCCGGGTGGTGCCGGGCGAGGAGGCCAGCGTGCTCGCCGAGCACGCCACGGTCGCCGAGGCGCTGAGCGCGCCGGGCGCGATCCTGATCGTCGGCGAGCGGCTGGCCAGTGTGCCGGGCGGGCTCTCCGCGGCGGCGGACGTGGCCCGACGTACCGGGGCGAAGCTGGCCTGGGTGCCGCGGCGCGCGGGTGACCGCGGCGCGGTCGACGCGGGCTGCCTGCCCAACCTGCTCCCCGGTGGCCGCCTGGTCACCGAGCCGGCTGCCCGGGCCGAGCTGGGCGAGGCGTGGGACATCCCGGCCGGGGTGATCCCGAGCCAGGCCGGCCGGGACACCGATCAGATCCTGGCCGCCGCCGCCGGCGGGCAGCTCGGCGCGCTGGTGGTGGCCGGTGTCGACCCGGCCGACCTGGCCGACCCGCGACTGGCCGAGTCCGCTCTGGACGAGGTGCCGTTCCTGGTCAGCCTGGAGCTGCGCACCAGCGCGGTGACCCGGCGGGCGGACGTCGTGCTGCCGGTCGCCCCGGTGGTCGAGAAGGCCGGCAGCTTCCTCGACTGGGAGGGCCGGCTGCGCCCGTTCGAGGCGGTGCTGAACACCGCTGCGATGACCGACGGCCGTGTGCTCGACGCGCTGGCCGCGCTGCTCGACGTGCGGCTCGGCACGGCCGACGTGCCGAGCGTGCGTCGCGAGCTGGGCACGCTGCCGACGACCCGCACCCAGCGGCCGGCCGCGCCGTCGGTGCCGCCGGCGTCGGTGCCGCACCCGGGTGCCGGGGAGGCCGTGCTGGCCACCTGGCACCAACTGGTCGACCTGGGCACGCTGACCGACGGCGACGAGCACCTCGCGGGCACCGCCCGCCCGCCGGCGGTCCGGCTGGGCAAGGGCACCGCCGAGGCGCTCGGCGTCGCCGACGGTGACCCGGTCACGGTGGGCACCGACCGGGGGGCGTTGACCCTGCCGGCGGAGCTGACCGAGATGCCGGACGGCGTGGTCTGGGTGCCGACCAACTCACCCGGTTCGACCGTGCGACGCAGCCTCGGGGCGACGTCCGGCGCGGTCGTCCGGATCTCCGTCCCCGCACCGAGCGCGGCCGTTCCGGCCAAGCGGGTGGCGGCCGACGAGGCCGGTCTCCCGGGTCCGCTCCTCAACACCGGGGGTAACCAGTGAGTCCCGCGATCGTGAACGAGAGGTGGGCGCAGTGAACGCGTCATACCTGGCCCAGGACCCGACGCTGGCCGACTTCGGCCGGGATCCGTGGTGGCTGGTCCTCGGCAAGATTGTCTTCGCGTTCGCCTTCGGTCTGCTGGCCACCCTGCTCGGCGTCTGGTTCGAGCGGCGCGTGGTGGGCTACATGCAGGTGCGGCCCGGCCCCAACCAGGTCGGCCCGTTCGGCCTGCTGCAGACGCTGGCCGACGGTCTGAAGATGGCCTTCAAGGAGGACATCCTGCCGAAGGCGGCCGACAAGGTCGTCTACTTCTTCGCGCCGACCATCTCGGTGATCTGCGCGGTCACCGCGCTGTCGGTGGTGCCGTTCGGCCCGATGGTGAGCATCTTCGGTCACCACACGCCGCTCCAGGTCACCGACGTGCCGGTGGCGGTGCTGCTGCTGCTGGCCTGCTCCTCGATGGGCGTCTACGGCATCGTGCTGGGCGGGTGGGCCTCCGGCTCGACGTACCCGCTGCTCGGTGGCCTGCGCTCCAGCGCCCAGATGATCTCCTACGAGGTCGCCATGGGGCTCTCCATCGTGGCGGTGTTCATGACCGCCGGCACGATGAGCACCAGCGGGATCGTCGCCGCCCAGGGGCACGGCACCGAGCTGAGCATCAACGGCTGGTCGATCCCGGCACCGGGCTGGTACGCGATCCTGCTGCTGCCCAGCTTCATCATCTTCTTCATCGCCACCGTGGGCGAGACCAACCGGGCGCCGTTCGACCTGCCCGAGGCCGAGTCCGAGCTGGTCGCCGGCTTCATGACCGAATACAGCTCGCTGAAGTTCGCGCTCTTCATGCTCAGCGAGTACGTCGCGATGGTGACCATGTCGGCGGTCACCACCACGCTGTTCCTCGGCGGTTGGCGCGCGCCGTGGCCGATCACCATCTGGGAGGGCGCCAACTCCGGTTGGTGGCCGATGCTGTGGTTCTTCGGCAAGGTGATCGCGCTGGTCTTCGTCTTCGTCTGGCTGCGCGGCACGCTGCCCCGGCTGCGCTACGACCAGTTCATGCGTTTCGGCTGGAAGGTCCTGCTGCCGATCAACCTGGTCTGGATCCTGGTGCTGTCGGGCCTGCGGGCCATCGAGGACTGGGAGTGGCAGGGCAAGGCGATCGCGGTCGGCATCCCGGCCGGCTTCCTGCTGATCGCCACGCTGTTCTGGCCCAGCCGCAAGCCGAAGCCGCAGCCGACGGCGCAGGAACAGGTGGACAGCCGGCCGTACGGGAGTTTCCCGCTGCCACCGATGGATCTTCAGGTACCACCGAGCCCGCGCATCACGCGCGTGGTCGCCGAGCGGGAGCCGGCAAACATCGCCACCGGCTCGGACTCCAGGGAGGTGTGACGTGGGCGCGATCACCGGAACGTTCAAGGGATTCGGGGTCACCTTCTCGCACATGTTCAGGAAGGTCGTCACCACCGACTACCCGTTCAAGCCGCCGGTTTCGGCGCCGCGCTACCACGGGCGGCACATCCTGAACCGGCACCCGGACGGGCTGGAGAAGTGCATCGGCTGTGAGCTGTGCGCCTGGGCCTGCCCGGCGGACGCGATCTTCGTGGAGGGTGGCGACAACACCGACGAGCAGCGCTTCTCGCCGGGTGAGCGGTACGCCAGCGTCTACCAGATCAACTACGCCCGGTGCATCTTCTGCGGACTGTGCATCGAGGCCTGCCCGACCCGGTCGCTCACCATGAGCAACGAGTACGAGCTGGCCCGGGACAACAGGCAGGATCTGATCTTCACCAAGGAGCAGCTGCTCGCGCCGCTGCTCGAAGGCATGGAGCAGCCGCCGCACCCGATGCGGCTGGGTGACAGCGAGAAGGACTACTACGTCGGCGCGCTGGACAACCCGGGCACCTCGGCCGGCGCCGAGAAGTCCCCGATGAGCCCCGGCGGCTACCACGTCGAGGAGCATCCCGGCGTGACGTTCCCGGGTGCCGAGCAGGCCGCCCAGCGCGTGGCGGCCGGCAAGGGAGAGGGAGCATGACGTCCTCGACGGTGCTGGCCGCGGCCGGCGGGGTGTCCGGCGGCGAGCAGGTCACCTTCTGGATCCTCGCCCCGCTCGCGCTGATCGGCGCGATCGGGATGGTGGCCGCCCGCAACGCGGTGCACTCGGCGCTCTGGCTGGTGCTCACCATGCTCTGCCTGGGCGTGTTCTACGTGCTCCAGGCCGGGCCGTTCATCGGCATGGTGCAGATCATCGTCTACACCGGCGCGATCATGATGCTCTTCCTGTTCGTGCTGATGCTGGTCGGCCGGGACGCGTCCGACTCGCTGATCGAGACGTTGCGCGGCCAGCGGGTCGCCGCGATCGTGCTCGGGCTGGGCTTCGCCGGCCTGGTCGGCAGCGCGCTCTACCGGGCGCTGCGCAAGACCACCGCGGTCGGCCTGGAGCAGGCCAACGCGGAGGGGAACGTGCAGGCCATCGGCCGGCTGCTGTTCACCAAGTACGTCTTCGCGTTCGAGTTGACCTCGGCGCTGCTGATCACGGCGGCGGTCGGTGCCATGGTGCTGGCGCACATCGAGCGGCGCAAGCAGGACAAGATCGATCAGCCGTCGACCATGCGGGCGCGCTTCGCTCCGGGCAACTACCCCGGCCCCAAGCCGGGCCCCGGCGTCTTCGCGACCTCGTCCTCGGTGGCCACCCCGGCGCGGCTGCCGGACGGCCGGCTCACCGACCGCAGCACGCCGGCCATCCTCCCGATGCGTGAGATGACCGCGCAGGAGACCTCGCTGAAGGGGACGGAGCAGTGACGCCCGACTACTACCTCGTGCTGGCCGCGGTGCTGTTCACCATCGGCGCCGCCGGGGTGCTCATCCGGCGCAACGCGATCGTGCTGTTCATGTGCGTGGAGCTGATGCTCAACGCGGCCAACCTGACCCTGGTCACCTTCAGCCGGATCAACGGCGACCTCAACGGTCAGATCATGGCGTTCTTCGTGATGGTGGTGGCGGCGGCCGAGGTCGTGGTCGGTCTCGCGATCATCATGTCCATCTTCCGGACGCGACGCTCGGCGAGTGTCGACGACGCCAACCTGCTCAAGTACTAAGGGGCAAGCAAGTGGAAGAGACTGTGCAGTACGCAGAGGCCACGGGCTTGCTCGGCAGCGTCTGGCTGCTGGTGGCGATCCCGCTGGTCAGTGCGGCGATCCTGCTGCTGCTCGGCCGGCGGGCCGACCGCTGGGGGCACTGGTTGGGCGTGGCGGCCATCGGTGCCGCGTTCGTACTCGGCCTGGCCTACTTCTTCCAGCTCCGTGGCCTGGAGAACAAGTCGGCCGAGCTGAGCCTCTGGGACTTCATCGCGGTCGGTGACCTACGGGTCGACTTCGGCCTGCTGTTCGACCCGCTGGCCGCGGTCTTCGTACTCCTGATCACCGGGGTGGGTTTCCTGATCCACCTGTACGCGGTGGAATACATGGCGCACGACGCGGGCCGCCGCCGCTTCTTCGCGTACTTCAACCTGTTCGTCGCGGCCATGCTGCTGCTGGTGCTCGGCAACAACTACGTGATGCTCTACGTCGGGTGGGAGGGCGTCGGTCTGGCGTCGTACCTGCTGATCTCCTTCTGGTACGAGCGGCCGAGCGCGGCCACGGCCGGCAAGAAGGCGTTCCTGATGAACCGGGTCGGTGACACCGGTCTGGCCATCGCGATCTTCATCATGTTCGCGACCCTGGGCACCACCCAGTACGACGAGGTGTTCAACGGCGTCGGCGCGCTGACCGGCACCACGGTGCTGGTGCTCGGCCTGCTGCTGCTGCTCGGTGCGACCGGCAAGTCCGGTCAGTTCCCGCTCCAGGCCTGGCTGCCGGACGCGATGGAGGGCCCCACCCCGGTGTCGGCGCTCATCCACGCCGCCACCATGGTCACGGCGGGCGTCTACCTGATCGCCCGGTCCAACCCGATCTTCTCGGCCAACTCGACGCTCCAACTCGTGGTGGTCAGCGTCGGCGCGCTCACCCTGCTGATCGGCTGCATCATCGGTGCGGCCAAGGACGACATCAAGCGGGTGCTCGCCTGGTCGACCGTCAGCCAGATCGGCTACATGTTCCTCGGCGTCGGCCTCGGCGGCGCGGCGTACGCGCTGGCCATCGTGCACCTGCTGGCGCACGGCTTCTTCAAGGCCAACATGTTCCTGGGCGCCGGCTCGGTCATGCACGGCATGAAGGACCAGGTGGACATCCGCCGCTTCGGCGCGCTGTCGAAGTACATGAAGATCACCTGGCTGACCTTCATGATGGGCTGGCTCGCCATCATCGGCATGTTCCCGTTCTCCGGCTTCTTCTCCAAGGAGCCGATCATCGTGGCCGCCTTCGAGCGGGAGGACTGGACCGCCTGGCTCTTCGGCGGTGCGGCGCTGCTCGGCGCCGGGCTGACCGCGTTCTACATGACCCGGCTCTTCGTGCTCACGTTCCACGGGCCGGCACGGTGGACCGAGGACATCGAGCAGCCGCACGAGTCGAAGAAGCTGATGACCATCCCGCTGATCCTGCTGGCGGCCGGCTCGGTCGGCGCGGGTTTCCTGCTCGCCACCTCGGTGCCGGACTGGCTGACGGCGACCGCCGGGCTGGGCGGCCACGAAGAGGCGCACGAGCCGGTCCTCTCGCACACCGTGATCACCGTGCTCTCGCTGCTGATCACCGTGCTCGGCGCCGGTCTGGCCTGGTTCCAGTTCCGGGCCGGCACGGCCACCGCGCCGCAGCCGGCCGGTCTGCTGGTCACCGCCGCCCGACGCAACCTCTACGTCGACGCGGTGAACGAGGCGGTCTTCGAGAAGCCGGGCATCTTCCTCACCCGGGCGCTGGTCTTCCTCGACAACCGGGGCATCGACGGGCTGGTCAACGGGCTCGCGGCCACGGTCGGCGGTGGCTCGGGACGGCTCCGGCGGATGCAGACCGGCTTCGTGCGCTCGTACGCCACCTCGATCCTGGCCGGCGCGCTGCTGGTGATGGCGGCGTTCCTGGCCGTGCAGGCGGGGTGGTTGGCGTGATCGACCTCTTCCCGGCCGCCCCCGCCGGCGGACCACGCATCCACGACGGAGGTAAGGCCGCATAATGTCCAACTTCCCGTTCCTCTCGGTGCTCACCGTGGCGCCGCTGGTGGGTGCCCTGGTGGTCGCCCTCCTGCCGCGTCGCCGGCCGGAGTTGGCCAAGCAGGTGGCGTTCGTCTGGTCGCTGCTGGTGCTGGTGCTCTCGGTGGTCATGTGGGTGAGCTTCAAGGCCGACGGTCAACGGTTCCAGTTCCGTGAGTCGTACTCGTGGATCCCGAACTGGGGCGTCAGCTTCACCTTCGCCGCCGACGGCATCGCGCTGGTGATGCTGATGCTGATCGCGGTGCTGGTGCCGCTGGTGATCCTGGCGTCCTGGCACGACGCCGAGTCGTCGAAGCGGTCGGTGCCGGTCTACTTCGCGCTGCTGTTGGTCCTCGAGTGCACGATGATCGGCGTCTTCGCCGCCGCCGACGTCTTCCTGTTCTATGTGTTCTTCGAGGTCATGCTGGTGCCGATGTACTTCCTGATCGGCAGCTACGGCGGCCACCAGCGGCAGTACGCGGCGGTGAAGTTCTTCCTCTACTCGCTCGTCGGCGGGCTGTTCATGCTGGCCGCGGTGATCGGGCTGTGGGTGGTCGGCGGCAAGACCTTCGACTGGCAGGCGCTGTCGCAGGTGGACATCAGCACCGGCACCGAGCGGTGGCTGTTCCTCGGCTTCTTCCTCGCGTTCGCGATCAAGGCGCCGTTCTTCCCGTTCCACACCTGGCTCCCGGACGCCGGTGGCGCCGCGCCGGCGGGTGCCGCGGCGCTCCTGGTCGGTGTGCTGGACAAGGTCGGCACCTTCGGCATCCTGCGCTACTGCCTGCCGCTGTTCCCCGAGGCGTCCAAGTGGTTCGCGCCGTGGGCGCTGGCGCTGGGCGTGATCGGCATCATCTACGCGGCCCTGCTGGCGGTCGGCCAGAACGACCTCAAGCGGCTGGTGTCGTACACCTCGATCGCGCACTTCGGCTTCATCGGCGTCGGCATCTTCGCCTTCACCACCCAGGCCGGCACCGGCGCGGTGCTCTACATGCTCAACCACGGGCTGGCCACCGGCCTGCTCTTCCTGGTGGTGGGGATGCTGATCGCCCGGCGTGGTTCGTCGCTGATCAGCGACTTCGGTGGCGCCGGCAAGCTCGTCCCGGTGCTCGCCGGGGTGCTCTTCTTCGCCGGTCTCGCCTCGCTCGCGCTGCCCGGCACCGCGCCGTTCATCTCCGAGTTCCTGGTGCTGATCGGCACGTTCACGGTGAACAAGCCGGTCGCGGTCATCGCCACGCTCGGCATCATCCTGGCCGCCGCGTACGTGCTGTGGATGGTGCAGCGCACCACCCAGGGCACGCTCAACCCGGCACTGACCGAGGTCGACGGGATGCGCCGGGACCTCAGCCTGCGCGAGAAGGTCGTGGTCGCTCCGCTGATCGCGCTGATCGTGCTGCTCGGCTTCTATCCCAAGCCGGTCACTGATGTGATCAACCCCGCCGTCCAGGCGACCATGGACGACATCGGCAGGACCGACCCCGCCCCGTCGGTGGGCACCGTCCAGGAGGCGGCAAAGTGACCGAGTTGAAACTGCCGTCGCTCGACTACGCGGCGCTCGCCCCGATCCTGATCATGCTGGGCGTCGCGTTGCTCGGCGTGCTGGTCGAGGCGTTCATCCCCCGGCGCTCGCGGCACCTGGTGCAGTTGACGCTGGCCCTGCTGGCCGTCCTGGCCGCGCTGACCATGGTGGTCCTCAACGTCGACGACCGGATGCTCACCGCCGGTCAGGCCATCGCGGTGGACGGGCCGACGCTCTTCCTCCAGGGCGCGATCCTGGTGCTCGCCGCGATGGCGCTGCTGCTGATCGGTGACCGTGCGGTGGAGCGGGGCGGGGCGTTCGTGGCCCAGGCCGCGGTGACCGCCGAGTCCGCCGACGACCGGCAGCAGGCCGAGGGCCGCAACGGCCTCACCGAGGTGTACCCGCTCACCACGTTCGCGATCGGCGGCATGCTGATCTTCGTGGCGGCGAACGACCTGCTGACCATGTTCATCGCGCTCGAGGTCTTCTCGCTGCCGCTCTACCTGCTCTGCGCGCTGGCTCGTCGCCGGCGTCTGCTCAGCCAGGAGGCAGCGATGAAGTACTTCCTGCTCGGCGCGTACGCCTCGGCGTTCTTCCTGTTCGGGGTGGCCCTGATCTACGGCTTCACGGCCGGCACCCCGGATCGCGGGGCGGGGGTCGACTTCGCCACCATCAACGCGGCGGTGAACGACTCCCCGGCCAGCCCGCTGCTGCTCTTCGCCGGCATGGCGCTGCTCGCCATCGGCCTGCTCTTCAAGGCCGCGGCGGCTCCGTTCCACGTCTGGACGCCGGACGTCTACCAGGGCGCCCCGACCCCGGTCACCGCCTTCATGGCCGCCTGCACCAAGGTCGCCGCGTTCGGCGCGCTGCTGCGCGTCTTCCACGTCGCGTTCGCGAGCGCGGCCTGGGACTTCACCCCGGTGCTCGGCGCGGTGGCGGTGCTGACCATGCTGGTCGGTGCGGTCCTCGCGGTCACCCAGACCGACATCAAGCGGCTACTCGCGTACTCGTCGATCGCCAACGCCGGCTACCTGCTGGTCGGTGTGCTGTCGCCGGGCAAGAACGGGCTCTCCGGCACGATGTTCTACCTCGTCGCGTACGGCTTCTCGGTGTTGGCCGCGTTCGCGGTGGTGACCCTGGTCCGGGATTCCGACGGCGAGGCCACCCACCTGTCCCGTTGGGCCGGGCTGGGCAAGCGCTCGCCGTTCTACGCCGGGCTGTTCACCTTCATCCTGCTGGCCTTCGCCGGTATCCCGTTGACCAGCGGGTTCACCAGCAAGTTCGCGATCTTCGGGCCCGCGCTCGAGGGCGGGCAGGCGTGGCTGGTCATCGCCGGTGTGCTGACCAGCATGGTGCTGGCCTTCCCGTACCTGCGGGTCGTGGTGATGATGTGGCTCTCCGAGCCGGGCGAGTCCACCCCGACCGTGACCGTGCCCGGTGGGCTCACCTCGGCCGCGCTGATGATCGGTGTCGTGGCCACCCTGGTGCTGGGCGTCGCGCCGGCTCCGCTGCTCGACCTGGCCGCCGGGGCCGCCGAATTCGTGCGATGACCAGAACAGCAACGACCGGGGGCCGGTACGCGTTCGCGTGCCGGCCCTCGGTGCGCATCCCCGACCCGGAGCAGGTCGAGGGGGTGTGGCATGGTTGATGGCGTGGTGATACCGGCTGGCGAGCGTTCAGGTGCCACCGGCTCCGGCGGTCGTCGGGGTCGGGCGAGCACGAGTCAGTTCGGCGCGCTCGGCCTCCACCTCGCCGATCCAAGCGTCGAGGCTTCCGTGCTGGGTCTGCTGGACGCTGTCGAGGTCGAGCTGCGGGCCAGTGTGGCCAGCGCCGACCCGTTCGTCACCGAGGCCGCCCGGCACCTTGTCGAGGCCGGTGGAAAGCGGTTCCGGCCGCTGCTGGTGGCGCTGGGCGCCCAGTTCGGTGACCCGGCCGGCCCGCAGGTGATCCCGGCGGCCGTCGTGATGGAGCTCACCCACCTGGCCACGCTCTACCACGACGACGTGATGGACGAGGCGTCCGTGCGCCGGGGTGCGCCGAGCGCGAACTCCCGCTGGACCAACTCGGTGGCCATTCTGGTCGGCGACTACCTCTTCGCCCGGGCCGCCGACATCGCGGCCGAGTTGGGCCCCGAGGCGGTCCGGTTGCAGGCGCGTACGTTCGCCCGGCTGGTGCACGGCCAGATCGCGGAGACCGTCGGGCCGCGTGAGGGCGACGATCCGGTCGCCCACTATCTGCACGTGATTGCCGAGAAGACCGGCTCGCTGATCGCCACCTCGGCCCGGTTCGGCGGCATGTTCGGTGGCGCGTCCGTCGAGCACGTCGAGGCGCTGGCCGGCTACGGCGAGACGATCGGCGTCGCCTTCCAACTCTCCGACGACCTGCTGGACATCGCCTCGGAGTCGATGCAGTCGGGCAAGACGCCCGGCACGGACCTGCGCGAGGGTGTCCCGACGCTGCCGGTGCTCTACGCGCGCGCGGCGGACGACTCCGACGCGTCCTCGGTGCGGCTGCGCGAGATCCTGGCCACCGGCCCGCTGACCGACGACGCGCTGCACGCCGAGGCGCTCGGGCTGCTCCGGGAGAGCCCGGCGCTCAAGCGGGCCCGGGAGACGGTACGCAGCTACGCCGAGGACGCCCGCAGCCGCCTGGCTCCGCTCCCGGCCAGCCCGTCGCGGCGGGCCCTGGAGTCCCTCTGCGACTACATCGCCGACCGCACCAGCTGATCCTCGCCGCGGTTTGCCGTTCGGGTCAGCAGACGGCTGCCGACGAGCATGAGAGCGGCGGCGAGCACCATGGCCACCGCCGCCGTGCCCCACATCGCCGGATAGCCGAGGTGGGCGGCGAGCGGGCCGAGGCTCAGTGGACCCAGGCAACCGCCCGCGTACACCCCGGTCTGAGTGATCGAGGTGGCGGCGGCCGGGGCCTGCGGGTGCAGTCGGACCACGGCGAAGTTCATCAGCCCGGGCCAGGCCCAGCCCAGGCCGAAGCCGAGCAGTACGCCGGCCACCAGCGGCACCGTGCCGGTCAGGGCGAGCAGGCCCAGCCCGGTCGCGCCGACCACCAGCATCGCGGCGATGAGTGCGACGTGGCCGCCGGCACGGCGGTCGGCCAGCCAGCCGGCGCCGACCCGGGCGACCACGCAGACCGCGCTGCCGAGGGTCAGGGTGAGACCGGCCAGGCCCGGTGACAGACCTCGGGCGGCCGCCGAGTCCACCAGGAAGGTGCCGAGGGCGTTGGCCGCGCCCGCCGCCAGCGTCGCCGCCGCCCCGATCACCACCAGCGCCGCCGTGGCCCGGCCCGCACGCGCGGCGGCGCTCTGGCGGGCCAGGACGGGCTCGTGCCGGGGTACGGCGGGCAGCGTCGCCAGCGCCGCTCCCGCGGCGGCCACGAACGCCCAACGCCAGCCTGCCGTGAGCGCGATGGTGGGCACGGCCGCCCCGGCCAGCAGGGTGGAGACCGGGATGGCCGCCTGCTTGACACCGAACGACAGCCCCTGCCGGCGGGCCGGCACGTGCCGGGCCAACGTGGCGTTGCTGGCGAGTTGGCCGAGGGCGTTCGCGGCGGCGCTGAGGGCGAGCAGGCCGACCAGCATGGGGTACGACCGGGCGAGCGCCGCGACGGCCAGCATCGACCCGGCGGCCAGCAGGATGGCGCAGCGGGCCACCACGGCCGGACCGTACCGTTCGACCAGCCGGCCCGACGGCACCGAGGCCAGCGCGCTGATCCCGAAGTAGATGGCCACGGCCAACCCCAGGCCCGCCGGGGAGAAGTGAAGGTCGGCACCCATCTGCACGGCGAGGCCACCGAGAAGGAAGACCGGCAGCACGACCGCGATGGTGGTCGCGACGGCACCGGCACTGACCCGGATCGGACGGGCCGGGGCGAGGGTGAGGGCGTTGTCGGTCATAGTCCGGCAAACCTACGCGAGACCTACTCGTACCACTCTTCGTGAGCGGCGGGGCACAGGCCGTGGATGGCGATCTGGCATCCTCGACCCGAACAGGCATTTCGCACCGGGCCTGTTTTTCATATGGTGTAAGTCCCCGGCCTCGGAGGTGGTTGTGCGCGACCCCTTGGCAGAACCTTCGGACCTGATCCGCAGCGTGTCCCGTGCGCTGCGGGTGCTGGAGTCGGTCGGTCGCGCCCCGAAGGGCCTGACCGTCAAGCAGATCGCACGGCGGTGCGAGTTGACTGTGGCCACGACCTACCACCTCGTCCGGACTCTCGCCTACGAGGGCTACGTGATCCGCCGCGAGGACGGCACGTACATCGTGGGGTTGGAGATTGCCGACCGCTACCGCGAGCTGGTCACCGCGTTCCGCGGGCCGCCAGTGGTCGGCGAGACGCTACGGCGGGCCGCACTGGACACCGGCTACAGCCACTACCTGGGTCGCTTCGTCGGCGGCCAGGTGGCCATCACGGCGGTCGCCGAGGGCCACCGCTCGCCCTACCTGGAGGACCTGGTCCCCGGCTTCGACGAGGGGGCGCACGCCACCGCCCTCGGCAAGGCCCTGCTCGCCACCCTCACCGTCGAACAGCGCTTCCGCTACCTGCGGGAGTACGGGATGCGCCCGTTCACCACCAGCACGCTCACCAGCACCGAGACGTTCGAGGCCGACCTGGCCGCCGGTGACCGGCGGGGGATGCAGCTCGAGATGGGGCAGTTCCGCCAGGGGGTGGCCTGCGCGGCGGTGCTGGTCACGCCGGACAAGGACATGGAGCGCCGGATCGTGCTGGCCTGCGCGCTGCCGGCCAGCGAGATGATGACCTCGGCCCGGGTGGTCCGCGCCAAGCTGCTCACGGTGGCCCGTGCCGTCGCCGATGGCATCGCCACCGACCACTGACCCGGTGACGCCGAGAGGCCCTCTCCCGGGCTGGGAGAGGGCCTCTCGTGGCGGTCCAGCGCCGAACCGCCGGGGGTAACGTCAGCTGCCCACCGGGCCGCCGTCGAGGCGCCAGGTGACGACCACGCCCGGCTTGGCGTAGTCCCCGTCCGGCCAGTTGGACGCCGGGTTCTCCACCGACGCGCCAGTGATCTCGCCCGGGTGCTGTACGGCGACGAAGACCGAGCGGTTGTCGCCGGTGATGAACGGGCCGCAGGTCTCCGCGCCGAGCGGCACGGTCAGGAACTGCTTGAGGTGACCCCGCTCCGGGCCCTCCACCGCGACGGCGAAGAGGCCGTCGTTGCTGCCCAGCGCGTTGCCGTCCGTGGAGATCCACAGGTTGCCGGTGGCGTCGAACGCGACGTTGTCCGGGCAGGAGATCGGGGAGACCTTGGTCTTGTCGTACCCGGAGAAGAAGGTCGACGGGTCGGTCGGGTCGCCGCAGACGATCGGCAGCGACCAGGCGAAGGTCTCGGCGGTGTTGTCGCCGCGGTCCTCGACCAGCTCCAGGATCTGCCCGTGCTTGTTCAGGTTGCGCGGGTTCGCCTCGTCGGCCGGGGCCTTGTCGGCCTTGCCCCGGTCCGTGTTGTTGGTCAGCGCCACGTACACCTTGCCGGTGAGCTTGCTCGGCTCGACGTCCTCGGGGCGGTCCATCTTGGTCGCACCCACCTTGTCGCCGGCGAGCCGGGTGAAGGTGAGCACGTCCGCGGCGGTCATCCCGTCCACGTACGAGCGGTTGCCGCTGACCAGCTTGATCCACCGGCCCCGGCCGTTGAACGCGCCGTCGGTGGGCAGCTTGCCCGAGCCGTCGATCTCGCCGGCGCTGGTCTGCTCCAGCTTCGCGACGTAGAGCGTGCCGGACTCCAGCAGGGTCAGGTTGTGCTTGCGGGCCACCCAGGAGTTGCCCGGCATGAACTTCTTGTCCGAGACGAACTTGTACAGGTAGTCGAAGCGCTCGTCGTCGCCCATGTACGCGACCACGTGCCCGTCCTTGGCCACGATCACGTTCGCGCCCTCGTGCTTCAACCGGCCCAGCGCGGTGTGCTTGCGCGGGCGGCTCTCCGGGTCGAACGGGTCGATCTCGACGACCCAACCGAAGCGGTGCGCCTCGTTCGGGTGCTTGGCCAGGTCGAAGCGCTCGTCGGCGCGCTCCCACTTGCGGCTGCCGCTGGGGTAGCGAGCGGTGGTGGTGATGCCGTAGCGCTCGAACTTCGGCTTCAGCTCCGCCGGAGCGGCGTCGGCGCCGACGAAGTACTGGTTGAAGTTCTCCTCGCCGGAGAGCACGGTTCCCCACGGGGTCACGCCCCCGGAGCAGTTGTTCAGCGTGCCGACGACCGTACGGCCCTTCGGGTCGGCGGCGGTCTTCAGCCAGGCCGAGCCGGCGGCCGGGCCGGTCAGGTCGAACTTGGTGCTCAGCGCGGTGACCCGCCGGTTGTACGGCCGGCGTCCGTTGGCCACCGGCTTCCACTGCCCGGTGCCGGCGACCCGCTCCAACTCCACCACGGACATGCCGTGCGCGGCCATCGCGGTACGCAGCTGCTCCACCGAGAGGCCGTCCAGACCGGGGAAGCCCGGGAACATGAGGTCCTCGTTGGTGTACTCGTGGTTGACCACGAGCAGCGCCCGGTTGCCCCGCTTGTCCAGCGGCAGCACGCCCACGAAGTCGTTGTTGTAGCCGAACTGCTTGGACTGCGCCGCGGCGGTCTGGCCGTGCAGGTCGAACTCCGGCGCGCCCGGCAGCACCGGGTCACCCCACTTGATCACCACGGCGTTGTCGTAGCCGTTCGGCACGACCAGGGTGTCCAGCTTGTTCGGCGGGATCGGCTTGAAGCTCAGCGCGCCGCTGCCGACACCGGTGCTCGGGCGTCCGAAGCCGAAACCCTCCGGGACGTCCGGAACCTCCGGGGCCGCCATGGCCGGAGCCGCGCCGGCCAGCGCGCCGGCCGCCGCACCACCGAAACCGAGGACCAGCGCGCCGACCGCGCCGGCCCGGACCACGCCGCGCCGCGAGACCTCCGCGTTCACCACATCACCGAAGTACGCGTTGTCGGAGGTGTTCGGGACCGGGTGGTCGCAGGCATTTCCGCAGCGGTAGAGACAGGTCATGGCGTCACGACCGCCGTGGCGGGTGGCGCCGAGCAGCGGGAGCAGCCGGGGACGGTCGCTCATGGGAGGAGCCTCCTGGGAAGGTCGGTGGCACGCTGGATCGGGACGGTGGCCGGGCGTACCTGCCGGACGCTAGGAGGACGTGGTGAGCGGTCGTCGGCCTTGATGTGAACCAGGCGTGAACACCTCGCCGGGCGCCGCTCGGCGCAACCGGTCTGACCTCGTGCTGAACCGATCGACGTGACCGCACGTATTCCCGGACGAACGCACCGCCGGACGCGCGCCGGAAGCGAGGAGACCGCCATCAGCGACCATGACGCCCAACTGCTACGCGCGCTGCACGACGAGCATGCGGAGGCGCTGTACGCGCACTCCCTACGGCTGGTCAACGGCGATCGGCAGCGCGCCGAGGACCTCGTGCAGGAGACGCTGCTACGGGCCTGGCGGCACCCCGAGTCGCTTGACCCGGAACGCGGCTCGGTGCGGGCCTGGCTCTTCACCACCGCCCGCAACCTGGCCATCGACGCCTGGCGGCGGCGGTCCACCCGGGTCGGCGAGGTGTTCACCGACGAACTGCCCGAACCGCCCGAGGTGGTCGACGAGGCCGAGCGGGCGGTGGAGGCGTGGACCGTCGCCGAGGCGTTGAACCGGCTCAGCCCCACCCATCGGGAGGTGCTGGTCGAGTGCTTCTACCAGGGACGATCGGTGGCCGAGGCGGCGTCCCGGCTGGGCGTACCGCCGGGCACCGTCAAGTCCCGCACCCACTACGCGCTGCGGTCACTACGGTTGGTCCTGTCCGAGATGGGAGTGACGGGATGACCCGGTGCGAGTTCGCGCACGACGATGGCGCGTACGTGCTGGGTGCGCTGGCCCCCGCCGAGCGGGCAGCCTACGAGCGGCACCTCGCCGGATGCGCCTCCTGCCGGGAGGCGGTCGCGGAGATCGCCGTCCTGCCCGGTCTGCTCGGCCGTCTCGATCCGGCCGGGCTGGAGCAGTTCCTGCCACCGCCGACCCCACCCCGGGTGCCCGCGTTGCTCGAGGAGGCCCGCGGCCGGCGACGCCACGAACGGTGGGCCAGGCGCCGGGGGTACGCGTTGACCGGGCTGGTCGCCGCCGCGCTGGCGCTGGTGGTCGGTGTCGGCGCCGCCACCCTGCTGAACGGAACGCCGGGCGATCCCGGCTCGCCGGGGATCCCCGCACCGCAGGTGTCGATGGTCGCCATGCGACCGGTGGCCTCCTCCGGGCCGGTGCACGCCGAGCTGGGACTGAAGGGCACCGAATGGGGCACCGAGGTGACGATGCGCTGCGGGTACGACCCGCGTACCGGCTACGGCAAGGCGTACACCTTCCGGCTGGTGGCGCGCGGCGCGAACGGCGCCACCGAGCAGATCGGCTCCTGGCTCGCCGCGCCCGGGGATGACCTCCGGTTCACCGGCGCCACCCGGTTCACCGACGCCGAACTGGTCAGCGTCGAACTCCAACGCGCCGACGGCACCCCCATCCTCACCTACGCGGTCCCCTAACCCGCCCCCCCGCGAGTCCCGCCCCGCGCGCCGCGCGCCCGGTACGCCGCGTCGATCTAGGGCATATCGCTGTGGATGGAGATCCTCTGGCGGTGATATGCCCTAGATCGACGTAGTGGGGGTGGGCGCGGGGGTGG